>JBMONM010000154.1:0-8357 GCA_049324675.1 Thermodesulfobacteriota bacterium
GCGCCCGGTGCCAGGGGGTCCGGGGGGAATGATTCCCCCCGGGCTCTTAGGCCGGTATTTTTCCCATCTGGATGCTGTGCAGCCTGGCGAATTCGCCGTTTTTGGCCATCAGTTCGTCAAAGGTCCCCATCTCATGGATGCGCTTGTCCTTGATGACCAAGATGAGATCGGCCCGGCGCATCATGGACAGGCGGTGGGCGATGATAAACGTGGTCCGGTTGGCCATGAGCCGTTCCAGGCCCTGCATGATGAGCGACTCGGTCTCGGCGTCGAGGGCGCTGGTGGGCTCGTCCAGAATCAGAAGCGGCGCGTCCTTGAGCAGGGCCCGGGCGATGGCCAGGCGTTGGCGCTGGCCGCCGGACAGGGTGGAGCCGCGTTCGCCGAGCTGGGTGTCGTAGCCCTCGGGCAGGGCCATGATGAAGTCGTGGGCGTTGGCCAGCCTGGCGGCCTGGACGACCTCGTCGCGGGTGGCCTTGCGTTTGCCGTAGGCGATGTTCTCGTGAACGGACATGGGGAAAAGCTGGGTCTCCTGGAGCACGATGGCGATATGTTGCCGCAGGCTCTTGAGGGTGACATGGCGCAGGTCCTGGCCGTCGATGGAAATGACACCCGTCTGGGGATCGTAGAAGCGCAAAAGCAGGCTGACCAGCGAGGTCTTGCCCGCGCCGGTCTGTCCGACCACGGCCACGGTGGACCCACCGGGGCAGGCGAAGGAGACGTCGGTGAGCACAGGGTTGTCCGGCTCGTAGCCGAAGGCCACGTTCTCGAAGCGGACCTCGCACCGGGACACGGCAAGGTCTTTGGCACCCGGGTCCTCGTGCACCGAGGCGTCCATGGCCATGACGTCGATGACCCGCTTGGCCTGGGCCAGGGATCCCCGGATGGCGGCCACGGTGGTGCTTAAGCTGCTTAAGGGCGTGTACAGGGTGGCCAGGTAGGAGATGAAGATGAGCAGTTCGCCGGTGGTCAAAGACCCGTCCAGGACGTGGCGCACACCCACGTAGAGCACCAGGGCCGTTCCTGCGGCGGTGATGCCGCCCACGAGCCAGCCGTAGACGGTCTGCAGGGCGTAGAGGGAGAGCTTGCGGTCGAAGGAATGCTGGGATTCGGCCACGAAGCGTCTCTTCTCCTCCTCCTCGCGGGCGAAGGCCTGGACCAGGGAGATGGAGGAAAAGATGCGTTCCACGGTGGAATAGACCTGGCTCTCCTTCATGTGGGTCTCGGTGGTCAGGTCGCCTATGCGCCGGCTGACCCGGGAGATGGCCAGGAAGAGAAAGGGAATGACGCACACGGCGTAGATGGTCAGTTCCACGTCCAGGCGCAGGCAGACCACGAACATGCCGATGAGCATGGCCGAGCTGGTAAGCGTGGTGAACACGCCGTTCATGAGCAGGGTCTGCACGGCGTAGGTGTCGCCCATGATCCGGTAGATGAGGTCCCCAGTGGGCCATTTCTGATGAAAGAGCAGGGACTGGCGCTGCAGGTGCTGGAAAAGGTCGCAACGCAGGTCTTGGACCATGTCCTGGCCCATGCGGATGGTCAGGTAGTTGTTGAGGAGTTGGACGAAGCCGACCAGGAAGTGGACAGCCACGAGCAGCCCCACCACGGCGGCCAGTTGCACGGTGACGCTGATGGTCGCGGGGTCGATGGTCATCCCCCACAGGGCCAGGGGGGCGCGGCCGATGATCTGGTCCACAGCGAGCTTCAGCGGCCAGGGCTTGAGCAACTCCATGGCGCTGATCAGGCCCACCAGTCCCAGGCACAGAAGGAAGGTCAGCCGATAGGGCCGCAGGTAGGCCAGAAGGCGCAGGAATACGGGCATGTGAAGAGGAACCTTGGGCTAGATCGTTCGCCGAAGTCCGGCGTTCCCATTTCCCTGGACGCAACACTGGGGCGCGCCGCAACCACGACGCGCCCCAGTCGGTATCATGATCGGCCCCTAGGCGGCCAGGGCGTTCTCGGTCTTCTTCGCGGCGGCCGACGCCGGGATCAGCGCCTCCAGGTCATCCGGATCGCCCTCGCCGTCCACCGCGCGGCGGGAGGGGGCGGAAGCGCGCGCGATCAGGCGCTCTTCCAAGGGTTCCTCCAGGGAACCGCCGGGACCGCGCACCATGAGGTACTGCACAAGCATGGTCACCAGCGAGGCGGCGCGGAACAGCCCCCACAGCATCCACCCGGCGAACAGGGCTCCGGCGGTGGTCACGGCCACGGCGGCGTAGGCGGACACGGTGGTCAGGGCGAGGGCGGCGGCGGCCAGGACGGCCAGCAGCAGCACGGCGCGACCGGTGGGCAGGATGGTGCCGGCCAGACGCACGAAGCGCTTGTATCCGCCGTGGTTCTCGGCCGTGACCCGAAGCTTCAGGACGGTGAACAGGTTGGTCCTGGCCGAGAGGTCCCAGGGCGGCACGGCGGAGATGGAGGCGAAGCCGGTGTCGGTGGTAAACGGCATGCGCAGCCCGGTCAGCACGGCCAGGATGTGCGACAGGAGCTGTTCGCGTTCCACCCCCTTGTTGTTCCAGAAGTAGCGATGGAAGGTCAGGCGGTGGGAAAACACGCCCGCGACCTCGGCCGCCTTGCGCAGAAAGCCCACGCGCGGCATCTCGCGCTCGTCGTGGGGCATGTCCTCGGCCAGGGGCACGGGGCACACGCCGTGGGCGGCGCACTTGCGCAACTGCCACACGGTCTTGTACCGGGTCCAGCCCCGGCAAAGCGGCTGCAACAGGGTCAATCCCGCGATGATCAGGCGCGCGGCGAACGTGTCGTGGCGGGCCGGCAGCTTGGCCTTGCTGGCCCGGTGGCCGACGAAGGCCAGTGAGGTCGCGGCCATGGCCAGCCCGGCGAGCCCGAGCAGGGGCACGAAGGGCGTGGCCACGAGAAGGGCCAGGGCCAGGACCATCCACTCCATGGACAGGGGCAGGTAGGCCACCAGGCTGCCCTTGGGTTCATACAAGGTCTGAAACAGGCCCATGCCGAAGACCCCGTGGTAGATGACGGGACGGTTGGCCAGGAGGCAGCCGCCGATGTCGCCGTAGATGCGTCCGGCCCACCGGGAGTTGCCCAGCACGTTGAAGCGGTCCTTATGCTTGGGCAGAAGCAGGGCCTCGGCCCGGCCGTAACCCTTCTGCTGCTTGATGTAGGCCGAGACGGTGTTTCTGCGGTGGTGCCAGACCATCATGGCCGCGCAGAAGCCGATGACGTAGCCCTCGTTCTGCAGTCGCCAGCACACGTCCACATCGTCGCCGGCGGCCCGGTAAGTGGCGTCGAACCCGCCGATCTCCATGAGCTTCTCACGGCGATAGGCCATGTTGCAGCCCGGGATGTGCTCGGCCACCTCGTCGGTCAGAAGGACATGGGTGGGCGCGCCCGGGGACACGGCCACACAGGCCGAGGTCCGGTTGTCCTCGGGCGGGGGCAGGTTGGGGCCGCCCACGGCCACGAAGCGCTCGTCGGTGAAGGCCCAGGCCATGTACGTCAGCCAGTCCGGGTCCACGTAGCAGTCGGAGTCGGTGTAGGCCACGATCTCGCCCCGGGAGGCGTTCATGCCCACGTTGCGGGCCGCGGACAGGCCCAGGTTGGGCTGGTGGATGACGTGGATGTACGGATACTTGGCCGCGTAGCGGTCGGATATCTCGCCAGTGGCGTCCGTGGAGCCGTCATCGACCACGATGACCTCGAAATTCGGGTAGGCCAGCTTCTGGAAGGAGGCCAGACAGCCGTCCATGGTAGAATCGGCGTTGTAGGCGCAGATGACCACGGAGATAAGGGGCGTTTTTTCGGGCAGGAGCGGCAGGCGCTGGCGGTAGACCCCGGAGACGGCCTCGAAGGCCGGCTTGGGATTTCTGGCCGCGTCCACGACGCCGAAGGCCCAGTCGTCGATCAGGTGTCCGCCGGTGTACCATTCGTCGGTCCAGGCGAAGACCATGGTCCCGGAGACGCCCAGTTCGAAGGCGGCCCGAAGCTGCCAGGAAAGCGTTTCGGCTACATGGTCGGCGCCGTGGCGGATGGAGTCCATGCCGAACTCGGACAAGACCAGGGGCAGGTCGCCGGCCACGTTCTGCAGCCGCTTGACGTAGGCCCTAAAGGCCTTCTCCTCGTGCAGGTAGACGTTGAACGACAGGAAGTCCAAAAACGGCAGGCGCAGGTATTCCGTGGACGGATAGTTGGCGTAGGTGACCAGCCCCGAGGGGTCTTCCCGGCGCACGATGGCGGTCAGTTTGGCCAAAAATTTCTCGATCTTCTTGGCCCCGTGCCAGCGCACGATGTGCGCGGGAATCTCGTTGCCCACGAGCCAGGCCAGGATGGCCGGATGGCCGGCCAGGGGCCGCACGGTCTCGCGCACCACGGTCTTGATCTGTTCCTTGACCTCCCACTGGTCGAGGAAGCACAGATGCTGGGGCCAGGGGATGCCGATCATGACCCGCACGCCCATGCCCTGGGCCAGATCCAGGAACCAGCGGGGCGGGACGTAGTACACGCGCACGGTGTTCACCCCGGCGGAACGCATCATCTCGAAATCGCGCGCCACCTTGTCCCTTTCCGGCAGGGGTTCGCCGTTCTCGTTTTCGGGGAAGGGGCCGTAGGTGACGCCCTTGATGAAGAACTTTTCTTCGCCGACGAACAGGTAGCGGCCGTGAGCCCGGACGCGTTCCATGGGGGCGGTGGCGAGACCCTCTTCGATCTGGAACATGGATGTTTCGCTCCTGGTGCGCGGGGTGTGTCTCCCGCTTTTTTTCATGATTCCGGGATCTTCCCGGTTTTATTACAGCTTTTGCCGTATGACGCTCTCGCGACCGGCGAGCGCCCATAAGCAAGCATCGTGCCGGCTATTGCACATGTGTCCGGACAGGGGGTTGGGGGCGCTGCCACGTGGCATGAAACGAAGCGGGAACGAAAATTACCCGCGCCCGGACACGCCCGATTACATTTTCGTAACCGGCTTTCCGCGTTTTTCCAGACCTCCCCGAAATGACTCATTTTTCCCCGAACAGATTGATTTTTCACTTCATTGCTGCGAAAAACGTCTGCGTCTTTACAATGTCCCGGCTTACCGGACGCCCAAACGGTCCCCAGGAGGCCCCTTCCGTGAACGCCTTCACCCTGGTCTTTGCCGCCCTGTGCCTATTCGCCCTGGCCTACCGCTTCTACGGCCTGTTTCTGGCCCGCAAGGTCCTGCGCATAGACCCCGGCCGGCCCACCCCGGCCGTGGCCATGGGCGACGGCGTGGACTACGTGAAAACCAACCGGTACGTGCTCTTCGGCCACCATTTCGCGGCCATCGCCGCGGCCGGGCCGCTTCTGGGACCGGTTTTGGCCGCCCAGTACGGCTATCTGCCCGGGGCGTTGTGGATCCTCATCGGCTGCGTCCTGGCCGGGGCGGTGCACGACACGGTGGTGCTGTTCTGTTCCGTGCGCCACAAAGGCCGCAGCCTGGCCCGCATCGCCCGCCTGGAGATCGGGTCGGTGGCCGGAAAGGCGGCCTCCGTGGCCGTGCTGTTCATCCTGGTCCTGACCCTGGCCGGCCTGAGCCTGGCCGTGGTGGGAGCCATGCACGACAGCCCCTGGGGGGCCTTCACGGTGGCGGCCACCATTCCCATCGCCTTCGTCATGGGCCTGTACCTGCACGTCTGGCGGCGCGGGGACGTGCTCGGGGCCAGCCTTCTGGGCGCGGGCCTGCTCTTTCTGACCATCCTGGCCGGCCCCTACGTGGCCGAGACCCCGGCCCTGGCCCGGTGGTTCACCTTTTCCCGCAAGGAACTCGCGGTCTTCATCCCGGTCTACGGCCTGGTGGCCTCGACGCTTCCGGTGTGGCTGCTTCTGTGTCCGCGCGACTACCTGTCCACGTATCTGAAGATCGGCACCATCGGACTTCTGGTCCTGGGCATCCTGTGGGTGCGCCCCGACTTGTCCATGCCGGCCCTGACCCCTTTTATCCACGGCGGCGGGCCGATCATCCCCGGCGCGGTCTACCCCTTCGTGTTCATCACCATCGCCTGCGGGGCCCTGTCCGGGTTTCACGCCATCATCGGCTCGGGCACCACGCCGAAGATGATCGGCAGCGAGGGGGACATCCTGTTCGTGGGCTACGGGGCCATGCTGGTGGAGGGGTTGGTGGCGATCATGGCCCTTGTCGCGGCCTGCGTCATGGTCCCGGCGGACTACTTCGCCATCAACGCGGCCCCGGACGTCTTCGCCGGACTGGGCCTGGCCCCGGTGCACCTGGACGAGCTGTCCAAGGCCGTGGGCGAACAGCTCGCCGGGCGCACCGGAGGGGCGGTGTCCCTGGCCGTGGGCATGGCCTCCATCTTCGCCTCCCTGCCGTTTATGACCGAACTCGACGCCTATTGGTACCACTTCGCCATCATGTTCGAGGCCGTGTTCATCCTGACGGCCGTGGACACGGGCACCCGGGTGGGACGGTTCTTCACGCAGGAGCTCTTGTCGCGGATATGGCCCCGGTTCTCCCGGCCCAAATGGTGGCCGGGCATCGTCATAAGCGGGGCGCTTTTCACCTTTTGCTGGGGCTATCTGGTCTACACCGGAGACATCGGCAGCATCTGGCCGCTTTTCGGCATGTCCAACCAGCTTCTGGCGGCCTGCGGGCTGATCATCGGCACCACCATGCTCATCCGGCTGGACCGGGCCGGATACGCCTGGATCACGGCCGTTCCTGGGCTGTTCATGGCCGTGACCACCATGGTGGCCGGCTATATGGGCATCGTGGAGAATTACCTGCCCAAGGGCCGCTATCTCCTGGCGGTCCTGGGCATCGCGGTCATGGCGCTGATGGCCGTGGTCATGGTTCTGGCGGTGCGGCGCTGGCGGGAACTGCTTCGGGAAAAGCCCGGCCCGGTCGACGAGCACGGGGACAGGATCCGGGCCATGGTCCCGGAATAAGGCGGACTGCGCAAAGACGCGAAACGGCCGTGCCGGGCTATGCCCCACCCAGTGTGTCGCGCACTTCGTGGGAAAGGTATTCGGTCAGTTCCGCAAGCATGGCCAAAAGAGCCGGGACATTGCGTTCGACCACCCCCTCGTCCCGGTCCCGGGCCGCCAGTTCCACCCGATAGCTCATTTCCCGCAATGGTTCGGCCCGGATGGTCCCGCAGACCCCTTTCAGGGAATGCGCCAGATGCGCGAGCCGCTCCATATCCCTCACGGCGAAGGCCTCGGCGATGGCCGCACGCCGCTGCGGACTCTCGCTGACGAAAACCGAGAGCACCTCGCGCAACAGTTCCCGATCGTCCTCGAAGCCTTCGAGGGTTTTTTCCAGATCGATCAATCCGCCTTCCGATTTCACCATGGACACACTCCGCGGGACAAGACGGCCGCACGCCACCGCCGTCCCTTCTTCGGATCGTCATGAAAAATGCAAAAAATGTGTATCCAAAAAATCGGATTTCCACAACACGCCGGCACCACGTGAAAAAACAGCCGGATACCTAGGCCCCGCGCACCAGAAGGTCATACACCTCGGCCACGCTCCAGCCCTCCACCCGGGACGCCGTGCGCCGGGCCGTCTCCCTGGGCCGCAGCCCGGCCCGGGCCTCCTCGGCCGCGACGCGCAACACCTCCTCGGCCGAGGCCGCCTTCCCCGCCGCCTCCCCAGGCCCCACCACCACAGTGATCTCGCCCAGTATCTCCGGCGGGGCCGCCGCGAACACGGAAAGCCGCGATTGCAAAAATTCCTCGTAGGTCTTGGTCATCTCCCTGGCGATGACGCATTCCCGGTCGCCCAGGGCGGCCAGGGCCGCCGCCAGGGCCTTCCCCAGGCGGGTCCTGCGCTCGAAAAAGACCAGGGTGGCCCCGGTCGCGGCGTGTTTCTCGAAAAGGCGGCGGATGTCCGAGGTCTTGCGCGGCAGAAATCCGAGAAAGGTGAAGGGGTACGGCGGCAGCCCGGCGGCGGACAAGGCGGCGGTCACGGCCGACGGCCCCGGCGCCGGGGACACGGCGTATCCGGCCTCGCGGCAGGCCCGCACCAGCCGGTAGCCCGGGTCGGACAAAAGGGGCGTCCCGGCGTCGGACACCAGGGCCAGGGTCAGCCCCTGGGATAAAAGCCCCAGAACCCTCTCCCGCCGGGCCTCCTCGTTGTGCTCGTGCAGGCTGACAAACCCCCGCGCGGCAATGCCCAGGCGCTTGAAGAGAAGCCCGGTGCGCCTGGTGTCCTCGGCCAGGACCAGGTCCGCCCCGGCCAGGATGCGCGCGGCCCGGGGCGAAAGATCGTCCGCGTCGCCCAGGGGCGTGGCCACCACATACAGCCTGCCCGTTTTCCGCCCGTCCACGCGTCCCCTCCCGGCCGGCCCGCCTCCGGCGGGATCGCCCGGCAGCGAGGCGCGGGCGGCTGAGTCGGCCGGCGGGTT
>JBMONM010000155.1:0-58238 GCA_049324675.1 Thermodesulfobacteriota bacterium
TTCGGCGGATGGGAAGCCGGGTAAGGGAGGGGAAAACGGGAAGGGGATTCCAAAGGGGGCTTGCCCCTTTGGCCGCCGGAGGCTCCCTCTCCCCCGAAACCGCCGCATGAAAATCCTGGGCATCGACTTCGGGCTGGCCCGAGTGGGACTGGCCGTCACCGATCCGGAGGGCTGTATGGCTTTTCCGGTGAAGACCATTACGCGCACCACAAGAAAGGCCCTTTTCGACGAGTTGCTGGCCGTCATTTCGGACCGGGGTGTGGAAAAAATCGTCGTGGGCCTGCCCTTTCCTCCGGAGGGCATTCCCGGCCGGGAGGCCGAAACCGTCCGGCAGATCGAAAACTTCGTCCAAAGCCTGGCCCGCCGCACCCCCGTGCCCATCGAACTCGTGGACGAGACCCTGTCCTCGGCCCAGGCCGAGGAGGACTTGCGCGCCGCCGGACTTTCGGGCAAGCGCCTTCGTGAGGCCCTGGACGCCCAGGCGGCGGTCCGCATCGTCAACACCTTTCTTGGCGGACGGAAAGGCGAACCATGCGCTACGTGATCCTGATCGTGTTTTTGGCCATGTTGGCCGGGGCCGGGGCGGCGGGCTACCATGTCTGGACCTTCCTCACCGTGCCCCCGGAGGACCCGGGCCACGAGGTTGTGGTGGTCATCGAACCGGGGCAGCGTTTCGGGGATGTGGCCGCCAAGCTTGCGGAGCAGGGGGTGGTCACGGACGCCCTGCTTTTCCGGCTCTACGCCAAATACACGGAACTGGGCGGCAAGGTGAAGGCCGGGGAATTCGCCCTGTCCACGGGGCTGACCCCGGGCAAGGTCCTGGAGGTGCTGACCACCTCTCCGGGAATTCAGCGCAAGCTGTCCGTCCCCGAGGGACTGACCATGCGCCAGACGGCCAAGGTGGTGGAGGAGGCCGGGTTCGGCACGGCCGAGAGTTTCCTGCGCGCCGCCAGGGACAAGACGCTCCTTGAGAAATACGCCATACAGGCGGACACGGCCGAGGGGTTCCTGTTTCCGGAAACCTACCTGTTCACCCGGCGACCGGGGGACGATGCGGCCTATGTGGTCGAGGCCATGCTCAGGGAGTTTTCACGTCAGATAGTGAACGTCTGGCCGGTCAAGCCGCTCGAGGGCAAAAGCCTGTACGAGGCGGTGACCCTGGCGTCCATCGTGGAGAAGGAGACGGGCGTGCCCGAGGAACGGGCCAGGGTGGCCGGGGTGTTCCTCAACCGCCTGACCAAAAACATGCTGCTCCAGACCGACCCCACGGTGATCTATGGCCTTGGCGAGACCTTTGACGGCAATCTGCGCCGGGCGCATCTCGACGATCCGGGCAACCCCTACAATACGTACCAGCATCCCGGCCTGCCGCCGGGGCCGGTCTGTTCTCCCGGGCTGGGCTCGCTTCTGGCCGTGGCCGCCCCGGAAATCCATGATTATTACTACTTCGTGGCCACAGGCGAGGGAGCCCACCGGTTCAGCAAGACGCTTAACGACCATATCAATGCGGTGAACCGGTTCCAGAGAAACCGCAAGCCATGAGCGGGATCCGGCACTGGCCGAGAATGAGCGGAATTCAGGGGCCGGAGGATGAACGGGCGGCGGGCGAAGGGGGGCGGGAAGCGTTGTGGGCGGACCATCCGATTTTCTGGTAAGCGTCATCACCCCGAGCCGGGGCGACAGGCCGCAGGCCTTGGCCCAGGCCGGCCGCAGCCTTGACGCCGCCGTGGACCGGGCCTCGCGCGCTGGTCTCATGCGCCCCGGCCAGATTCAGTGGCTGGTGGGATTTGACGGCGTCGCGGGACAGTGTCCGGAGGTGCGCACCGGGGTGCGCTGTGTCACTTTTCCGAAATCGGGCAATTTCGGCAACAGCATCCGGGACGGCCTCATCAAGGCGGCCAAAGGCTCGCACCTGTTGTTCCTGGACGATGACAACGCCCTCACGGAAAACGCCCTGACCAGCTTTCTTCCGCATCTGGGCACGGAGATGATCATTGCCCGTATCGACGTGAGCCGGGCCTTTGACATCCCCTTGCTTCCACGGCCGGGCAATGCGGAAGACGCGTTGCGCCAGGGAAACATCGATCCCTTGTGCCTGTGCCTCTCCCGGGAACTGGTGGTCGCACGGGGGCGCGGCTGGAGCGGGGAGGGAGGCTACGAGTCGGATTATTTGAACATCCGCAGGTATTACCGACGAGCCCGGTCGATGCTCCTCCTGGAGGATGTGGTGGGCATCTACGACGCCGGCCGAGGTTTGGACCCGGGGGGGATGAACGCGCGGCAAAGAGGCGGGGCCTGAGGCCTGGGCAATACCACGCCCCCCTGCGGCGTGCAGCATGACGGATTTATTTCCCGCACTTGTGCTTGTAGTTCTCTCCTTCCTTGATAAAAATGATGCTTTCGGCGATGTTCGAGGATTGGTCGCAGATGCGTTTGAAACTGTGGGCGATGAACGAATACTGCACGGCGCGCTCCACGGTCCGGGATTCGCGGATCATGTATTCCGTGATCTCTTTGAAAATCCTTATGCTCAGGTTCATGGACTCGATGTTGCGGTCGAATATCTCCTTGGCCAGTTCCGCATCGAGTTCCATGAATGAGGTGATGGTCTTTTGTACCAGTTCCATGGCCAATTCGGCCAGTTGCTTGAGGGCCGGGTTGATCTCCATGCGCGGCCGTTCGTGCAACAGCAGGACCCGTTCGGCGATGTTGGCCCCCTCGTCGCCCAGGCGTTCGATGCTCACGATCATGCGCATGCAGCCGACGATGAAGCGCAGGTCCTTGGCCACGGGCTGATGCAGGGCCAGGACCCGCAGGCTCTCGGAGTCGATGAGGCATTCCAGGGTGTTGATGTGGCGGTCGTCGTCGATGATCTGCCGGGCGAGATCGGCGTCGTTCTCGAAAACGGCCTGGGTGGCCTTGCGCACGGCGTCCATGGACATATGCAACATCTTGAGGATGTTGACCCGAAGCGCGGTGATTTCCTGTTGCAGCGCGGTTTCCACGGAGTGCTCCTTTCGGTTTGAGGGGCGTGTCAGGTCACGGTGTCCCGGTCGCGCATGCCGATGAGATACAGGATGCTGTCCAGGCCAAGGGTGGAAATGGCCTGTTTGGCCCCCTGCTTGACCACGGGTTTGGCATGGAATGCGATGCCCAGCCCCGCCAGGTTCAGCATGGGCAGATCGTTGGCCCCGTCGCCCACGGCGATGACCTGCTGCAGGCTTAGGCCCTCGCGGGCCGCGAGTCCGGCCAGGATCTCGGCCTTTTTGGCCGCGTCCACGATGTCGCCCACCACGTTGCCGGTAAGTCGTCCGTCCTGGATCTCCAGTTCGTTGGCGAACAGGAAATCGATGCCCAGCCGCTCCTTGAGCCGGCGGCCGAAATAGGTGAATCCGCCGGAGATGATGGCGATCTTGTAGCCGAAGCGTTTGAGGTTGTTGATGAGCCGTTCGGCCCCGTCGGTCATGGGGATGCGCTCGGCCACGGCGTCCAGGGTGCTGGCGGGCAGACCCCGCAGGAGCATGAGACGTTTGCGCAGGCTCTGTTTGAAATCGATCTCGCCGCGCATGGCCGATTCGGTGATGGCCGCCACATCCCCGCCCACCCCGGCCTCCTTGGCCAGTTCGTCGATGACCTCGGCGGCGATCAGGGTGGAGTCCATGTCGAAGGCCACCAGACGGCGGTTGCGGCGAAAGGCTCCGTCCTCCTGGAAGGCGATGTCCACTCCGAGTCTTCCGGCGATGGCCAGAAACTGGCCCTTGATGCCGGCGGGATCCGGGGGCGTGCCGCGCACGGAGAATTCCACGCAGGCCTGGCGGGACGACGAGGATTCCGTCAGGGGGGTCCGCCCGGACAGGCGGGTGATGACGTCGATGTTCAGGCCGTTTTCGGCGATGACGTGGCCTATTGCCGCCACCTGCTCGGCGGTGATGGCCCGTGCCAGGAGCGTGACGATGTGGCGGGCCTTGCCCTGGGCCTCCACCCATTTTTCATACCGCTCGGGGGAAATGGGGGTGAAGGTGAGGTTGACGCCGAGTTCGTGGGCGGTGAAAAGCAGGTCTTTGATAATGGGGGCGGATTCGGATTCGGGCGGGATGCGGATGAGAATGCCCAGCGACAGGGTGTCGTGGATGACGGCCTGGCCGATGTCCAGGATGTCCACGCGGGAGCCCGCGAGTTGTCCGGTCAGGGTGGCGGTGAGACCCGGCTTGTCGTCGCCGGTGATCCGGATCAGGATGATCTGCTGCATGGCCCCGGGTTATACAGGCCCGATGCGGGCCGCGCAAGCCGCATCGGTCGGGTGATCCGGCTGGCGGAGATATTGCCGCGACGTGCGGGATGGGAGGAGGATGTATGGGTGAGGTCTGGCTGGTGCGGCACGGGCAAAGCATTTCCAACGCCGGTCTGCCCACAGGGCTGCCGGGTGAGTCCGGACTCACGGACGTGGGGCGCGGTCAGGCCGGGTGCGTGGCCCGGGCCCTGCCCAGAGCCCCGGATCTGATCGTGGTCTCGTCCTATGCCAGGGCCATGGACACGGCCCGTCCGGCCATGGAGCGCTTCCCGGCGTCCGTTGTGGAAACCGCGGCCGTGCATGAATTCACCTATCTGGCGCCGGGCAAATATACCGGCACGACCAGGGACATCCGCCACCCCATGATCCGGGAGTACTGGGATCGTTGCGATCCGGCATACCGGGACGGGGAGGGGGCCGAAACCTTTGCCGAACTGGCGGCGCGGGTGGAGGTGTTTTTCGGCCGCTTCGTCGACCCGGGCCAACCCGGACAGGGCTTCACGGTGGTTTTCAGCCACGGCCAGTTCATTCGGGCCGTGCTGCTGCGTTTTTTCGGGGGCCTCGCCGTCCCGGCCGATGCCATGGCCATGGCCCGTTTCCGGGGTTTTCGCGAGGCTTTTCCGGTCCACAACGGATCGATCCTGCGGCTGTCCGCCGGTGCCGGCCGGCGGGCCGGCCCCTTCGAGGTATCCCATATGCCTCCTGGGTTGAGGACCCTGTGAGGTGGTGATGCGGCAATTCTTTTTCGCTACGTGGACCTGGACGTGTTGAATTGCGCGAGGCAGTGGCGTAGGAGGGATACGTGGCCTCTTTCAAGGGGCGCGTGCGGGGTGGATTTCCCTTTTTGATGCGAGACCTTTGCGTTCCATGGAGCTTTTGCCCATGCGACGAAAGATGCTTCCGGGACTGGCCTTGGCCTGCGCCCTGTCCGTGTTCGCCCTGGCCCCCGACGGCCAGGGCCGGGCCGAGAACGTCCGTGACGGCGCCTACTGGAACCGTCTGGACGATGCGGAAAAGACGGATCTGATCATCGGCATCTTGGAAGGCCTGAACCTGAGCGAAAGCATCCTGCACATCATTTTGCGCAACGAATATTCCATGTGCAGCGATATTCTCACGAGCATCGCCCGTCAGACGGACGTCTATTTCGAGGGCATGACCGTGGGGCGCATCGTGGAAAGCCTGAATGCCTTCTATACTGATGCCCGCAATCTGGGCATTCCCATTTCCTGGGGGGTGTGGGTGGTGGTGCGCCAGGACAAACACGACCGCACCGTGGGCAGGTTCATCCAGGAATTGCGCGCTCTTTACCAATAGACCCGCGATACGGGCAACGGCTTGATTTTTTCCATGCTCCGGTTCAGTATGCGCCCGGCCGAAAGCGGGAAGGCTTGAATATTGGTCTAATCATTCGATTATGCTGGAGAATTTATGGACAGGCCCATCGACGCCTTCCATGCAAAACGGCTTGAAGCCGTCAAAAAGGCTCTTGAAGCCAACCAGTTCACGGTGTACGTGGCGCCGGATTCCGTCGCCGCCGCGCGGCTGGTTTTAGACGAGATCATTCCCGGGACCGGGGCGAGGAGTTTTTCGTTCGGCGGCTCCGGGACCGTGGCCGCCCTGGGACTGGTCGCGGCGCTTCGGAACAACCCGGATTATCAGGTCCTGGATACCACGAACAAGGCCCTGTCCCGGGAGGAGATGTACGAACTCAGGCGGCAGGCCCTTCTGGTGGACTGTTTTCTGACAGGGACCAACGCGGTCACCGAATCCGGGAAGCTGGTCAACCTGGACATGATCGGCAACCGGGTGGGGGCCATGCATTTCGGTCCGAGGCAGGTGATCGTGCTGGCCGGGCGCAACAAGATCGTGACCGGGGTCGAAGAGGCCATGCGGCGGATCAAGACCTATACCGCGCCGATCAACGCCATGCGCCTGGACAAGAAGACGCCCTGCGTCAAAACCTCGTACTGTCAGGATTGCAAGAGTCCTGACCGCATCTGCAACGTGTGGACCATTACCGAGAAGAGTTTCCCTGATGGAAGGGTGAAGATCGTTTTGATCGACCAGGATATGGGTATTTGACGTCGCGTCGGCATGTTCCGCGCGGCGGTTATTTTGAGACGCAATATTGTCCGGCCTCGGATCGCTGCCGGGGCTCGGGGACGACGAGAGGAGAGGGGGGGACCAAGTGGACTGGAAAATGATTCCACGCGATGCGGAATATTTCACGGGCGATGCCGACGAGGAATACTATATTTGCGAACGGGGCCTGGTCATTGAGGCCCGGTTCCTCGGTGAGGGCGAACCCAACCTGGACAGGGCCATATGGCCCACGGTCCAGGGAAACCGCGCCTATATCCGGATCAGGCGCAAGGGACTGGACAAGAAGTTTCAGCTTACCCGCATCCTGGCCGATTTGTTTCCGGAATTGATCCTGGCCGAAATGATCATCGAGACCCGCAAAGGGCCCTGGCCACTTGCGGGAGAGATGGGCAAACGCGGGCGGAGCGAGACAGCGGGGCGCGAAAAGCCCCGGGCGCGCCCGGCCAAGGCGTCCGCCGGCGCCAGGGGCGAGGCCTCGGAGGGAACGCGGCGGGGTGAGCGCTCCGGGCGCTCGGTCCGGGGCGAGCGGTCCGGCGCCGATGACATCGGCGATCTGGATGCCCGTGAGGTCGATCCCGCGCTTGACGCCCGTGACGAGGACGATGACGACGATTTGATCCCCGAGAGCCGCGAGGTCCGTGTCTGCAAGGTGTGCAATCTGAAAAAGAGGGTCCAGGAATTCAGTCCGCGTGAAGACATGTGCATGGACTGTTACATGGGCCGCGACGAGCTTCTCAAGGAAATCATGGCCAAAAAGCGTCGCAAGACCAAGGTGTTCCAGTCTCGCATCGTGGAGGAGGGGGACGACTCCGGCATGGGGGACGGCGTGGACGGACTGGACCGGATCGAATACGGCATCTCTGTCTCCGATTGAAACGGGCAAACCCTGCGGCGGGCGTTTCGTCAGGAAGGTCCGGGATTTGCATGGAATTGCCGCCGGGTGCCGCGTTCAACCAAGGAGCATGCCATGGCGGGTCCATTCGAGTCCGGGAAAAGGACGGGGTTCGGAAGAGACTTGTTCGCCCTGTCCCAGGATGATGCCTGTCTCTACTATGCAAATTATTTAAACAACTTTCAGGTTGATTCCTCCCTCGCCCTGGCCTTTGTCAACAGGATGTTCTCGGAAGGTCGCGGGGCCTTGTCGCCCCGGGCCCGCGGTCTTCTGGAGCAGGCCATCAGGGCCGTGGTGCATCTGTGCTCCCTGGACCCGAATATCCTGCGCATCGGCCTGGAGTCCGGCATCGCCGCCGGCGCCGAGGTGATCATCAAGATTCTCGAGGCCACGCATCCCGAACCCGAGGCATTCAACGAGTTGTGCCAGGCCCACCTCAAGGAGAACGCCCCGGACATCCGCCGCATCTGCAGGACGGTGCTGGCCAGGCATCCCATGGCCGTGCGGTACGCCGACCTGCTTTTGACCCTTGATCAGTTCGAGGGCCGCGGTCCCGACGAGGCCCTGCGGGCCTTTAACTGCCCCAAAGCCTTGCGGCTTGTCTGGACCAAAAGGCTGTTCGACCATTTCGCGGCCATGGGTGACGACGAAAACGCGTGGCCCTTGTGGGAGGCCATCCGGGATCAGGTCAACGATCCGTTTTCATTGAGCCGCATCGCGGAGATGCATCGCCGCGCCGGCAGGATGGACGAGGCCGTGGCCCACTACGAGCGGGCATTGGCCCTGGATCCCCTGCAACGCCCCTACTTTTTGCGCCTGGGGTCCCTGCGCTCCCCGTTCGTGCCCGATCCGAACCTGGTCCGGACCAGGAAGGTCTGCATCTGCCTGTACAGCTTCAACAAGGGCAGGATTCTGGGCGAGACCCTGGAGAGCCTGGCCGGCTGCGACATCGGCCCGGCCCGGATCAGGGTCCTGCTCAACGGCTGCACCGACGACAGCGCCTCGGTGGTGGCGAAGGCCCGCCGGCTGTTCCCGGACAATGACTTCGAGATTGTCGAACCGCCGGTGAACGTGGGCGCGCCCGCAGCCCGCAACTGGCTGCTCTCCCTGCCGGCCGTGCGGGAAGGCGATTATGTGGCCTTTCTCGATGACGATGTTTTTCTGCAACCAGACTGGTTGAGCCATATGCTCACCGTGGCCGAAAGCGATGCGAAAATCGGCAATGTCGGGTGCAAGGTGGTCTTTCCCGGCCGATTCCCTTTGTTACAGTACCTGTATCGGTATGTATCCATGTGCACGGAGGAGGCCATTCGCGTCAGTTTGCCGACATTTTTCTTGCAGTACGATATCGGACTTTACGACGTGATTCGGGAGACAAGAGTGGTCATGGGTTGCCAGCATCTTTTGCGTGTGGCCAGCCTGGCCGACGCGCCACTGTTTGATATCCGCTATTCCCCTTCACAGATCGACGACACGGACCATGACCTGCAATTGTGCCTGGCGGGATGGAAGGTCATGTATTGCGGCACGGTGACCTGCGTGCACCGTCAGGACTCCGGAACCTCCCAGCGGAGCAGACTGGATACGGCCGCTGTGGGGAGCATCATGGGAAACGATCTGAAATTTCACTACAAATGGCTCAAGCAGAGGGAGGCGTTGTGCGGCATGGACTCCCTGGGCCTGAATGGCTAAGATGCAGGCCGGCCCTGTTTCGTGCCGGTCGCTGGGGGCGGGGGCTGCCGGTTTTGACTGGCGGAACGGGGGGAGGCCCGTTTAGCCGGAGGGAGCCCCGCATGACGGATGAGGGACGCGGGCGGTCCGCGTGAGCCGCGTCCGCCGAGAGTGAACGTGATCCGAGGGCGAAGGAAAGGTGATGGAGAGGAAGGGGGAGGAACCGTCCGGGCAGGCTTCCGGACGTGGGGGCTTTTTTTCGCGTTTGCGGTGGGAGGCGGACATGACGTTGCCCATCGTGGCCGCGCTGGGAATCGTGCTCGGCTGGTATCTGGTTTTCAACTACGAATCGGCCCTGCGCGGCGGGACCTCAGCCGCCTTCGCCAAAACCCAGCTGGAAATCGCCAGGGCCCTGGCCCGGGGCGGCGAGGAATTCGCGCGGGCCGCGATCGGGACTCTTTCCGCGCAATCCATTGAATCCGAAATACGCTCGCGCTTTGTCGCCCCGGTCCGCCTGCTGGGTGGTGGGGCCTGGCTGTATTCCCAGGGCGGGTTCGACTGTGCCCGGGACGCCCTCTTGACATGGTGTCCGGGTGAGTGCCCGGAAGCCGGGAAAGCCGAGGGCCGGGGTGTCGTTTACCGGGACGAGGATGCCTCGCCCGGTATGGAGCGGATTCTGGCCGCCGTTTCCGCAGGCAGGGAAGGCACGGGGGTGTTTTTCTCCCGCCGCGCGAATATGCAGGAAGTCGTCGCCTGGACCCCTCTGTCCGTGGCCGGAACCCCGATGGTCATAGGCGTGAGTACCGGGTTGCCGAACATTCTCGAGGCCTCCGGGGTGGTCAGGCAGTCGCGCAACGCCATGGTCATGGTCGGGCTTATGACTGTCGGCGGCCTGGGGCTGATCATCGTTTCCGCCAAGAATATCGTCCGCCGCCGTCAGGCCGAGATCGAGTTGGAACAGGCCAACGCCGAGCTCGAGGACAGGGTGGCGCGCCGCACCGAGGAACTGCAGGCCCAGACCAAGGCCCTCATGGAATCGCGTATGCGTGAGCGGTTGCGCGAAAAGGAGGCGGAGATCGCCTTTCAGGCCGGACTGGTGGAATCGGCGGGAACCTATCTGCACACCACGGGCAACGCCCTGACCGCCCTGGAGGGACTCTTCCTCAAGATGCGGCGCACCCTGGAAGCGATGGCCGGGGCCGATGGCGCCTTCGTGGCCGCGCGGGCGGCCCTGGCCGAGGCCTTGGGCCGTGAGGACTCTCCCGCGGTTCAAAGCCTGAATGAACTCGAGTCGGCCCTTCTGGGCCGTGCGGTACCGCGTTTGGCGGAGACGCTGACCGAGATGGCCGAGCTCAAGACCCGGATGATCGCCGAACTCGAGGGACGGCGAGGTCTCTTCGACGCACGCCGGCCCGCGCGTCGGTTCGCCCAGGCCGTGGACATGGGCGAGCTGTTGCGTGAACTGGCGCAGGAGGCGCGCGGGGAACTGACCGGGGAGGGTCTTGGCATCGAGGTTCAGGACGCAATCCGTCTGGAGGCCCGGGTCGCCAGAAGGAAGGTCGCTTACGGCCTGGGGCGCTGTCTGGACATGATTCAGGAGGCGGCCCGGCCTGGGCATGATGGCGCGATCCGACTTTCCGCCGGGCGAAGCGAGGACGGCGGGATCAGGGTGCTCCTGCGGGCCGAGGGTGCGGCTTTCGTGGGAGCGGACCCCTGCCGGGACGATCCGCAGCTTCTGACCTTCATCAATTATTTGAATGAAAACCATGGACTGTTCGGGATCGTTCATGACGCCGGCGGTTTTTCGGTGGAGGTGGAACTGGGCAATGCCCCGGCGGACGAAGAGGACCCCGCGGCAACATCGTGAAAACATCTTTCGGGCGGAGGGGGTCGCCTTCCGAGTCCCCTTTCCCCGGTCGTGCGGCCATTGGCGCACGGCCGCACCGGCTGGTCCGCTTGCGCGGGGCTGGTTGCGCCGGGCCGGGTTTCCTTGACAACCCCCGGGATTATTTCCGATACCGCGACAAGGAATGTCGAGATGCCGGCCCGTCAGGTGTCGGCCTCGACCTCAAGGATGCAAGGACATGGCCAAAGTCAGGGTTCCCGATCTGGTTCCGGGCATGGTGCTTGGTGAGGATGTTCTCACACCCGGCGGACGGTTCCTCATGCCCCGGGGGACGCGCCTGGATCGGTCCCACTTGACCACGCTGTCCGGCTGGGGCCTCGATGCGGTGGAGGTTGCCCCGGGCGGGGACTCCGGGGCCGGGCAGGAAGCCGGCCCGGGGATGACCGCAACCACGACTGCGCCCGCGACCAGGCAGCCCCCTCCCAGGCCGGCGGATTTTTTGGGACAGGCCGTGGAAGCGGTCCGCTCCCGGTTCGTTTTTGTAGACCTGGGCGACGAGGCGGCCACGGCCGTCTTCAAGATGTGTGTGGCCAGGACGGCCAAACGCATGGCCCGGTCCGCCGCGGAGGCCGCCTCCGGTTCCGGGGGGGAGCCCCCTGTGCCCGGCGCAAAGCCCGCCCCAAAGGCCCAGGCCGCTCCTGACGCCGGGGCCGCGTCCATCCCCACGCCCGAGGATCTGCTGCGCGATGACCCGCAACTGGTTTCGTTGCCCGAGGTGTTCGCGCGCATCAACGCCGTGCTGCGCGACCCCCACAGCAGCGTGGAGGATGCGGCGAAGATCATCGGCACCGATCCGAGCCTTTCGGCCAAGCTCTTAAAGCTCGTCAACAGCGCTTTTTTCAGCAGGGCTTCCCGGGCGGTGGAGAAACGTTTCCCGACCAAGGTGGACAGCCTCACCCGGGCGGTCACGATCGTGGGCGGCAAACAACTGGCAACCCTGGCCCTGGGGGTGTCCGTCCTGCCTATTTTCCGGGACATCCCCCCCGAATACATCAACATGAAGGCCTTCTGGAAGCACAGCATCGGCTGCGGCATCATCGCCAGGGCCCTGGCCGAGCATATCGGCGCGGGGAATGAGGAAAGCTATTTCGTGGCCGGGCTGCTCCACGATATCGGCCGGCTCATCATGTACAAGCACCTGCCCGGCCCGTCCGGCGGGGCCCTGCGGACCTCCCGGGAAGAACCGATGACCCTGACCATGGCCGAGCGCGGCGTCTTTTCTTGGGATCACGCCCTGCTTGGCGGTTTGCTGCTGCGCAAGTGGCAGTATCCGGCGGTTCTGGAAAAGATGGTGCGCTACCACCACGATTTGAGCGAACCCCTGTTCATTGAGGAACCGGCGGTGATCCACGTGGCGGACTTTCTGGTCAACGCCCTGGAGATCGGCACCAGTGGGGAGTGGCGGGTTCCGGCCCTGCTGCCGGAGGCCTTCGAGGCCCTGGGCCTGTCCCCGGCCGATCTGGCCGGTATCGTGTCCGGCGTGGATGCGCGCATTGAAGAGGTATTCACAAGCTTTTTCCCGGGCGACGAGGACGTCTGAGCCGGAAGCGGGGCGGTCCCCGCTTCGGTGGAGGACCGTCCGGATGTCCCCGGGGGGTGCGATCCGGCTGCAGCCAACCGCCAATCGAGAGGGATGATGGCCGAGAAGATCCTGGTGATCGAAGATGACGAGGCGTTTCGGACCATGCTCGTCGAGGCCCTGTCCACCCGGGGATTTTCCACGGTGTGCGCCGGGTCCGTGGAGGAGGGCATGTCCCGGCTCGCCGAGGGGGCCTTCGACCTGGTGCTCACCGATGTCATGCTCCCGGGGAAAAGCGGCATCGAGGCCGTGAGCCTGATCAAGGAACTCTCCCCCCAGACCGACGTCATCGTCATGACCGGCTATTCCACCAGGGAAAAGGCCCTGGAGGCGGTGCGGCGCGGGGCCTACGACTTTTTCTCCAAGCCCTTCAGCCTGACGGAACTGGAGATCGTCATCCGCAGGGCCCTGGAGCGCCGGGGGCTTAGGGCCGAACTGGCCTCGTTGCGCTCGTCCCTGGCCTCCGCCAAGGGCGTGCCGACCATCGTGGGCCAGAGCGAAGGCATGCGCCGGGTGGTGGAGATGATCCACCGGGTGGCCGGCCTGGATACCACGGTCCTGGTCACCGGGGAGTCGGGCACGGGCAAGGAGGTGGTCTCCGACGCCATCCATGCCTTGTCCCGGCGGGCGGCCGGGCCGTTTATCAAGGTCAACTGCGCGGCCATTCCGGAAAATCTGCTGGAGAGCGAGCTCTTCGGCCACGAGAAGGGGGCGTTTACCGGGGCGTTGGCCCTGAAAAAGGGCAAGTTCGAACTGGCCCAGGGCGGTTCCCTGATGCTGGACGAACTGGGGGACATGCCGCTTTTTTTGCAGCCCAAGCTGCTTCGGGCTGTGGAACAGAAGCAGATCGAGCGCGTGGGCGGGGGCAGGCCCATCGACATCGACATCCGGATCATCGCCGCCACCAACCAGGACCTGCCCAGGCTTGTCGAGGAGAAGACGTTCCGGGCCGATCTCTACTACCGCCTGAGCGTGGCCGCCATCCGCATTCCGCCGCTGCGCGAGCGCAAGGAGGACCTGCCGCTTCTGGTGGAGCATTTCCTGTCCCGGATCAATGTCAAGATCGGCACCAACCTGCGCGGCGTCAGCCGGGAGGCCATGGGCCTTCTGTTCGAGCATGACTGGCCGGGCAACGTGCGCCAGTTGGCCAACGTGCTGGAACGGGCCGCGATAATGAGCACGGGCGATGTCCTCGACGCCGCCCAGTTCCGGGAGGCGTTTCAGGTGAAAAACGGCGCCGCGGCCCCCGGCGGGGAAGAACCGGGGCCGGAGCGGGTGGTGTCCCTGCGCCAGACCCTGGAAGACGTGGAACGCAGCATGATCGAGAAGGCCCTGGTCCGGGCGGGCGGGGTGCAGAAGGACGCGGCGGCGTTTTTGGGCATAAGCCCCAAAAATCTTTGGAACAAGATCCAGAAGCACGGCATTGATTCATCGAGGTTTTCCGGGCTCGAAACTGCCTAGTGGCTAGTTCTTTATCCAGTAGCCATCGGGAAATGCGCTTTCGGCACGCGTCAGGCACGCCGTCCTTCGGGGCGGCGTTTTTGTTTCATTTTTTTAAACAGGCGTCCTGGGGCCTTTCGAGGAAGCAAACACGCCGAGTGAACCGCGTCATGTCTTCAGGGGCGTGAGGGGAGGCGGATGGGGGCCGGTCGTCAGGAAAGCCGCGCGATTTCGGGCACATCGACCATGAATCCGGTCAACTGGACGGGCGGGGAAGGGCGGGCCGGGTTCCGGCACGGGTCTTGCTGAATGCCCGTCGCCGGGACAGGCCCTGCGCCACCCGGGCGGATTTCGGCGCGGAGTTTCACAACCAGGGCGATTTCAGCCACGACAGGGACGGGATGACATGAAATCCAAGGTGATGGTGCATCTGGTTCTGGCGGTGCTTCTGGCCACCGTCGCCGGGGCGCTGACCCTGAACTGGCTGGCCAAGCAGAAGGGTCGCGCGCCGCAGGTCGAGACGACCCAGACCGGGCCGGCCAAGGCCACGGTGGACGTGGTGGTGGCCAGAAAAAGCCTGGAGCGGGGCATAAGATTGGTCCCGGACATGCTTGGAACCCTGCCGTACGATCCGGATACCGTTCCCCCCCAGGCCTTTTCCAAAACCGAGGAAATCGCGGACCGGATACTGTCGCGCAAGGTGTCTCCCGGCGATCCCATCACCGCCGACAAGCTGTTTCCCAAGGGGGTCACGGCCGCCGGCCTGGAACAGATCGTGGAGCCGGGCAAGCGGGCGGTCACGGTCAAGGGCAGCAAGGAACTCGGGGCCGGGGGGCTGATCACCCCGGGCTGCCGCGTGGACGTGATCATGACCGTCAACGCCGAGGAAAAGTTCGATCCGGACGAACCGCCCATCAAGGAAAGCAAGCTCTTTCTCTCGAACATCCCGGTGCTGGCTGCGGGAACGGAGATGGAGACCAAAATCGGCAAGGACGGCCGTGAGGAACTGTCTCCGACGGACTATTTCACCCTCCTGGTCACTCCGGAGGAGGCTGAGAAGCTGGCCTACGTGACCACGCATCACGCCCTGACCTTCGCCCTGCGTTCACCCGACGATCAGGCCGGGGCGAGCACCCCGGGGGCGGACATCCAGGCCATCGTGGACTGTTCTCCCGTCTCTGGCGCCGGCCCCGCTGTCGAGCCCGCGGACCCGCCGGTGGAGGTCATCCGGGGGCTGTCCAAGCGCCATCGCCCGCCCAAGGAAGACACCGTGGAGAAAAAGGCCGCGCCCGGCAGCCGGAGTCTTTTGGAGGCGTTGACCGCAGGACCGTTGGCGCCGGAAGCGGAGGACGGTGCCGCCGAAGGAAGCGGCGGGGACCAAAACGACACGTCGTTCCCCACCCTGGTCATTCCGAAATGAGGAGCGAGGGACCATGACAGCCGTCACGCGACGCCCCGGCCGGCTTACGGCTATGACAGCCTGGTTTTTGGCCTGGATCATGGTCTGGTCCGGACCGGCCATGGCCGGAACCATCTCGGCCGCCCCGTCCGCGCTCAAATCAACGCAGCGGGTGGAGGTGCCCATCGGCAAATCGGTCATCTACACCAGCACCCGCGGGGACATCGGCCGGGTGTCCGTGGCCAAACCCGAGATCGCCAACTTCGTGATGCTTTCGGCCCGCCAGGTCTACGTCACCGGGGTGGCCCCGGGGGTGACGGCCCTGACCGTATGGGACCGGGGGGACAAACTCCTGGACGTCTACGATGTGGATGTGGCCCCGGATGTGACCCGGGTCAAGCGCATGCTCCACGACATCATGCCCGAGGAAACGGACCTCAAGGTCATGGCCTCCCAGGAATCCATCACGCTTTCGGGATCGGTCAAGAATTCCGAGAGTCTGAAGAAAGCCGTGTCATTGGCCGAGATCCACGCCCCGGGCAAGGTGGTCAATCTGGTCAAGGTCGGCGGGGTGCACCAGGTCATGCTGGAGGTCCGGGTGGCCGAGATGTCCCGGGATATCGCCAACCGCATGGGCATCAACATCAATGCCATCTCCCAGGGCGATTTCTTCTATACCCTGCTCGGGGGCTTGAGCACCATCGACGGCACCATGATGGACATCATCAATCCCCAGTACGAATATTTCTACATGCAGGACGACGAGGGCAACACGGTCTTCCCGCCGGTCACGTCCAAGGTTTCGATCTTCCAGCCCCGCCAGGAACAGGCCACAGCCACGGTCAACTCCGCCACCAGCGTGTTTCGCTACAACACCAACTACGGTCAGGCCAACAACGTCACCTGGACCGGTGTGGTGGACGCGCTCAAGCAGAACGGTCTGGCCAAGATACTGGCCGAACCCACCCTGGTCTGTCTCGACGGGCAAAAGGCCTATTTCAACGCCGGCGGCCAGATTCCCTACGTCATATCGAACGCCTTCAACCAGGGTGTGGAATGGAAGGACTATGGCGTCAAGCTGGAGTTCGCCCCCACGGTGCTGGCCGAAAACCGGATCAATCTGATCCTGCAGCAGGAAGTCTCGGAGATCGACGACAGCATCACCACCTCGGCGGGACCCGCGCTTCTTTCCCGCAAGGCCTCGACCACCATCGAACTGGCCGACGGGCAGAGCTTCGCCATCGCCGGCATGCTCAAACAGGTGTCCTCTGAGAGCATGGACAAGTTTCCGGGCCTGGGCGACATCCCGATCCTGGGCAGCCTGTTCAAGAGCAGCGAATACCAGAACCGCGAAAGCGAACTGGTGATCATCATCACCGCGCACCTGGCCAAGCCCCTGGACAAGTCGGCGATCCGGCTGCCCACAGACGATTACACCCCCCCTGACGATCTGGAATTTTTCCTGAACATCTCGTCCCCGAAGCTGACCTCCGGCGACAAGCCGCATCCCAAGACCCCGGCGGCCAACGGCCTGGACGGACAGTTCGGCGCCGCCCTGCCGCCTGTGGCCGCCAGGGAACTGGCCAATTAAGCGATGGACCGGAGGGTCCAAGGAGCATCCATGAACCCAGGCACGCCTCCCCGCCGCCCCGTGGTCGCGGTCCCTCGGCCCACCGTGTGTTCCGTCGCGCGCCGCGCCTGGCTGGCCGTGATCTGGGCCGTCGTTTTGGCCTGCGGCCTGTACGCCTGCAACGACGTACAGCGCAACAGCGACATGCACTTCGGCGAATCCTACCGCCAGGTTTTCGCCAACCAGAAACTGCATCCCGATGCCGGAACCGAGGGGACGGCCGTGGAAGGCCTGGACGGCCAGAAGGCCGTGAACATCGTGGGCGGCTATCAGAACAAGCCCGCGCCCACCAAGGGCGGCAAAAGCGCGGCGGGTTCGTCCGGTCCCACGAACGCCGTGCTCTTCACTCCCCAGGGCGGCGGGACCTCGGAAAAGTAGGCGGCGGCCGGACGCGGTTTCGGGCTCACGGCACGAGGCGGTTTCATTCCCGGCATAAAAGGGGTATACAGGGATACCGGGCTGGTCAGGTGTCCGGAATCTGGTGTCGACGCGGCACTCCGGAGAGGCCTCGGGATTTGGGCGCGAGGCGGCCGGAAGGGCAGGGTCGGGAAGACGTTCATGCAGGAAAAAATCGCCGTATTTCTTGATATTCGGGATCATGAACTCCGGGGCCTGTTCGAGCGGTGCCTGGCCGAATATCCCGAATTCGAATCCATCGGGGCCGGGGCCGAACTGGCCGAGCTCCTGATCCGCGAAACGGACACGGGGGACATCGGCCCGGAGCTCGAAAGGCTGCGCCCGCTTTTGGATGACCCCCGGGGCGTGGAGGTCTTTCTGGTGGCCGCGAGCCTGTCCACGGACGCCCTCATGCAGGCCATGCGCGCCGGGGTGAGGGAATTCTTTCCGGCAAGCGCCCCGGAGGACGACATCCGCATGGCCCTGTGGCGCTTCAAGGAGCGCCGGGACAAGCGCACGGCGGAACGCCAGGGCCATGTGGGCGCCCCGGGACGGCTGGGCCGGATCGTCAACGTCTTCGGGGCCAAGGGCGGAGTGGGCACCACCACCCTGGCCGTCAACCTGGCCGCGGCCTTTTTGTCCATGAAGGAAGGGGCCATGGTCTCGCTCATGGACATGAACCTGCCCTTCGGCGAGGTGCAGCTCTTTCTCGACCTGCACCCGCGCTATCACTGGGGCGAGGTCCTGGGCAACATCGGCCGCCTGGACGCCACCTACCTTATGAGCATCGTCTCCAGGCATGCCTCTGGCCTGTACCTCCTGCCGCCTCCGAGCCGGCTGGAAGACCTGCAGATGGCCACCCCGGAGAACATCACCCTGCTTCTGGAGTGCATGAGGACCCTGTTCGACACCATTGTCATCGATCTGGGCATGTACCTTGACGAAATCACGCTCAAGGTCATGGACATCTCCGACGTCATCCTCCTGGTGGGGGTCCAGAATCTGCCCTGCCTGGCCAATGTGCGCCGGTTCATGGACAACATCCGCAGCGCCGAGGGGGGGCTCACGGAGAAGCTCAAGGTGGTGGTCAACCGCCATCTGCCCGACACCGACCTGTCCGTGGAAGACATGGAAAAGGCCCTGGGCATCAAGGTCCTGCGCAGGGTCCCGAACGATTACAAGACCACCCTTTCGGCCATAAACCAGGGCAAAACCCTGCTTGAAATCGCCCCCAAGGCCGAGGTCACCCGGGCCATCGGGGATCTGGCCAGAACCCTGGTCCCGGCGGACGAGGGCAAAAAATCCCGGCGTCTTTTCGGGATCCCCTTTTTATCCGCCGCCAAGCGTCAGGGATAAGCCGCCATGGACACCACTGCGCGCCGTTCCATCCGGGGGCTGCCTCAAAGGTTCGAGGCTCCTCCCGCCAAGAAAGACCAGGGCATGGCCGGGGACGAATATTACGAGATCAAGACCCGCATCCATGACCGGCTGATCGACCTGATCGACCTTTCGCTTTTGGACTCTCTGGACCCGGACGCCCTGTCGTCGGAGATCGCCCGGCTGGTGGAGAAGCTTCTGCGCGAGGAGTTCGTCCAGACCCCGCTCAACCAGGGGGAGCGGGAGCGCCTTATCGGCGAGGTCCAGGACGAGATGCTCGGGCTGGGGCCCCTGGAGCCCTTTCTCAAGGACCCCACGGTCAACGACATCCTGGTCAACTCCTACCGCCAGATCTACGTGGAGCGTTCCGGAAAGCTGGTGCTTACGGGTTCCCGCTTCAAGGACAACTCCCACTTAAAAAAGATCATCGACCGCATCGTCTCCAAGGTCGGCCGCCGGGTGGACGAATCCTCGCCCATGGTCGACGCGAGGCTGCCCGACGGCTCCCGGGTCAACGCCATCATTCCGCCCCTGGCCATCGACGGCCCGGCCCTGTCCATCCGCAAGTTTTCCAAGGACAAGCTCACGGCCCAGGACCTCATCAATTTCAAGGCCATCACCCCGGATATCGCCGAGGTTTTAAACGGCATCGTCAAGGCCAGGCTGAACATCCTGATCTCAGGCGGCACCGGCACCGGCAAGACCACCATGCTCAACTGCCTCTCCGGGTTCATCCCCCACGACGAGCGCATCGTCACCGTGGAGGACGCGGCCGAATTGCAGCTCAAGCAGGAGCATGTGGTGCGCCTGGAGTCGCGGCCGCCGAACATCGAGGGCCGGGGCGAGGTCACCCAGCGCGATCTGGTGAAAAACTGCCTGCGCATGCGCCCGGACCGGATCATCGTGGGCGAGGTGCGCGGGGCCGAGGCCCTGGACATGCTCCAGGCCATGAACACCGGCCACGACGGTTCCCTGGCCACCATTCACGCCAACAGCCCCCGGGACGCGCTCATGCGTCTGGAGACCCTGGTGGCCATGGCCGGACTGTCCATCTCGCCCCTCTCCCTCAAGCGCTACATCGCCTCGGCCGTGGACGTGATCATCCAGATCGCCCGATTTTCAGACGGCTCGCGCAAGCTCGTGAGCTTCCAGGAGATCACCGGCATGGAGGGCGAGGTCATCACCATGCAGGAGATCTTCGCCTTCGAGCAGCGCGGCGTGACCTCCGACGCCCGGATCAAGGGCGTGTTCCTGTCCCGGGGGATCCGGCCCAAGTTCGTGTCCAAGTTCGAGGCCAAGGGCATCCGCCTCCCCGAAAACATCTTCGACCCCAGAAACGTGGTCGAGGTCTGACCCCAGGAGCGCCGCCATGCCGCCATTGATTTCCATCCTGGTGCTTGCGGCGTTCGTCTATCTGGCCCTTGCCGCGGTCATGGCCTGGGAGTCCCGGGGCAGGGCCGAACGCGAACGGTTGGGGCGCCGTCTGGCCGAACTGGCCGGCCATGAGGTCGAGGCCGGTCCGGTGGACATCGTCAAGAAGCATCGCCTAAGCGGCCTTCCCTGGTTGAACGAGGCCCTTTCCCGGCAACGGTGGACCTCGGCCATGGACAGGATGCTGGCCCAGGCCGACATCCAGGCCCCCCTGGGGGTCTTCGTCCTGTTGTCGTTGGTTCTGGCCGTGTTCGGGGCGGTTTTCGTCCGGCTTTTCACCGGGAACATGATCCTGGCCGTTATCGCGGCGGCGTTTTTCGCCGTGCTGCCCTTCTGGTGGATCAAGCGCATGCGCAAACAGCGCATGGCCCATTTCGAGAAGCAGCTTCCCGAGGCCCTCGATCTGGTGGCCCGGGCGCTCAAGGCCGGTCACACCTTTAACAGCGGCATGGGCATGGTCGGCCAGGAGTTCGGGGACCCTATCCGGAAGGAATTCAACAAGACCCTGGAGGAGATCAACTTCGGGGTCACGCTCATGGAGGCCCTGGACAATCTCATGACCCGGGTGGATTGCCCCGACCTCAACTTCTTTGTGGTCTCGCTCAAGATCCAGAGCGAGACCGGCGGCAATCTGGCCGAGATCGTGGAGAACATCGCCTCGCTCATCCGGGAGCGCTTCAAGCTGCGCGGCCGCATCCGCATTCTGTCCGCCGAGGGGCGTTTCGGGGCCATCGTCCTGACCATTCTGCCCTTCGGGGTGTCCGCGGCCGTCCAGTTCACCAACCCGGGATACCTCGCGCTGCTTTTTACCCACCCCATCGGCCGGATGATCCTGTGGATCGTCGGGGGGATGATGTTTTTCGGCATCATGGTGATGCGCAAGATGATCCGCATCGAGGTCTGAACCAGGTGCGGGGAGTGAGGCGAAGGCCGTGGAATCGACGCTTCTGGCCGCAGTAGCCGTGGCCATGCTGGCCCATCTGACGGTTTTCGCCGTGGTGCTCGGAATTTTCGCCTACCTGGAGGAATCCCGTCGGCGGCGGGAGATAATGGGACGGACCCTGGGGATTTCGCTGAAGGACACTCGGGCGAAGGACCAGGGGGTGATAGCCTGGCTGGTTTCATCATTGTCCTCGGCCTTCGTTTCCTTCGGACGGACGGTCAGTCCCAGCAAGGCCGAGGATATCTCCAAGACCCGCACCAAGCTCATCCACGCCGGGTTTCGCGGCCAAAACGCGGTGGAGGTTTACTGGGGCATAAAGATCGGCATGACCCTGGCGGGGATCGGCATGGCCGCGCTTTTGGCCATGGTGATCGTGCCCACCCTGCGCTGGGAATATAAATTCACCGCCTGCGCCATGGTGGTGTCGATTTTTTTCTATACCCCCGGTCTGTATGTGGATTATCTGGTGAAAAGGCGGCAGCGGGCCATCCAGAACGGCCTGCCGGACGCCTTGGACCTTCTGGTCGTCTGCGTGGAGGCGGGCATGGGCCTGGACGGCGCCATCCAGCGGGTCGGGCAGGAACTGGCGGTCAAGGAGCCGGTCTTGAGCCTGGAACTGAAGCTGTTGACCCTGGAGCTGCGGGCCGGGAAATCCCGACGAGAAGCCCTCAAAAACCTTGCTGCCAGGGTGGGGCTGGAGGATGTGGGCAGTCTGGTGGCGCTTTTGATCCAGGCCGACATGTTCGGCACGAGTATTGCCCAGACATTGCGGGTCTACGCCGAAACCATGCGCACCAAGCGCTTCCAGCGGGCCGAGGAGATTGCGGCCCAGCTGCCGGTCAAGCTGCTTTTCCCCCTGGTCTTTTTCATCTTTCCCACGCTTTTGATGATCATCCTGGGCCCGGCCGGCATTCGGCTCATGAGCATGTTCTCGACTATGAACAAATAGCCTTGTTTCGTTTCCCTTCTTCCTCTGGCCTTTTATCATGGCGATCCATTTTTTATGGATTTTTTGGAATGCGCTTTTGTTTTTTCCAGATAGTATTTGGCGTTGTGTTTATTCATCTTCCCGAACAATGCCAAATTGTTGCGGCTAGTATTCCCAGGAACCCGGGGCGTGATCCACGGAAATTAGATCGAAAACAGAAATCCATGAAAGCCAAGTCCACTTTTCATGGAACATTTTTTGACTGGAAAATACCATCAAGAACAGTGCCTGGCGTTCCCTGTCCAGCCGTTGCTATTCTAATATACTAAAATTATTTAATAATTTTCTTAATCCGAGCAGGGCCGTCGAGCGATCCGCCTTGTGGACAAGCCGTGTGGCAAGGCATTTTTCGAGTTGCACACTTGTTGCTTTCATTCCTTGACCACCTCCCGCTTCTCCAGAAGCGGGATAAAAAATCAGTCGATGCCGACAGGAGGGGACGGCCTATGTCGGAACATGTCCCCGGGCGGAAATGCGCCTCTTGTAATTCCCAAAAAGGCTTCGCGGCCGTGGAAATGGCCCTGGCCCTCATGGTTCTTGTGCCCCTGTTGCTTCTTTTGGTGGAGGGGGCCAAGGCGCTCGGGGAGTATTCCTTGATCCTGTCCGCCTCGCGCGAGGCGGCGCGCATGGTCCTGCGTGGCAACGGGGACACCACGGGCGCGGCGGAACTGGCCCAGTCCCTGACCGAGGATCTGGACGGCCCGGCGCCCGAGGTGGAGGTGACCGTGGACGAATCGGCAAAAACCGTTACCGTGAAGGTGGATTATGAATATCAATCCCTGGTTGCCCCGCAGACCGAGGGGGAATCCGTTTATGAGGGCCTGGACATCTTTTCTGGCTGGGATGGCAAGCTGCATGCGTCAACGACCATGCCTCTGCCGTAAACAGGCCGGGCCGGGGGGGGCGACCTCACGGAAGACGCGTGGTTCCGTAACCGTGATGATGGCCCTGATTCTGCCCGTGGTCATCGGCGCGGCCGGGCTGGCCATCGATGGCGGGCGGCTGTATCTGGCCCAGCGGGCCCTGCAGAACGCCGTGGATGCGGCGGCCCTGGCCGGAAGCATGTCCCTTCCCGAAGACCCGGACATGGACAAGGGCATCGCCTCCGCCGCCGCCGAAGAGATGCTTGAAAAGAACTATCCCGCCGCGAACCTGGTTTCGGCCGGGCCGGGGACCGAGGTCCGCAGCGCCTGCGTCACCGGAGCGGTGGACGTGGACTACCTGCTCATGGACATCCTGGGGCTGACCGGGAGCACGGTCACGGCCCAGGCCTGCGCCGGTTTCAACAACCTGGAGATCGTGTTGGTGCTCGACACCACCGGCAGCATGTCGGGGACCCCCCTGACCAACGTCAAGGAGGCGGCCACGGACTTGGTGGAGTTGATTTTACCGTCGAACATCACCCCTTCGACCAAGATCGGCCTGGTGCCTTTTCGCAGCAAGGTCCACCTGCGCTCCGGCGTGGACGGGCTGGCCGCGGGCTGCCGCAACGCCGACGGCACCCTCAACGACGGCGCCCTGCTCGACGTCTACAAGGCCGCAACATACCGCAATCCCCCCGGATCGAGCTTGAGCGTCAGTTCCGACACCTGCAGCAACATCTCCTATACCGAGGCCTTAAGCACCGACCGGGCCACGCTCCTCAGCCGGATATCGGCCCTAAGCGCCAGCGGCGCGGGCTCGGGAACCATCATTTCCGAGGGCATCAAGTGGGGTCGCAACGTCCTGACTCCGGAGGCCCCCTTCACCGAGGGCAGTTCGGACGAGAAGTACCGCAAGATCATGATCGTCCTGACCGACGGCGACACCGAGGACGCCCGGTGCGGCGGCACCTACGGCACCACCAGGACCCCCAACAACTACTGGACCAACGCCTACTTCGGCATGGGCCTGTCCACCACCTACCCCGAGCCGTCGAACTTCCCCGACTGCAAGGACGGCGGCGGCCTCAACGCGGCCATGCTCAGCGAGGCCCAGACCTCCAAGAACATCGGGATCGAGATCTTCGCCATCCGCTTCGGCACCTCCGACGCCACGGATATCTCGCTCATGAAGCAGATCGCCTCCTCCAAGGAAGGGACCGAGGACCACTACTTCAACGCCCCCAGCGCCGAGGATATCCAGGACGTGTTCAAGCTCATCGGCCGCCAGCTCGGGCACCGGCTCATTCCCGTGTCCGAGGCCATGGGCACGGGCCAATAGGTTCGGAATCGGAGAGACGATCATGGCGCGCACCAGGAGATCCTCCGATCAAGACAGGAAAAAAAGGCCCTGGGCCATGCTTCGTCAGGGCTTCCGGCAATCGGACAGCCGGGGGGTGGCGGTGGTCGAGATGGCCTTGGTGCTGCCCCTGTTCCTCTTTCTGGTCATGGGCATCTTCGACGTCTCCAACATGATGCGCATCAGCCTCGGCATGCAGCACGCCGTGCGCCTTGGGGTGGAGACGGCGGCCTCGGGGCAGGGGGTGGAGGACAACACGCGGAGCACGACCCTGGTTGAGGACGCGGTGAAGGGCTATCTGGACATTCTGGCCTTGGAGGAGGGGCAGGAACCGGTGGTCACGGTGCGCAGTTGGGAAGGTACCGACACGTCCGGGGAGGGGGTCGCCGGCGATCTCGGCGGCCCGTGCGACATGGTCGAGGTCAAGGTGGACTACACCTATCACCCCCTGGATCCGTTCGTGGCCGTGGCCACCCTGTTCGGCGGACTGGAGAACCTGGAAATCCCCTTGTCGCGGTCGGAGCGCCGGGTCAACGAGCCCTGGGCCTCCTGCAACTGACCCGGCCCTTCCGGCCCTTGTGCCGCGTCCCTTACGCGGCCCGCCATTCCCTGCTGCTGCACAACACCTGGTCCATCTCCCGGACCTTTTCCAGGACCCGCTTGCGGATGCGCCGGAATTCCACCATATCCTTGATGCCGTAAGTCGCCCGGGCGTGGCACAGTCCGGCCATGTCCATGATCTCGTTGTAGAGATAGGGCATGTACAGCGGGTCCTGCCTGAGAAAATAACGGACGCGTTCGAACATGACCCGGATATCGACCGTGTTTTTCCCGGGATTCTTGAAGAGCTTTTCGAGGCGGCCGGCGACGTTTTTGAGCGAGGTCGACCACTTCGGGGCCCGCGCCGAAAATATCGGCCTGACCCTGGGGGTCCTGGAACGTTCCAGGGCGTTTCGGAACCATTCCAGGCTGCCCGGTGCCGAGGCCAGGGCGCCGGAGAGGTGGGCCTGTTCCAGGGTCACGTTTTCGGCCGAAGAGATCGGAACGCCTCCCCCGTAAAGGTTGTACACCGGGATGTGCCCTTCCCCCAGCGATTTTTCCATGTCGCGCTTGGCGGCCATGTAGCCGACATTGGTATAGATGGTTTCCCCGTGGGAGTTTTTCAGGGCCATGTGGCGTTTGGGATCGTAGGCATGCCGCGTGGTCGAGGCGTGGTGGCCGGAGACGTGGGTCGTGTCGCCGGACCAGGAAAAATCCTGGCCGACCAAAAGAATGCTCCCCACCCCACAGGCGATGAGGAAACGGCACAGGGCCACGGCCACATTGCCGCCGCCGTCCATGACCAGTTCCTGGTTGGCCAGGACGTAGGTGGCGATGCCGCCCACCGTCCACATGGGCAGTTTGGGGCCGGGGTACAGGGCCAGGACATCCGGGTCCATTTTCGTGGAATAGATGAGGGGGATGTCCGCGGCAAAGGATCTGTTCTTCAGACGATCGATGCTCGTCCGCATTTCCGGTCTGAAATCGATGGCCATGCACAGGTCGGGTTTGAAGCCCATTCCCTCCAGGGCCGGAAGGGTCTGCAGGGCCGTGGTGTACAGGGCGTGTCCCCGCCGCCTGGACAGTTCCGGGGCGAAGCGCGCCAGGGAAGGACCGGCGCCCATGATCACCGCGGCCACACCCCGGGCCATGCCGCGCAAGCCGAGGAGGCTGCCGTCGAGCATGGCCTGATGATAGTTTTTGAGTTCGTTGCCGACCATGACGTCCTGTTTTTGACGCAGGGTGGACAACTCCACCGAGGTGTTCTCCAGTCTGGCCCGGACATGCTCGGTCCATTGGGCGTATTGCGGGCCGTGCTGCTTGCAGGCCATGTCCGCGCGCAAATGGATCCTGCCGAACAGGAAACAGACGTCCAGGGTCTTGAGGGCCGTCTCGAAGGCGGCTTTGTCGGGAGGCAGAAAGATCAGCTTTTTGGCGTTGATGAACGGTCGGTAGTCGGTCAGCCCCAGGCAGGCCGTGAGAAGCTCCGGCGAGGGCTCGACGACCAGCGCCTTGTGGGTGTTGGGGGTGTTTGTCAGGACAGTGTTGATGCCGTATCCCAGCCCGGAACCGATGATGATCGTGGCGCCGGCCGCCAGCCGGCCGTCATCGGCGGGCGCCCAGCCCCTGTAGACCATGCCCGGCGGCATGGCCCCGTACAGGGATGGTCCCTGTTCGGGGGCATAGTCCAGGTTCCCTTTGGAGTTCCGGTGCAGGCGGCCGGCCACGACCTCCGGCGAGACGGCGTGGGACTCGAGCCATTTCACGACCGGGGAGCCGATTTTGGCCAGGGCCGTGAGATTGTCCTGCAAAAAGGGGATGACGGACATGGCATGACCTCGGGAAGGTTTTTCCCCGTCTTTTTAGCAAGTTTCCTGCCACGCTTGCACAGTGGGCGGTTTTTGCCTAACACACGGCGTGTCTGAAACATTTCTTCGAGCATCCCACCCAAGGCGCTGTCCATGATCCATGACGATATTTTGACCCTTATCGGGAACACGCCCCTGGTGGCGGTCCGTCGCCTGAACCCCAATCCCTCCGTGGTCGTGGCGGCCAAGATCGAGGCCAAAAACCCCGGCGGCTCCATCAAGGACCGGGTGGCCATGGCCATGATCGGCGCGGCCGAGCAAAGCGGCGAGCTGACCCGGGACAAGACCGTCATCGAGGCCACCTCCGGCAATACCGGCATCGGATTGGCCATGGTCTGCGCGGTCAAGGGCTACCGCCTGCGCCTGCTCATGCCGTCCTCGGCCTCCGAGGAGCGCAAGCGCATCATGCGCGCCTACGGGGCGGAAATCGTCCTGACCCCGGGTCACCTGGGCACGGACGGGGCCATCGAGGAGGCCTACCGGCTGGCCCGCGAGCATCCCGAGGCGTATGTGCTCATGGACCAGTTCAACAATCCGGCCAGCATCGACGCCCACTATCAGGGCACGGGCCTGGAGATATGGGAGCAGACCGGGGGGCGGGTGACCCATCTGGTGGTCGCCCTGGGGACCTCGGGCACGGCCATGGGCTGCGCCAGGCGGTTGAAGGAAATGAACCCGGCCGTGCGCATCGTGGCTGTGGAGCCTTCTCCCGGACACCGCATCCAGGGCCTGAAAAACATGCAGGAATCCTATCCCCCGGGCATCTACGACAAGCGGGCCATGGACGAGATCATGCATGTGGCCGACGAGGAGGCCTTCGAAACGGCCCGCCGACTGGCCCGCGAAGAAGGCATCTTTGCCGGCATGAGCGGCGGGGCGGCCATGGCCGGGGCGCTTCGGGTGGCCGCCGGGCTGGCCGAGGGACTCGTGGTCGCCATCCTGCCCGACGGCGGCGAGCGCTACCTGAGCACCATCCTTTTCGCCACGCCCGAGAAAAAGGGCGTGGGCCTGCCCCGTGTGGCCGGAGAGGAGCGGGTCTATCTCGACCCCGGGGCCGGGCCCTGCGGCCTGTTCACCATGGGCCCGCCCCTGGCCGCACCTGGAGAGGTGGACGGCTGGCGGCGTATCGTGTTCCTGGACGTGCTGGGCCGTTATCTGGAGGGCGCCGGGGGACGCGTGACGTGCGCCGTGGGCGTGGCCGACCTCGAGGACAAGGCCCTTTCGGCGGCCTCGGAGGCCAACATGTCCAGGGTCGAGTTCACGACCCGGGCCATGGCCGGCCTGTCGGACACGGCGGCCATGCTGGGCGTCAAAACCCCGTTTGTCGCCGCCTCCTCGGCCCAGGATCGGATCGTGGGCCTGGCCGATACGCTTCTGCGGCGCGGGCTGGCCTATGAAAAACTGCGCAGCGTCTACTTCGACGTGACCCGGGACAAGGGCTACGGCGAACTGCTGCACGCCGACCCGAGCAAGCTGGCCCTGGGCAAAACCGTGGACATGGCCGCCTATCTCAAGGAAAACCCCCAGGATTTCACCCTGCTCAAGCGCGTGAGCCTCAAGGACCTCAAGCGCGGCGACCTCATGGCCACCCCCTGGGGCAACGTCCGGCCGAGCTGGTTTCTGCAAATGGCCGTGGCCGCCCTGGCCGGGTTGCCCACGGTGACCGTGGTCCTGGCCGGCGCGGACCAGTGTTTTCCGCATCTGGAGAATCTGCGGTCCATCTGGTCCCGGGCGGCCGGCGTGACCCCCCAGGCCTGGCTGGTGACCGGGCCGGCCCGGGCGGGCGCCGAGGCCCCGGCTGACGACATCCATTCCCTGATGGCCCTGGGCCATTCCCCCCGGGACATCCGCATGTGGCTTCTGTCCGCAGCCTACCGGAAATCCCTGTCCCTGGGCGGCGACACCCTGGCCATGTGGGCCAAGAACCGGGCCAGGGTCCAGGAGACCGCCGCGGTCCTGACCGAAATCGCCGACGGCGAGGCCTCCGGTGCTGCCGAGGCCCCGACCCGGGCGGCTGACCAGGGTCTTTTCCCCGCCCTGACGAGGGCCATTGAGGATGACCTTGGGCTGTACAAATTCTGGCCCGACCTTTTCGCCTTCTGCCGCGAGATCAATGCCCGGTCCGCCTCAGGGGCGCTTGGACCGGCCGAGGCCTCGGCCCGGCTGGGGGAACTGCGCCGGGTGGACGCCGTTCTCGGAATCCTGGACGAAAAGGCCCTGCCCACCCCGCGTTCGGCGTGGCCCGGGGCCGTGGCGGACCTCGTCGCCGCCCGCGAGGCCGCCAGAAGGGCCAAGGACTTCGCCCGGGCCGACTCCCTGCGAAACGACATCGCCGCCTCGGGGTATCGGCTTGAGGACACGGCGGCCGGCCCCCGGATTTTCCCTGTGGCGTGAAACCGGCCTGCGGGGATGGCGCCACCGCAGGCCGGCACTGAAGCGTCGGGGTATGGGGGCGGGAACCCGGGGAAAGCCGGAGCCGGCCGGTCCGGTCAGAGCGTTTCACCCGGCGGGCTAATCCAGCAGGGTGCCGAAGTGCTTGTGGCGCAAGGCGTCCAGCGAACCGTTGGACTTGGCGGTTTCCAGAAACATCTCCAGCCACTGCCACAGGTCGAAGTCGCCTTTTTGCAGGGCGATGCAGTAGGGCTCGTAGGTGAACGGGGTGAGCAGCGCCCTGGTGGTCTCTGGGTTTTGCTTGTGGTGCTTGGCGATGGATATCTGGTCGTAGAAGAAGGCGTCGGCCCGGCCGCTGACCACCTCCTGGACGCAGGCGGTTTCTTCCTTGTAGCGGTTGATGCGGGCCTTGGGGAAGCGTCTGGTGGCCGTGAGGTCGGCGGTGGTGCCGGTCTTGACCGCGATGACCCGGGAGGGATCGTCCAGGGCGGCCACGGACGCGATGTCCGGAGCCTTTTTCGTGCTGAGAAGGGCGCACAGGCCGGTGGTGAAGTAGGGCCGGGTGAAGGTGATGGACTTGGCGCGTTCCAGGGTTCCGGTGATGCCGGAGATGATCAGGTCAATTTTCCCCGCTTGAAGGGCCGGGATGAGCCCGGTCCATTCCATGTCCTTGATTTCCAGCGTAACGCCCAGTTCCTTGGCGAGAAGGCCGGCCACGTCCACGTCGAAGCCTGTGGGTTCGCCTTTTTCCGTGACGTATTCGAAGGGCCAGAACTTGAGTTCCATGCCCACGACGAGCCTGCCGCGCTTGACGATGGCCGCGAGATTGCTGCCGTCGAAGGTTTCGTAGGGAGACGCGGCGAGGCTCTCGCCGCAGCACAGGGTCAGGGCCACGAACGCGGTGAGGATGATGCGGATGAAGCGGATCATGCGGAACCTCCTGGCGTTTGGGGTGGCGGATGGTCTGCCCGCGCCAGTTGCGACGGCGAACGGCCCGCAGGGCCCCTGGCGCGGGTGTGGTCAGCGGGGCCGGGGACACGCGGCCCGATAGGCCGCGAGGACTTCGGCGAAGACCTCCTCGGGTGCGGACGAGGCGTCGACGACCCGAAAACGTTTTCTGTCCAGGGCGGCCATGGTCAGGTAGCCTTGGCGTACCCGGGAGTGGAAGGCCAGGCTTTCGGCCTCGAAACGTCCTTCCTGGACATGGGCTCCGTTGCGGAGGTTTCGGGACAGGGCCCGGCGCAGGCCGGTTTCCGGATCGATATCCAGAAGGATGGTCAGATCCGGGACCAGGGAGCCGGTGGCCGTGTCGTTGAGGCGGCCAAGGAGCGCGGGGTCGAGGCCGCGGCCGTAGCCCTGATAGGCCACGGTGGAATCCGCGAAACGGTCGCACAGGACGACCGTGCCCTCGTCAAGGGCCGGACGCACCACCTCGGCCACGTGCTGGGCCCGGTCGGCCAGGTAGAGGAAGAGCTCGGCCCGGTCGCAGAGATTTTTCGTCTCAAGGCTGAGCAGGATGCGCCGCAACTCCCTGCCGATCAGGCTTCCCCCCGGCTCCCGGGTGACGGCCACCCGCAGGCCCCCTGAAGACAGTTCCTTGGCCAACAGTCCGATCTGGGTGGATTTGCCCGTGCCCTCTATGCCTTCAAAGGTAACAAACACTGGGTGCCCCCCTTGTCCTCGTTCTTTAAGGGTTCGTCCTGGCGCGCGGGGCGGCGGGGTTTGAACAGATAACGGTCCAGGGTGCGCACGTAGGGAGACCAGGAGGCCTCGGGATCGTCGTCGGAAAAGGCCCCGAGGGTCTGGTTGAGCTTGGCGTCGATGTTGTCCGCGAAGTGCAGGACAAAGGCCTCGGGGGTCTTGGGCCGTTTGGGGGAACCGAATTCGTATTCGCCGTGGTGGCTGACCATGATGTGCTTGAAATGCAGGATCAGGTCCGGATCGAGGTCCCTGGCCCTGGCGAAAAAGGGGTCCAGGATCTCGAGGCCGAGCACGATGTGGCCCAGAAGCCTCCCGGGATCGGTATAGTCGCGGACGATGCCGGCCGAGAGCTCCCAGGCCTTGCCCAGGTCGTGGAAGGCGGCCGCGGCCAGAAGGGTGTCCATATCCAGGGCCGGATAGTGCCCGCCTATGTCCAGGACCAGGCCGCACACGGACAGGGTGTGTTCGAGCAGGCCGCCCACGTAGGCGTGGTGCACGGCCTTGGCCCCGGGCGCGGCCATGAGCCTGCCGCGGACCTCGGGGTCGCCCAGCACCTTGCGGCAGAACCGCCTCCAGGGGGCGTGCCGGATGCGTTCCCGGCACAGTGTCTCAAGCCGGGTCAGAAGCTCCTGCGGCGGGACGGCGCTCGCGGCCGTGAAAAGGTGCATGAGGGGGGCCAGGTCCCCGGTGGGCAGGATCTCCAGGCGGTCCACGGATATCTGGGTCTTGTCCCGGTAGCTGCCGGCCATACCCTCGACCCGGACCAGGACGCCCGGTTTCAGATCCGGATAGAGTTGGCTCACGGGGCTCCAGATGCGGGCCTCCACCGCGCCGGTGGCGTCCTCCAGGGAGAGGGTCCAGAAGGGTCCGTTTTTTGCTTGGCCGGTCTTGGCCTCGGCGATGACGAAGAGATCATCGACGGGACGCCCCGGGACGAGGTCCTTGACGAAGGTATTTTTTCCGATCACGGTGGGGTCGATCCATGTGTCCTGAAGTCGTTATGCCGAATTGAACCCCAAAAGCGTGCCTTGATGTCGGGCGCTTGTCAATCCGGCCCGACCCTCATCCGGGAGGGGGGCGGGGCTTGCGGGGCGTCCGGCATGGAGACGTCACGAAAAACCGTTATGGGAACTCCATGAAGATTCTGTTGACCAACGACGACGGCATCCAGGCCGTGGGCATCCGGGCGTTGCACCGGGCCTTGCGGGAAGCCGGACACGATGTGCGGGTGGTGGCCCCGATCACCGAGCAGTCGGCTGTGGGGCATGCCGTGACCCTGGCTTCGCCGCTGCGGGTCAAGGAGTTCCGGGAAAACGGCTTTTTCGGCCTGGGTGTCTCGGGAACTCCCGCGGACTGCGTCAAGCTGGCGTTGTGCGCGCTTTTGCCCGAGCCTCCGGAACTGGTGGTCTCCGGGGTCAACCACGGGGCCAACGTTGGTGTGGACATCCTGTATTCAGGCACGGTGTCCGCAGCCACCGAGGGCGCCCTGGCCGGACTGCCGGCCCTGGCCGTGTCCGTGGACGACTTTTCCCCCAAGGACCTGTCCGGCCAGGGGTCCTATGTCGGCCGCTTCATCGCCGAAATGTCCTGGGACCGGGTGCCGCGCGGCAGCGTCCTCAACCTCAATTTCCCGCGCGGCCCCATGGACGCGGCCAAACCCCTCCAGGTCTGTCCCCAGACCCAGGCCACCTACAAGGATTGGTTCGACGAGCGCACCGACCCCAGGGGCCGTCCCTACTATTGGCTCGACGGCGTCATCCCGGGAAGGAGCGTGGTCCCGGGGACGGACCGGGACCTGCTGACCCGCGGGCATGTCACCCTGACCCCCCTGCGATTCGACTTCACGGACACGGGAACCCTTTCCTCCCTGCGGGAGGTTCTGGGCGACAACCCTCCAGTTGACGCGTGATGTGATCCAGATTGCGAGTTTCTTTTTTCCAATACCCGGGGTATTGACGTAGTGGAGGCTGGGCCGTTGCAGGAGCGGCCTGGCGTCCCAAGACAAGGAGAACGCGGCGGGCGGGCCGCAACCATGCCGATATGAAGATACTTGTGGTGGACGATTCTCGTTCCCAGGTGATGCTGTTGTCCGAAATTTTACGCGCGGCCGGGCATGAGGACATCATGACGGCCCACGACGCCGCCGAGGCCTTCGCGCTTCTGGAGGAACGGGCTGTTCAAGGCGGCGATCCGGGCGTGGACCTGATCCTCATGGACATCGTCATGCCCCGTATGGACGGCATCGAGGCGACCAAACGGCTCAAGGCCGATGAGCGGTTCCGGGACATTCCGGTGATCATGGTCACCGTGCGCGACGAGGCCGCGAGCCTGGAACGCGCCTTGGAGGCCGGGGCCATCGATTACATCAGCAAGCCCGTCAACCGCCTGGAATTGTGCGCCCGGGTGCGTTCCGTCCTGCGTCTCAAGGAAGAGACCGACCGTCGCAAGGCCAGGGAACGCGAGCTTGAGGCCCTGACCGAAAAGCTGGAACAGCTTTCCAATCAGGACGGCCTGACATCGGTGGGCAACCGCCGCCGCTTCGACGAGGTCTATGAGAAGGAGTGGATGCGGTCCAGGCGTGACGGGCTGCCCCTGTCCCTGCTCATGATCGATATCGATTGCTTCAAGGCCTACAACGACACCTACGGGCACTTAAAGGGCGACTCGTGCCTCAAGGTCGTGGCCGAGGCCATCTCGAAGTCCCTCAAGCGGCCCGGGGATTTCGTCGCCCGTTATGGCGGCGAGGAATTCGTGGTCGTTTTGCCGGCGACGGATGTCAAAGGGGCCTTGGCCATTGCCGGGGAAGTACGCGGGAACGTGCGGGATCTGCACATGGAGCATGCCACCTCCACGGCCGCCGACGTGGTCACGGTCAGCATCGGCATCGCCAGTATGGTGCCCCGCGCGGATATCGATCCCCGGGAACTCCTGTCGGCCTCGGACGGGGCCCTGTATCTGGCCAAGACCAATGGCCGCAACCGGGTGGAAGTGGGCGGGACGCCGTGAGGACGCATGGACTCCCGGCGGCGGATCACGGGCGCGGTCCGGCCGTGGCCGCGCGGGAGAAACCTCTCTGGGTGGTGGGCCGGCTATTGCTTCTGTCGATAGTCTGTGCGCTGGCGGCCTGCGCCGAGGAGGGCGACCCCGTCGGTATGGTCAGGTCCGCGCGTCTGGCTCCGGATACGGGGAGGACCGTGGAGATGGCCCTTTCCGCCTACAGCCTTTTCAGGAATCCGGTCTGGGAAACCTACGTGGACGCCGATGGCCGGACCGTGGTGAGGTTCGTGGCCGAATACGATGTCCCGCGCGGGGTGGCCGATTGCCCGCCGGTGGGGCCCGAGGTCAGACCCGCCGCACGGGTGTTCGTCACCTTGCGATACGTGCTTGAGGGCGGCGCCGTATCCCTGGCGGACGGTTTCATCGAAGCCTATTCGACCACCGGGTATTCGGCCAAGTATCTGGCCGAGTCCGGGACCGTGGACCGCATCTATGCCGGGAAGCCCTGTGTGGGCTGCATGGTTTTGTACCTTCCCGCCGCGCTCTGATTTGTCGAGGCGCCCCAGTCCGGTTTTTCATCCGGTTTCCGGCATTACGAAAGACGTGCGAGGAGGTTCATGGGCACCCTGGTCATCGAAGCCGGCGTGGTGGTACTGTGTATCCTGCTCAACGGGTTTTTCTCGCTTGCGGAGATGGCCCTGGTCTCCTCCAGCCGGTTACGGCTTCTGGCCCGCAAGGAGGCTGGGAGCCGGGGGGCTGCCCGGGCGCTGGCCCTTCTGGGGAGGCCGGAGAGTTTCTTCCCCAGCGTGCAGGTGGGGATCACCCTGGTCGGGGTGTTCACCGGGGCCTTCGGCGGGGCCACCCTGGCCGAGCCCCTGGCGGACTATCTGGGAGGCCACCCGGCCCTGGCCCGATACGCCCCGGCCCTGTCCCTGGGCCTTGTGGTGGCCGGTCTGACCTTCCTTTCCATCGTTGTCGGCGAGCTTGTTCCAAAACGGCTGGCCTTTGCCAGCCCCGAGCGCGTGGCCGAACTGTGCGCCCCGGCCATGTCCTGGTTCATGGTTGCGGTCGCGCCCGTGGCCCGTCTTCTGGGCGGGGCCACCGAACTACTGCTGCGGTTTGCGGGAGTCGGCGAGGCCACGCAGCGGCAGATCACCGAGGAGGACCTGCGCGGGCTTTTGTCCGAGGCGGCCAGGACGGGTGTTTTGGAGCCGGGGGAGCGTCGGATGGTGGAGCGCATCATACGCCTGGGGGACCGCCGGGTGGGGCTGTGCATGACCCATCGCATGAAGGTCCGCTGGCTCGATGCGGCGGCCTCTCCCGAGGAGGTCCTGGATGCCGTCACGGACAGCCCCTTCACCCGCTACCCGGTGGCCAGGGGAGACCTGAGCGACATCATCGGTGTCGTCCGGGTCAAGGAATATCTGGCTGAACTGGCTGCCGGCCGCAGGCCGGACCTGGTCAAACTGGCCCATGATCCGGTGTACGTCCTTGAGAGTACCCGGGTATTGACCCTTCTTGAGCGGTTCCGGACCCGGCCGGGTATGCGCTTCGCGGTGGTGGTGGACGAATATGGCGATGTCCAGGGAGTGGCGACCTTAAACGACATCCTGGAGGCCATCGTGGGGGACATCCCCAGTTCCGGCGAGGCCGAGGAACCCGCGGCCGTGCGCCGGGAGGACGGGTCCTGGCTTCTGGACGGGCTTTTGCCCCTGGACGAGGCCCACGATCTGCTGCGTCTTCCGGCCCCGGACCCGGAAGAGGCCCACCGGACCCTGGCCGGATTCGTTCAGTCCCGGCTGCACGCCATTCCGGCCCTGGGCGACGCCGTTTTACACGCCGGATGGCGCCTGGAGATCGTGGACATGGACGGCCGGCGCATCGACCGCATCCTGGCTTCGCCCAAAGACGCTCCCAAGGAGTGAATTTCCCGCCGCCGTCCGGCATGACCCCGCCAAGGCCATGGCCCGGTGGCTGACAGGGTGGGGCTCCGCGGTCCGGGGCTATTTGCCCTTGGAAATCTTGATGGCCTCTTCCAGTTCCTCGAAGGTGGGACGCTTGTGGGTCGGTATGGCCCGGCGTCCGGCCTCAAGGGCCACGGGCGGGGGATTGCCGCCCACGAAGGCCCCGAGCGCCGCCTTGACCACCAGAAGCGAGGATTCCAGTTCCTTGGCCCGGTGCTCCATGTTCTGGGAGATGGGCCCCATGAAGCCGTAGCAGCCGAGCACGCCGAGCATGGTGCCCACCAGGGCCGCGCCGATGGAGTGACCCAGGACCTCGGGCGGCTCGTTGAGCTTGCCCATGGTGATGACCACGCCGAGCACGGCGGCCACGATGCCCAGGCCAGGGAGGGCGTCGGCGGTTTTGCCCATGGTGTGGGCCGCGGTCAGGGCCTCATGGGCAGCGGCCTCGATGTCGGCGTCCATGATGTTGTCGAATTCGTGCTGTTCGATGTTCACCGTGGAAAAGATGCGCATGGTGTCGCAGACGAAGCGCACCACGGGCAGATTGCCCTTGTCCTTGGCGAAGGAACTGAAGATGGGGCTTTCGGTGGGGTGCTCGATGTCTTTTTCGATGGCCACCAATCCTTCGCGGCGTATCTTCATGAACAGTTGGGAGAGGACGGTGAGCATGGAAAGGTAATAGGCCTTGCTGGTCTTCATGGACCCGAAAATGGCCAGGACGCCCGATAATATCTGCGACAGGACCTCCTTGGGCGCGCCAAGGACCAGGGAGCCGAAGGCGCCGCCGAAAATGATCAGCATCTCTGCCGGCGCGGCGGAGAAAAGCAGCGAGAAGTTGCCTTTTTCGAAGAAATACCCCAGGCCGACAGCGCCCAGGACGACGAGGATGCCTATGATCGCGAACATGGTTCCGCCGGGTGGTCGAGGTGATGACGGACGGGATGGTGCAGAATCGGCCCGACCGTCGCGTTAAAACTGCTTTTCCGTTGCCTTGTCATATATCTTGTCGATTTCCTGCTCGAGGTATTCGTTCATCGTGGGCGAGGTTTTTTGTTCCTCGACAGCCTGTTCCTCGGCCGGCGGCGTTTTCCCGGCCTGTTCCTGCGCATCCTTCCCCGCCTCCTGGGCCGGAGGCTCCTGGAAAAGCAACAGGCTGATGCGCCGGTTTTTCGGATCGTAGGGGTCGGCCGGGACATACGGCCTGGTGGAGGCGTAACCGGCCACCATGACGATATTTTCAGGCGGGAACCCGTCCTTGAGCATGGCTCGTCTGGCGGCCTGGGCCCGGTCCGAGGACAGCTCCCAGTTGGTGTAGGTCTCGGTGCCGTAGGGCAGGGCGTCGGTGTGGCCTTCCACCACCGCCTTGAGGTCGTCCTTCTTGAGGACTTCGGTCAGAGTGGCCAGGATGCGCTTTGCGTCCGGGGCCAGGACGGCCTTGCCCTTCTCGAAGATGGGGTTGTCGAGCTTGTCCATGATCTCGATGCGCACCTTGCCTTCCTCGGCCGTGACCTTCACCTGGTCGGCCAGTTCGGGCAACACCTCGCGGATCTGCTTCTCGACCATCTGCTCGACGCGCTTCTGTTCCGCCGAGGGGCCTCCGGCCTCGGGCCCCACGCCGGTGCCGCCGCCGACCTCGGCGGCCGGTCCGTCGGGACGTTCCGAGGAACTGCTGACCACGGCGGGCGGACCGAGACCGCCGGTCTCCAGGGGAATCGCCCCCGGGCCGGGATGCTCGAACAGGCTGAACTCGCGGAAATAGGCGGCCACCTGTTCCTGTTTCTCCTTGGGCGCCATGTTGAGGAGCCACATGAGCAGGAAAAAGGCCATCATGGCCGTGACGAAGTCGGCGTAGGCCACCTTCCACTGGCCGCCGTGCGCGCCGCCCTCGCTCTTCTTGATCCTCTTGACGATGATCGGGGCCTTGTGTCCTTGTTCCGCCATGGTGCACCGTTTTTTGACCGTGCGGGTCGTTTGACCGGGCTTTTATACAAAACCCGTGCCAAATTAGCGTGTTATGGGACTGTACCCAGGATGCGGCATGGGCGCAAGGCAAAAAAAAGGGAACGGGCGTCATGCCCGTTCCCAAGAAACGCGTCGCCGGGTGAGGTCAGGCCTGCGGGAGGACGGCCACCCGGGTCTTGACCTTGTTGTGGCGGGTGTATTTCTCGAACTTGACCACGCCGTCGATGAGCGCGAACAGGGTATAGTCGCGGCCCATGCCCACGTTCTCGCCGGGGTGGAACTTGGTGCCGAGCTGGCGCACCAGGATGTTGCCGGCCAGCACCTGCTGGCCGCCGTAGCGTTTCACCCCGCGCCGCTGTCCGGCGCTGTCCCGACCGTTTCTGGAGCTTCCGCCCGCTTTCTTGTGAGCCATGAAGGGCCTCCTTGGGAACGGGCGCTAGGCCCGGATGGATTTCACTTCCAGGGTGGTGTAGTCCTGGCGGTGTCCGGTCTTCTTGTGGGAGTCGTTGCGCCGCCACTTGTGGAAGACCACGATTTTGGGGCCGCGGATCTGGCCGCGCACCAGGCAGGTCACGGCCGCGCCCTCGACGTAGGGCGCGCCGATCTTGACGCCGGACTCGCCGCCCACCATGAGCACCTTGTCCAGGGTCAACTCGCCCCCGGCTTCCACCGGAAGCTTCTCCACCTGGATTTTGGCCCCTTCCTGAACCCGATATTGCTTTCCGCCGGTCTCGATGATCGCGTACATGAATTTTCCCTCCGCAAAAGAAGAGGCGTCATCTACCTCAATCCCGGATGTTCGTCAACCTCTTTCGCCGGTTTCCTTCCGACGTCGTCTCAATACGGCCGGGCCAGATACGTCAGGGCCTGGACCCGGTTGATCAGCAGGCGCTCGGGCTTGACCTTGGGCGCTTCCTCCCCGGCCCGGAGCGAGGTGATCACCGCCCGCCCCAGGACCAGCCGCCCCTCGCTGCCGTCGTCCTCCAGGGTCCGCAACCCCCAGATGTTGTGGTAGACCACCGGCCGGCCCGAAAATTCGCCCACATAGAGCATGATGTGGCCGGGCATCCAGACCAGGGTGGCGAAGGGAATGCCCCGGGACAGGATGGCCTCCTCCTTCTGCGCGGGCGTCAGGCCCTCAAGCGACATGGTCGGCCCGGCCTTGGCCTGGGAGCTGGAGTTGCGGGGCAGATAGATGCCGAAGGGGGCGAACAGGTCCCGGACCATGGCCGAGCAGTCCCGCTTGTCGTCGATCCCCCCCCAGCCGTAGGTCTGGCCCATCATCCGGTCGGCCACCGCGGCGATCTGCCGGGGCGTGGCCGGAAGCGGTATGGGCGCGACCGAATCCGTTCCCAGGGCCACCGAGCGCACGACGGCCAGTCCGCCGGGACCGGGCTCGGGATAAAGCACGGTCAGCCCTCCTCCCGCCCGCCCGGACAGGGGCAGGACGCAGCCGATATCCAGGGCCTGCCCCCGGGCGAAGGGCACGTTGTCCCGGATGACGGCCGCATAGCGGCCGCACTGGTAGTCACGGATGAAGGCCTCGTCCACGAGGCCCGCGTCCGAGGCCGGGATCCAGCCGAAGGTGAAGGGGGACTCCACCAGGAGCCAGGACCCGTCGTGGGTGGCGTGGGTCACGTAAAGAGGCGTGCCCAGGGGGACGCTCGAATGTTGAAGGTAGTCGAAGGGATAGCCCTCTCCGGGCAGGGTCGGATCGCTGTAGCGGGCCCCGGAGGTGGGCATGCTGCGCAGGTTGGTGTTGGCCACCGTGATGGCCCGGCGGGACAGCCTGGGGAAGGAGCGCAGATCGGCCTGGCGTTCCAGGGTCACGGCCCATGCCGGGTCCCGGGGCCGGTTGTGTTCGTTGTAGCCCGGAGACTTCGCGTACTTGACGAAGGGCCCCATGACGGATTTCAGGCCGTATTCGGGTTGTTCCATGGTCCAGGGCTTGAAAAAGGCCAGAAGGAACTCGTCCAGGCGATACGCGGCCTGATCCGTGGACAAAAGGGGCCTGTCCGGGGAATTTCTTTCCGCAAAATACATGGTCCGCTGCGGAATGACGCGCAGGTCCTCGATCTCGCCCTGGGCCTTTCCCCGGGGGGGCTGGGCGACGGGGGCCGTGGCCTTCGGGGCGCAGCCCGAGACAAACAGCAGCAGGGCCAGGACAAGGGCGAAACCGTGGAATCGGCGGTTCATGCGGCGGGGGCTCCTTTGCGCGGATGTCGTGCGGCGGGATGGGCAAGGGCTTTTTCTTGACGCAAAGCGGCCCGGATGTCTATCCGGTGCGGGAAGAATCGGGGAGATGACGCATGGTTGTGTCCGGCGTTGGAAAAAAGGCCGCCACGAGGCGGACCGGATTGCGGTCGGGGTGTCCGCCCGAGACGCTTCGCGCGACCGCGCGGCTTCTGGCCGCGGCCATGGAGCTTCCGGTCCCGGTCTCGGTGCGGGTCAGCCGCCGGGCCAGGGGCGTGGTGCTGCGCATGCTCCCGGCCCGGGGCCTGGAGGTGGTGGCGCCCGAGGGCTTCGATCCGGAGCTTTTGCCCCTGGCCGTGGAGTCCAGGCGGGCCTGGATCGAGGACGCGGCCGCCAGGCTCGCCGCATTGGGAGAGCTTCCAGGCATGGTCCCGGTATATTTCCCCCGCCGCGTGGTATTGACCGCGTTCGGCCTGGAATACCGCGTGGACTATCTGGAGCGCCCCGGCCCGGCCGGAGCCGCATGCCGGATCAGGGAGATGGGCGGCGGGCGTCTGGCCGTGGCGGTGGAGCCGGGCGGACCGGGGGAGGGGGTTGAGGCCGCGCGGCAGGGTCTGTGCGCCTTTGTCCGGGACAGGGCCGGTCCGCTTCTGGTGGCGGCCCTGCGCGAGGTCAGCCGGGAGGTCGGGGTGCCCTTCGCCTCGGCCCGGGTGCGCCGGCAGCGCACCCGCTGGGGCAGTTGCACGCCTTCCGGACGGATCAGCCTCAACATCTCACTGGCCTTTCTGCCCTGGGAACTGGCACGCTACGTCTTTCTCCACGAGTTGTGCCACACCCTGCACCAAAACCACTCGAAACGGTTCTGGGATGCGCTGGGCGACATCGAACCCGATGCCCCGGCCCTGGATGCGGCCCTGTCGCGGGCCGGGCCTTACGTGCCGTTGTGGTTCGCCGGGCCGGTCACGGCGCGGGCGTCGTGACCAGATCGACGCCGTGGCGTGAGAAAAAGACCGTGTCCACGTCCCCGAAGCCGCACCTGACGCACACCAGCCGCCCCTTGACGCCTTCGTCCAGAAACGGAATGAGAAGAAGGCAGGCCTGGGTCAGGGCCTGCCGGTCGAGGTCCGGGGCCTGGCTCTGGTAGCCCAGGTAGTCGCCGGAGGACGTGAATTCCATGTGATCGGCGCCGAATCCGCCGAGCAGGTCCATGACCGCGTTTTTGAGGGACTCTTCCAGTTCCGTGAACCGCTCGAAGGTGATTTCCGGGCCGAACTGGAATTCTCCGACAAGAAAGCAACCGGTGTCGTGCATGGGATTCTCCGGGAGATTCCCTTAACATGGGGCGCGTTCCCCGTAAACGCCGGACCTGGGATTCCCCTTTTGCCGGATGAATCGCCGGGTGAGCCCGGGAAGGAGGCCGCATGGCCGCAAGGAAAAAACGCAGGAAGATGGCTTCCGAGGACAGCGGGATGGCGACGGCCGAACGGGGCGCGAAGGCGGGCGTGAGCCCCTCGGCGGTGTTGCGGCTTTTCAAGGAGCGGCAAAAGCCCCTTTCGGATCGGGAGGTGCTCTCCGGCCTGGGCGCGGGCAAGGTCCATCGCCAGCAGGTGCGCGACATCCTGGACGACCTGGTGGAGGAGGGGCGGCTCATACGCATCGACCGGGCCTACGGGCTGACCGAGAGCATGAAGCTCTTCGTGGGTCGGCTTGAGATCCAGCGTTCGGGCGTGGGCTACGTCATCCCCGACGACAAGCGCCGCAAGGACCTGTTCATCCCGCACAAGGACCTGGGCGACGCCTGGCACGGCGACCGGGTGGCCGCGGCCGTGACCCGGGAACGGGCGGGCAGGAAACACGAGGGCCGCGTGGCCCGCATCCTGGAGCGCGGCCAGACCGAATTTCCCTGCCGGGTGGTCAAGCGCATGGGCCAGGACCTGTTCTTGTGCCGGCCCACGGACCCGCGCCAGCCCATGGGCTTCATGGCCGACTTCCGGCCCCGGGCCGGCGAGGCCCGGGAACCCTCGGTTGAGGACATCGTCACCGTGACGGCCGGGGAGAAGCTGGACTATCGCCTGTATTCCGGAACGGCCGGCGAACTTCTCGGGCCCCAGCGCGACGCCGCGGTACAGGAGAAGCTGGTCAAGCTCAACCACGAGGTGCCTACCGTTTTCCCCCGCCGCACCCTGGCCGAGGCCGAAAAGCTCCCCGAGGCCCCGGGCGAAACCGACGTCGAGGGCCGCACGGACCTGCGCGAGGTGCCCTTCGTGACCATCGACGGGGCCAAGGCCCGGGACTTCGACGACGCCGTGCATGTGGAGAAGCTGCCCAGGGGGTTCCGCCTGCGGGTGGCCATCGCCGACGTGTCCCACTACGTCGCCGAGGGGTCGGCCCTGGACCGCGAGGCCCTGGAGCGCGGCAATTCCTATTATTTCCCCCAGTCCGTGGAGCCCATGTTTCCGGAGAGGCTTTCCAACGGCCTGTGCAGCTTGAATCCCCACGTGCCCAGGCTGGCCATGGTCGCGGACATGACCTTTTCGGCCAAGGGGATCATCCGGCAGGCCACGTTCTATCCGGCGGTCATTCAGAGCGCCGCCCGGCTGACGTACGCCCAGGTGAACCGGGCTCTTTTCCTGGACGACGCGGCCGAGCGCCAGGCCGTGGCCCAGGTCCTGCCCATGCTGGTCACGGCCGAGAAGCTGGCCCGGCTGCTCAACGGCCTGCGCCTGGAGCGGGGCACCCTGGATTTCGACCTGCCCGAGCCGGAGATTCATTTCAACCTCAACGGCGAGGCCGTGGACATCCGACCCCGGGTGCGCCATTTCGGGCACCAGATCATCGAGGAATTCATGATCGCGGCCAACGAGGCCGTGGCCCGCCACCTCACGGAGCAGGGCGCGCCACTTCTGTACCGCATCCACCCCGACCCGGACCCGGCCAAGCTGGAGGCCCTGTTCACCCTGCTCGGAACCACCAGCCTGGGGCCGGCCCTGCCGCCCAAGCCCGGCCCCGGGGAACTGCCCGAGGTGCTGCGCGCGGCCTCGGACACGGACCTGGACTTCCTGGTCAGCCGGCTGGCCCTGCGGACCATGATGCAGGCCTCGTACTCCCCGCGTCACGAGGGGCATTTCGGTCTGGCCTCGACCTGCTACTGCCACTTCACCTCGCCGATCCGGCGCTACGCCGACCTGGTGGTGCACCGGGCGCTCAAAAAGACCCTGGCCGGCGAAGGGGCCACCTGGACCAGTCCGGCCCGGCTTCAGAAGACGGCCGACCATCTGAGCCGCCGGGAGCGAGTGGCCATGGAGGCCGAACGCGAGATATTAAAGCGGATCACGGTGCTGTTTCTGGAAGACAAGGCGGGGCAGGTGTTCACCGGGGTCATCGGATCGCTGGCGGATTTCGGCTTCTGGGTGGAACTCAAGGAGGTCATGGCCGAGGGCATGGTCCGGCTGTCGACCATCACCGACGATTATTACGCCTTTTTCCCGGAACGTCAGGAGCTTCTGGGCGAGCGCACGGGCCGGGTGTTCCGTCTGGGGCAGACCATCCAGGTGGAGCTCATGGAAGCGAATCTGGACCGGCTGGAGGTCAATCTGCGGCTGGTGGACGGCGGGGAGATGGGCGAGGTCCCGGCGAAGCGGGGCAGGAAATCCAAGGCCCCGCGCCCGGCCCGGCCCGCGAAGTCCGGGAAACCGGCCGGCAAGACCGCGCGGCCCGGGGCGGCCAGGCCGGCCGAAGGCTCGTCGAAACGTCCGGGTTCGTCCCGGCGGGGCGGCAAGCGGAAGCGGTAGCCGGGCTCGGGGTCGGCGACAAACGTCCGGCGGCGGCAATGCTTCGCCCCGCCACCGTCCGTTTGCGGCGACCCGTCGCCCGGCCCGAAGATGCGGACCGATACGGCCATGAGCGAAGAGGCTTTCCTCTGCCCGCCGGGCCGTTACGATCCTTCCGGTTTTACGCGATAGAACGGACGCAATCCTCCCCATTCGGGGATTCCCAAGGGGGCGCGCCCCCTTGGACCGCCGGAGGCATCCTCCCCCCTGGCCTCCCTTCGCGCCTCACTTGCGGGGCGATCCGATGTACAGCTCCTTGGGCATGCCGGGCTCGAACTGGTAGCGGGCGATCTTTTCCCAGAAGAAGGTGTCGCCCTCCTGGCGCAGGGCCCAGAAGTCGAAGTCCCAGTCCTCGCGGCGATCCCCGTATTCGTTGAGGGCCAGCCAGCCCGTGACCCCGTAGGTGCGTTCGGCCAGAAGCGGGATGAAGCGTTTGAGCGACCCGGCGTCCATGCTCTGGGCCGAATCGGCGGCCAGGAAACCCAGCCAGGCCGCGTCGTAGGCCGCGGCGCTCTGGGTGTCCGGGAACAGATCCGTCTCCTTGGCGATGCGCCGTTCGATCTGGGTGTAGACATTGGCTCCGCCCTCGCCGTAGCGGGGCGAGGCGAACCGGGTGCGCATGGCGAAGGCCGCGCTTTCCGGGTCCTTGGCGATGGCGTCGTTTAGGGCCGTGGCGTCGCTGCCGTACCAGGGCAGTCCGGCCAGGCCGCGCCTTTTCGCCGCATCCTTGAAGATGGGCACCACCTCGTTTCCGCCCACGAACACGATGGCCGGCTTGGCCGAGGGTTTTTCGGCCCGTACTTGCGCGAGTTCCTTGTCCAGTTCGTCCAAAATGCCGGCGAAGTCGGTCCTGTCGGGGTCGTAGCGCACCCCGGCCGCAGCCTCGCCGCCAAGCTGACGAAAACGGGCCTTGGCGTGCACCATGAGTTCGTCCCCGACCGTGTCGCCGCGCCACAGGGGCACCATGATCGTGTTGCCCTCCTGCTTGATGAGCGCGGTCAGGGCCTCGGCCTGATAGGTGTTCGATGGGGAGAGCCGAAAGAGGGTGTCGTCTTTCCTGGCCAGGTATTGGGCGGCGCTGCCCGGGCTCAGAAGCACGATGCCCGCGCCCGCCGCGAAGTCCTCCACGGCGGCGGTCTCGGCGTCGCTTGCGGGCCCGATGACCAGGCGCACGCCCTTGTCCGCAAGGTTTTTGAGCTTGGCCAGGGCCTTTTGCGGGTCCGATCCCGTGTCCTCGATGAGGATGGAGAAGGATCCGCCCGATCCCGAGGCGGCCAGGTAGCTGCGGATGTCGGCCTCGGCCAGTTTCAGGGCGGCCTGGGATGTGCGCCCCTTGTCGGCCAGGGGGCCGGTCAGGGGCAGAAGGGCCCCGAAGGCGATGCCGCCTTTCTGGGCCGCGGCGTGCGTGGCGAAAAAGGGCAACAGGGCGGCCAGGACGACGGCCGCGATACGGACCGGCCGGACCGGCCGTGACTGGCGCGAGGGGTGCATGGGGGTCTCCTTGCGGGGCGCTCGTTTCTTTGGCAATGATAGACGCAAAACGGGCAAAAGGAAACCGCGCCCAGGGCGCCTTCCTTTTCGTCCGGGCTTTGGATACGAGTGGCGCGTGCGCCGCATGCCGGGAGGGATGGCCGTTCCGGGAGGCGCGCGGCAAACGGAAGGAAACACGGGGTGCGCATCCTCATCGTCGAAGACGACCTGGAGGCCGCGGCCTACCTGGCCAAGGGGCTTCGGGAAAGCGGGTACGCCGTGGACCATGTGGCCGACGGCAAGGAGGCCCTGTACCGCATCGCGGCCGAGACCCACGACGCCATGGTGGTGGATCGCATGCTGCCGGGCGTGGACGGGCTGACCATCGTCAAGACCATGCGCGCGGCCGGCAACAAGACCCCGGTGCTGATTTTAAGCGCCCTGGGCGACGTGGACGACCGGGTCAAGGGGCTTCGGGCCGGCGGCGACGACTACCTGACCAAGCCCTATGCCTTCTCGGAGCTCCAGGCCCGCCTGGAGGCGCTTCTTCGCCGGGGCGGGGGCGAGGCCGCCGAGACGGTCCTGCGCGTGGCCGACCTGGATCTGGATCTGGTCTCGCGCACGGCGTCCCGTTCCGGCCGGCCCATCGACCTCAAGCCCAAGGAGTTCCTGCTCCTGGAATACCTCATGCGCCACGCCGGGCACGTGGTCACCCGGACCATGCTTCTGGAAAACGTCTGGGACTATTCCTTCGATCCGCAGACCAACGTCATCGACGTGCACATAAGCCGCCTGCGGCACAAGATCGACCGGGATTTCGACAAGCCGCTTCTGCACACCATCCGCGGCGCGGGGTACACCATTCGTGATCCCCGGTAGGATCGTCCGCTCCACCTCGTTCAGGCTGGCCCTTTTGTACATGTCCCTGTTCGGGGCCTCGGTGCTGCTGCTTCTGGGGTTCATCTACCACTCCACGGCCGGGTTCATGGAGCGGCAGACCGACGAGACCATCAACGCCGAGATTCGCGGCCTGACCGAGCAGTACGCCCAGCTCGGGCTGACCGGGCTTGTCCGGGCCATCGAGACCCGGGTGGCCCGGGACAAGAACGGCAGCGCCCTGTACCTGCTCACGGACTGGAAGTTCGCCCCCGTGGCCGGCAATCTCAAGGAATGGCCCGAGTTCTCCTCCACCCAGGACGGATGGGTGGATCTCGTCCTGCAGGAGGCCGACGGCGAGGTGGTCTCCTCGCGGTTCAAGTATTTCTACCTTCCCGGCAACTACCACCTGCTGGTGGGCCGCAACGTGGCCGAGCGCAATACCGTGGAGGACCTGATCATGGACGCCCTGGTGTGGGGGCTGGTGATCACGGTGGCCATGGGAGGACTCGGGGCGTTGCTCATGACCCGGGGCATGCTCGGCCGGCTGGACGTGATCAACCGGGCCAGCCGGGAGATCATGCAGGGGGACCTGACCCAGCGCATCCCGGCCAAGGGCGCGGGGGACGAGTTCGATCAACTTACGGCCAACCTCAACGCCATGCTCGATCGCATCGTGGGGCTGATGGACGGCGTGCGTCAGGTCAGCGACAACATCGCCCACGATCTGCGGGGTCCCTTGAACCGCATCCGGGGCCGCCTGGAGCTCTCCCTTCGCGGCCACGAAGACACCAACGGCCTGCGTCCGGTCCTGGAACGCACCATTGCGGACATCGACGAGGTCCTGGCGGCCTTCAACGCCATCCTGACCATCTCCCAGGCCGAGGCCGGGAGCCGCCGGGAGGAGTTTTCGGATCTGGATTTGGCTGTCCTGGCCGGGGATGTGGCCGAATTGTACGAACCGCTGGCCGAGGAAAAGGACATCCGTCTCAACGTGAATCTGACGCCGGGATTGACCGTGCCCGGCAACCGCCACCTTCTGTCCCAGGCCCTGGCGAACCTTCTGGACAACGCCATCAAGTATACGCCTTCCGGCGGCGAGGTGGGGATCACGCTCGCCCAGGGCGACTGCGGGCCGGAACTGGCCGTGTACGACACGGGGCCGGGGGTTCCGGCCGAGCACCGGGCGGCCGTGCTCAAACGGTTTTTCCGCATGGAGTCCAGCCGCAATACCCCGGGCAGCGGCCTGGGGCTGAGCCTGGTGGCAGCCGTGGCCAAGCTGCACGCCGCCGGACTCACTCTTGAGGATCGCTCTCCCGGGCTCCGGGTGTTGCTGTCGTTTCACACCTCCGCGTCCTGACAGCCCGGACCCATTACAAAACGTTCATTCTCGGGCAATATGTTTTTCATGTTGCGGGCATAGATGGATACCATCCGGGCGGTTGACCCCCGTCCGGGGAGGGGTGCGGCACACACGCCACGCCAAGCCCCGAGGCCGCACCCATCGCCTTGCGTCGCCGGGAGCAATCCCGCACACATGCAAGGTTTTCTCCTCCCTCCTTGATTTCGGCCCCCGTTCCCGCGGGGGCCGAGCTTTTTTCAGGCGCGGCCCTCGGTTGTCCCCCAATCGGTTGCGCGGACAGGCGGATTCTTCTAGCATATCCAGGCAACACCTCGGAACGTTCCAGGGACAGCGGCGGGCACCGGCCGGATCAGCGGAGTGCCTGACGGAGGAGACCCCCATGAAAAAGATCATCGTGGCCGTCGACGGATCGGAACTTTCGGACAAGGCCCTGGACCGGGCCATCATGGAGGTCACCCGGCACGGGGCCGAGGTCCTGTGCGTCAACGTGGTGGAGGGGCTGACCTTTCTGGCCTACAAACGCGAGGAGATCCCCGACGCCTGGGAGCACCTCATGCGCGAGCCGAAGAAGATTCTGGCCGAGGCCGCAAAGCGGGCCGAGGCCGCCGGGGTGACCATCCGAACCCGGGCCGAGGCCGGGCGTCCGGCCGAGACCATCGCCAAGCTGGCCAGGCAGGAAAAGGCCGACGAGATCATCGTCGGCAGCCGGGGCAAAAACGCCCTGGACAACATGCTTCTGGGCAGCGTTTCGGGGCGGTTGGTGCAGATCGCGCCATGCACCATCGTGGTGGTGCGCTGACCCGCCGGAATCATTTTCCCTTTGCCGGCGGATCGGCCAGCCTGGGATCCAGTTCCCGGGATGTGGCCAGGTCGGCCGCCGCCTTGTCCTTTTTCCCCAGCCTGTCGTAGGCCAGTCCCCGGCCCCGGTAGGCCATGGCGTTTTTGGAATTGATGCCCAGGGCCGCGTCGAAATCGAGCAGGGCCCCCTCGGGGTCGTCGCGCATGAGCCGGGCCATGCCCCGGTTGCAGAGGATTTCCGAAGACTTGGGGGCAAGATCCAATGCCCGGTCGAAGTCCTCCGTGGCCTTGATCGGGTCTCCCTCGGACAGGTGGAAGTACCCGCGATTGTTGAATCCCAAAGCCGAAAAAGGCGTCAGATCCACGGCCCGGTCGAAGTCGGCCAGGGCTCCGGCCTTGTCCCCCTTTACATACCGGGCGTTGCCCCGGTTGACGTAGACCTCGGCGAAATCCGGGCGCAGGGACAGGGCCCGGTCGTAATCGGCCAGGGCCGCATCCAGGTTCCCCTTGGCGTGGTAGATGGCGCCGCGGCTGAACAGGGCGGTGACCAGGAGGGCCGGGGGAGTCCGGCCGGATTCGATGATCCGGGTCAGGGCCGTGGAGGCCCCGGCCGTATCGCCGGCGGCCAGGGCCCGGGCGGCCTCGGCATAATCCTTTGCCGCCTGATTCGTTTTCGCGGCCGCCTGGGGCCGGGACACCGCCCCGACGAGACATACCACACAGGTCAAAACGACCGCCAGGATACCGCGTCTGGACATGATCCCCTCCTTTCTCGCGGCTCGGATGGCGGGCAATATCTGCCGCATCCGCCATTCACTGGTTGTAATTCCGGATGGTTACGGTTCGCCGCGCATTCCGGCAAGGTCCTTGCAATTTCCCGGACGCGGGAAAGTCCTTCCGGCCGGACCGTCCGGCCAAGGCGCCTTCTCCCGCCAAATCACCGTGTGAGGTCCTGCCATGGCCGTTGACAACATTGCCGACATGGCCTTCCAGTACAACCTGGCCTACCAGACCCTGCAGTCCTCGTTGCGCAGCGCCGAGAACTCGACCGACACCAACCAAACCAAATCCGAAGCCCTGAAAACCTTCCAGGATACCCTGACAGGGCTTTTGCCCGAGGATGTGGTGGCCTCGCCGCAGTATCAGTACTATTCGGCCATGAGCGACTATCAGGCCGACCTGTACGCCGCATCCACCGCGGCGGAAAGGGATACGGCCCTGGCCAGTTTCTATACGGCCATCAAGGCGATCACCGCCGAGGGCTGATGTCGGATTGCGTAAGGTCGGCGGCCGGGTCGCATACCCGGCCCCGTCGTCCGTCGGGCCGTGGGGGCCGGGTTCAGGCCTGGTTCTCATCGCCCATGCCGTCGTTTCCTTCCGGGATCTCGCCCCGGGCGTCGTACCCGATCGGGCCTGAAACGGCCACGCGCTTGACCTCAAGGATGGAGTCAAGCTTGCTGATGCGGTCGATGGTCCGATAGAGGTGCGCGGCATCCGTGACCTCCACGGTGAATAAAATCTCCGTGGTGCCGTCCACATTGGAATGGATGGCCCCGGAATCGATGTTCACCCCCTCCTCGGCCAGAAGCAGCGAAATCCTGCCCAGCACCCCCTTGATGTTCTTGGCCAGGATGCTGATGCGGGCAGGATAGGGACGTTGCTCCTCGCCCTCCCAGCTCACCCGCAACAGCCGTTCGGGCTCCAGGTTCTGGACGTTGGGGCAGTCGTGGGTGTGGATGGTCACCCCCCGGCCCCGGCTGATGTAGCCCACGATGGGGTCCCCGGGCAGGGGGTTGCAGCACTGGGCGTAGCGCACCAGCACATTGTCCACGCCCTGGATGCGGACGGCGTCGGAGGGTTTGGCCTTGGGGGCCTCGGAGGGGGCCGCCTCGGCTTTTTCGGCCTCGGCCTTGGCGGCTGCCTCGGGTCTGGCCGGTAAAAGCCGTCCGATGATCTTTTTGGCCGTGACGCGCACATAGCCGATGGCCGAAAAGAGTTCCTCCACCCCGCCGAGGGACATCTCCTCGGCCACGGCCCGCAGGCTGCCGTCCTTTATGGCCTTTTGGATGTTCACCCCGTCCTTGCGGCCCTGCTTTTCCAGCATCTCCTTGCCAAGCGCGATACTTCTGGCCCGTTCCTCGGTCCTGATCCAGTGCTTGATCCGGGTACGGGCCTTGGCCGTCTTGACGAACTTGAGCCAGTCGCGGCTGGGGGTGCGGTTCTGATCGGTGATGATCTCCACCGTGTCCCCGTTTTTCAGCATCGTGGACAAGGGGGAAAGCCGGCCGTCGATCTTGGCCCCGGCGCAGTGGTCGCCCACGGCCGTGTGGATCAGGTAGGCGAAGTCCACAGGCGTGGCCCCCTCGGGCAGTTCCTTGACCTGCCCCTTGGGGGTGAACACGTAGACCTCGTCCTGGAACAGGTCGAAGCGCAGGGTGGCCATGAACTCCCGCGAGTCCTTGAGCTCGCGCTGCCAGTCCATGATCTGCCTCAGCCACGTGAAGCGGTCGATGTCCTTCGGGCTGAAGCGGCTCTTGCCGCGTTCCTTGTACTGCCAGTGGGCGGCCACGCCTTCCTCGGCCAGCCGGTTCATCTCCTCGGTGCGGATCTGAATCTCGATGCGCTCGCCGTCGGGCCCGATGACCGTGGTGTGCAGGCTCTGGTACATGTTGGCCTTGGGCATGGAGATGTAGTCCTTGAATCTCCCCGGAACAGGCTTCCAGATGGAGTGCACCAGACCGAGCACGGCGTAGCAGTCCTTCAAGCCCTCCACGATGACGCGGAAAGCGATGAGGTCGTGGACCTGGTCGAGGGAGAGGTCCTGTTGGCGCATCTTGTTGAAGATGCTGAAAAAATGTTTTTTTCGACCGAAAATGCGGCCGGTGATGCCGTTGTTTTTCAGCAACTCCGATATCTGCCCGATGACCCGTTCGATGTACGCCTCGCCCAGGGTGTGGTGGCGGTTCAGGCCGTCGCGGATCTGGGCGTAGATTTCGGGTTTGAGATATTTGAAGCTCAGGTCCTCGAGCTCGATCTTGACCCGGTGCAGCCCCAGGCGGTTGGCCAGGGGGGCGTAGATGTCCATGGTTTCCTGGGCGATCAGGGCCTGCTTCTCGGGTTTCTGGAAGTCCAGGGTGCGCATGTTGTGCAGCCGGTCGGCCAGCTTGACCAGGACCACCCGGATATCCTCGGCCATGGCCAGGATCATCTTGCGGATGTTCTCGGCCTGGGCCTCCTCCTTGGATTCGAAGGATATCTGGCTGATCTTGGTCACCCCGTCCACGACGTCGGCCACTTCCTCCCCGAAATCCTCCTCGATTTCGTCCACGGTGGCCTTGGTATCCTCCACGGTGTCGTGCAAAAGCCCGGCGGCCACCGTGGCCGCGTCCAGACGCAGTTCGGCCAGGATGTTGGCCGCCTCCAGGGGGTGGGACAGGTAGGGCTCCCCCGAAAGCCGGGTCTGGCCGGCGTGGGCCGTGGCGGAAAACACGTAGGCCTTGCGGATCAGGTCCAGTTCGGCCTCGGACATGTAGTCCGACACCTTGTCGATGATTTCGTTTATGCGGATCATGGGGCAGCCCGGGCGGATAGGCGTCGGCCGCGCTATTGCCTGGTCAGCGAAAAGGTCTGGAGGTTTTTGGGCACCCACCATTTCGTGAAATTGTAGGCGATGCCCGCCGGGGCGGGCTCAATGCCCTGGAAGCGGGCCGAAATGATGGGCAGGGCGTAGGGCGCGTACAAAAAGCAGTATGGTTGTTCGCGGTGCAGTATCTCCTGGAGGGCGTCGTAGATTTTCTTGCGTTCGGCCTGATTAAGGGTGTGTCGCCCCTTTTCCAGCAGGGCGTCGGCCTCGGCGTTCTTGAAGCCCACGAAGTTCAGGCTCCCGGGCACGGCCCGGGAGGAATGCCAGACGTCGAAGCCGTCCGGGTCCTGGGGGATGGACCAGGCCATGATGATGGCTTCGAAATTGCCGGTCTCCACGAACTCCTTGATGAACGCGGCCCATTCCACAGTGCGGATGGCCACCTCGATGCCGACGTCCTTCAGGCGTTGCTGGATGATGGTGGCGGTCTTGACGCGCTGATCGTTGCCCTGGTTGGTCAGGATGGTGAAGGCGAAAGGCTTGCCGTCTTTTCGCAGGATGCCGTCCGGTCCGGGCGTCCATCCGGCCTCGGCGAACAGGGCTTTGGCCTTGGCCGGGTCGAAGGCATAGTCCTGGATGGAGTCGTTGTAGACCCAGGTGCCGGGCTTGTAGGGGCCGATGGTGGGCACGCCCAGGCCCAGAAGAACGCCTTTGACGATTTCCTGTTTGTCGATGGCGTGGGCCAGGGCCCTGCGGACCCGGACATCCGAAAACAGCGGGTTTTGCAAGTTGTAGCCCAGAAAGGTGTATCCAAAAGAGAGGTATTGGTACTTGCGGTAGTCCCTGTCCCAGGATGGGGCCGTGGTCTGGCGCAGGTACTGTTGGGGCGTCAGGCCCATCATGTCCAGGTTCTTGGCTTTGAGTTCCAAAAACATCGTTGAAAGGTCCGGAATAATCCGATACACGACCTGATCCAGATAGGGACGTCCCTCGAAATAGTCCTCGTTGACGTCAAGCACGATGCGCCGCCCCGGTTCCCAGACGGCAAGCTTGTACGGACCGGCCCCAAGAGGCTCGCGGCTGTATTTCGTGTTCATGAGATCCTGGTCCTTCAAGGCGTGTTTGGGCAGGATGGAGTGGGCCCAGGTGACCAGGGCGCGGGCGAAGGGTTCGTCGTAGCGGACCTCGAAGGTGTATTTCCCGGTGACGGTGAACGACGAGACGGCCTTGAAATCCTCGGCGTAGGCCGTGGGGGTTTTGGGGTCGATCATGAGTTTGTAGGTGAATTCCACGTCCTCGGCCGTCAGTTCCACTCCGTCGAACCACCGGATGCCCGGTTTGAGCCTGAACCTGAGGAGCCGGCCGTCCTCCAGGACCTCGTAGCTTTCGGCGGCCCAGCATTCCAGTTGGATGTCCTTGTCGTAGCGCAGGGCGGCCACGTAGATGAGGTCGACCACCTCGTGGGACGCCGAATCCGACGTCAGCGGGGGGATCAGGTTGGTGGCGTCGCCGAGCATGGCCTCGATGATGCGGCCGCCGGGCACGGGAGGCCCGGGGTCCGGGGAGGCCTCGGCCGCCTGCGCGGCCCGGGCGGGTTGGTCGTTCCGGGGCCGGTCGTCGTCGCCGCATCCGGACGCGGTCAGAAGAAGTACGGCGAAAAGGACGATGGAAACGAGCGTGTGTGTTCCGGCCACGGATTGGTTCACCCTTTGCGCCCGCGAGGGCGCGATATGCGGCCGCTGCCGGCGCCTGCGCAGGAGGCGTGCGGCCGGCTCGCCGCAATCCCGGTTTTTAAGGACGGGAAAAAAGCATATACGCCGGAACCTGAAAAACCAAGCCCCCTGGTCCGGAAGGTCCCGGAACCCTTTCATGGGGCGCAATTCGGGGACGAAGTGCGTTATGGCATTCTTTGCTTCCCATTATCATGCTCCTTCGTGTAGAATTATGAAATATGATTCGGGCTCGGCCTCAAGCCGGCCGCGGCCCGCAACCCGGACCGCCCAGGCGGTCCGTCCGGCCGTTTCGGCCCCGTCCTCCCGAGAGGGGAGGGCGACCGGAAACGGACCTTTATATGTCAAGGAGCGCCTCACAAGATGGTCGTCGGCACAGAGGAACAAACGGTAAAACAACTTTTGCAGGTTTTTGTCCGGGAAACCATTCCCGAGTACATCATCGACGGGTCCCACGCGATCGTGGCCCAGGACGGCGTGCAGAAGCTCACCCTCAACAAGCGCGAGGGATACTGGGATGTTGACGGCCAGATCCAGGGCGAGGACTTCCAGGTCTACGCCTCGGAATTGTCCATCAACCTGAAGGATCGGACCATCAATTTTTTCTGCAACTGCCCGGATTCCTTTTCCGGAGTGTGCCGCCACGTAGGGGCCACGGCCCTGAAGCTGATCAAGGACCTGGATCACGCCAAGCCCGAGGACGAGGCCCGCTCCGTACCGAAAACCGAATGGCGGCAAACGTTTCGGGCCTTTTTTTCCACCGAGCCGGAACCCGAGGCCGGCCGGCACTATTTCATCTACCGCTTCCATCCGGAACACGGCCGGCTCCAGGTGGCTTTTTTCAGGGCCCGCCAGAACAAGTCCGGCATCTCCCAGGTGCATCAGGAGATCACCCTGGAACAGATCATCAAGAATCCGGACTGGAGCGAGATGTCGCCCTATCTGCCCATGGTTGCCGAACAGATCGGCCACAACCTGGACTATTACGGGCACCGCGTGGACATCCCCCCGGGGCTTATCAGCTGGTTTTTCTGGTCCATCGGCAAGGAATACTATCTGTATTGGCGCGATACCGAGCAGCCAGTGCGCATCGAGAACAAGACCATGCGCCTGCAGTTGGCGCCCCGCCTGGGCGAGGAGGGACTGACCTTCGACATCATGCTCGGGGCCGACGGCAAGCCGCCGTTCTCCATCCTCGGCCGGGAGGTGTTCTTCTATGGCCGCCTGCCGCTGTGGGTGTGCTGGAACCGGGGGTTTTACCCCGTGCAGACGGGACTTTCCTCGGACGTGATCCAGGAGATGGTGCAAAACCCGCCTTTTATCCCCACGGCCGACGTCTCGGAGTTTCTGGACCGGGTGTGGTCCAACTTGCCGGTATCCGACCTGCACGGCCATGACGAATTCATGGAGCGCATGCAGCCGTTTTTCGTCCCGGCCACCTACAACCCCAAGCTGTTTTTGGACGAGGAGGGAAGCCTTCTGACCCTCCAGATCCAGAACGTCTACGAAACCGAACACGGCGAGATCACGGTTCCCGGCCCCAACGCGGAACTGCAGACCGGTTCCTACCAGTCCGAGGGCAAGTCGTTCCTTCTGGCCCGCAACCAGGAGCGGGAAGCCGCGCTCATCGCCCTTTTGGGAGAGATGCATTTCCAGCCCAGAAACAACGCCAACTGGTTTCTGGAGCCGGAGGAGGCCATCGTCTTTCTGCTCGACGCCTATCCCAAGCTCGTGGAGCAGTACCGGGTCTACGGCGAACAGAACCTGACCCGCTACAAGGTGCGCCTGACCAAGCCGGTGATCGTGGCCGAGGTGGAGTCCAAGGAGGAGGACAAGTGGTTCGACCTGGACTTAAGCGTCCAGTACGACGACCAGAAGGTGCCCATCGAGAAGATCTGGAAGGCCTGGACCCAGGGCAAGCGCTACGTGCAGCTCAAGGACGGCTCCTACACCAGCCTGCCCGAGTCCTGGCTGTCCAAACTGGCCCACAAGCTGCGGGCCCTGGGATTTGACCCGGAGAAGCCGCCCCAGACCACCTTCAAGCAGTTCGAGGCCCCGGTCCTGGACAAGCTTTTGGAGGACATGCCCGAGGCCCGCACGGATTCGTTCTGGAACAAGCTCAAGCGCAAGATTCACGACTTCAAGGAGATCATCCCGGTCCGTCCGCCCAAGGGACTGGTCGCCACATTGCGGCCGTATCAGGTGCAGGGCCTAAGCTATCTCAATTTCCTGCGCGAATACGGTTTCGGCGGCATCCTGGCCGACGAGATGGGCCTGGGCAAGACCGTGCAGACCCTGTCCTTCATCCAGCACCTGCACGAGCACGGAGCCGAGGGCCCCAACCTCATCGTGGTGCCCACCTCGGTTCTGCCCAACTGGGAGCGCGAGGCCCAGAAGTTCGTGCCGGGGCTGCGGCAGCTGATCATCTACGGCGCGCGCCGGGAGGGCATGTTCAAGAAGATCGCCGAGTCCGACCTGGTGGTCACCACCTATGCGCTTCTTCGCCGCGATCTGGACGAGCTGTTGAAGTTCGAGTTCAACACCATCATCCTGGACGAGGCCCAGAACATAAAAAACCCCAACACCATCACCGCCCGGTCCGTGCGGCGCTTAAGCGCCAAGACCCGGCTGTGCCTGTCCGGCACGCCCATCGAGAACAACCTCTTCGAGCTGTGGTCGCTGTTCGAGTTCCTCATGCCCGGATTCTTGGGCGGCCAGAACGCCTTTCAGCGGGGCATCGTCAAGCCCATCAAGGACGGCGACGAGGAGACCCTGGAATACCTGCGCGGCCGGGTCAAACCCTTCATCCTGCGGCGCACCAAGTCCGAGGTGGCCAAGGACCTGCCGCCCAAGGTGGAAAACGTCTACTACTGCGCGCTTCTCGACGAGCAGTTGGAACTCTACGCGGCCCTGGCCAAGAAGCTCAAGGAGCAGGTCCTGCGCACGGTGGACGAGAAGGGGCTGGCCAAGAGCCAGATGTCCATTCTCGACGCGCTGTTGAAGCTGCGCCAGATATGCTGCCATCCGCGGCTGCTCAAGCTGGACATGCCCGGGGTGAACACCAACCTGCCGTCCGGCAAGTTCGACGCCTTCAAGGACCTGGTCACGGACATCATCGAGGAGGGGCACAAGGTGCTCATCTTCTCGCAGTTCGTGCAGATGCTGCACATCATCCGCTCCTGGGTGCAGCTTACCCAGATCAAATACGCCTACCTGGACGGCTCGTCCAAGGACCGCTTCGAGCAGGTGGACACCTTCAACAACGACGAGTCGGTGAAGATGTTTCTCATCTCGCTCAAGGCCGGCGGCACGGGCCTCAATCTGACCAGCGCGGACTATGTGATCCATTACGATCCGTGGTGGAACCCGGCCGTGGAGAACCAGGCCACGGACCGCACCCACCGCATCGGTCAGCAGCGGCAGGTCTTTTCGTACAAGCTGATCTGCCAGAACACGGTGGAGGAGAAGATCTTGAAGCTCCAGGAGCAGAAAAAGGACGTGGCCGAGGCCATCATTCCGGGCCAGGACGCCTTCAAGTCCCTGACCCGCACCGACCTGGAGTCGCTTTTCGAGGTGTAGCGCCGTGTGCGGTCGCGGCCCGGGCGCGTTTTGGCGGGAGGTCCTTGGCCAGGACGCGTCAGTTTGACATTTTGAAATGAAACGGCACGATGACGCGTGTGGCGACGTCTTTTCCGCCCACCTTCCCCGGAACGAACCGGAAGCCGTTCGCGGCGGCCAGGGCCGACTCCTCGAACACGCCCTTGGGCTGGGCCTCGCGGATCGTGCAGTGTCTGGGTTTTCCCTGCGCATCGATGACCATGCTCACCATGACCGTCCCCTCCAGGCGGAGACGCCGCGCGCTCGGCGGATACTGCGGGAGTTCCCGCCTGACGACCCTGGGCGGCACCTCCACGGCCTCGGCGTCGTAGACGCCCATCCCCCCGATGAACCGCGACGGCGCGGTCGCGCCCGGTCCGGCGTCCCACGTGAACAGGTTGTCGCTGCCGCTGCTCGGACCGCGCACGCGCAGGTTGAGCGCGCCGATGTCGAGTTGCTTTTCGAGCAGCTTCAGTTGATCGGGGGTGAAGACGAAGCGATTGACCAACCCCGCCGCCAATTCCTGCGCCGCGTACGGTTTGCCGAGCAGCGCGAGGCGCGGCAGTTGCGCGATCGCGTCATACGTCGCATCGTCCCAGGTCGCGCTGGGTTGCGCCTCGATCAGTTCTACGTTCCATTCGCCGGTCTGACCCAGGAAACGCGCGTTGCGTCCGGTCAATTCCAGCGCGGCGTAGAGAATCTTGGAGCCGGGCGGCAAGCCGTTCAGATCGAATTGCGCGACGCCGACGAGCGACTGTCCCTGGTACGCGCCGCTGTGCAAATTGCGATCGCGCAGATGCGGCGCGAGTTCTTTGCTGCCGAGCCAGCCCGTGCGATCGGGATTCGGCGCCAGGTTCAACAGCACCCCCTCCGCCGGAGGCGTCGGCACGATCATCGGCGCGAGGGTGGGCAGCGGCGTCGAAGATTGCGTGGGACTAGGCGAAGGCGTCACGGTCGGAACAGGCGAACGCGTGAGAAGCGCGGCTTGCGCGGCGCGCGTGGGAAGGACCGTGGGAGATTTCGCGCCCAGGCGGGCATTGGGCAACAACGTGGGGATAAAGACGATCAGCGCCACAATCGCCAAAAGTCCGGCGAGCGCCCACAGC
>JBMONM010000156.1:0-8138 GCA_049324675.1 Thermodesulfobacteriota bacterium
GCGTGGATTTCGAGCAGACCCACATCGGCCAGGGCGTTGACGTCGCTTGAGACGGCATAGGCCAGGCCGCGCTTTTCCCGGACCTCCTGGAAGAGCCTGGAGGACATGTTCCCGCCCAGGATCGTGGACAGGGCGGCCCGGGCGAAGCGGCCGGGGTCGGCGTTGCCGGGCAGGGGAAAACCCATGGCCACGTGGGTCTGCTCCACGTCGCGTTCCAGGGCCAGGGTCCCGGGCCTAAACGACGGGGCCACGGCCTGACGAAGCGAAACCGGGCCGGCGGACGGCAGGTCCGAGAAGGCCCGGGCGGTCATGTCCGCCAGGGCCTGGTGGTCCACGGCCCCGGCCGCGGCCACGACCATGGTCGTCGGGCGGTAGGCGGCGGCGCGCCACGTCCACAGGCCGGAGGCCTCGAAGGCGGACACGGACCCGGCCGCGCCGGTGATGGGATGGGCCAGGGCCCGGTCGCCCCAGGCCGCCTCCCACAGGGATTCCAGGAGCCTGTCGTCCGGCGTGTCCTCGATCATGCCGATTTCCTGGAGGATGACGTCCTTTTCACGGCCGATCTCCGCGGGATCCAGGCGGGGACGCAGGACGATGTCGGCCAGGATGTCGAAGGCCCGGGGCAGGTGGTCGGCGGCGGCGCGGATGGTGAAGCAGGTCTGTTCCCGCGAGGTATAGGCGTCGGCCAGACCGCCCAGGAGGTCGAACTCCAGGGCGATGTCCCGGGCCGTGCGGGATGTCGTGCCCTTGAAGGCCATGTGTTCCCAGAAATGGGCCATGCCCTCCTGGGCCGGGTCCTCCTGGCGCGAACCGGCCGGAATCCAGATGCCCAGGCTCACGGTGCGCGCGGTGGGCATGCGTTCGGTCAAAACGGCCGGGCCGTCCGGCAGATGGGTACACTGAAAGGCCTTTTTCGAGGGCATGGACGGTTCCTGGTGAGAGGGTCAGCGATCCGTTCGGGGCCTGGACGCGCGTTGGACGGCCAATCCGGCCATGATAAGGAAAAGTCCGACGAAGGTGGAGGGCAGAATCTCCTCCCCCACGAAAAAATGGATGAACACCAGGGACAAAAACGGCGACAGGAAGATCAGGTTGGCCAGCCGGGCCGTGTTCGCGGCGTGGCGCATGGCCGAGAGCCACAGGACGAAGGCCGCGCCCATCTCGAAGACCCCCACGTAGGCCGCGCCCAGAAACCCCAGGGGACTTCGCGGGACAAGGCCCGAGGTCAGAAGGCACACGGCCAGGGTCATGGGCAGGGAGGCCGCGAAATTGAGCGCAAGTCCGGCCACCGGGTCCCGGTCGTCTTTCGCCCCCAATATCCAGTACAGGGCCCACAGGACCGTGGACAGAAGGGCCAGGCCCACGCCGGCCGGGCTCTCGAAGGACAGGCCGGCGAGATTCCCCCGGGTGGAGATGACCACCACCCCGGCATAGCCCACGACAACGGCCAGAATGTCCCGCCGGCCGATCTTCTGGTTCAGAAGCGGGATGGACAGAAGGGTCAGGGTGATGGCCCAGGTGTAGTTGATGGGCTGGGCCAGCTGGGCGGGCAGGCGGTCGTAGGCCGCGAACAGGATCAGGTAGTACAGAAAGGGATTGAGCGCCCCGAAAAGGATCGAGCGCGCATACTGCCGCCGGGTCATGGTGAGGACCAGCCCGAGCCGGCCCTGCGCGGCCAGGATCGCGGCCAGACAGGCCGTGGAGGCCAGGCTCGAATACAGGAGCAGCTGGGCCGGTCCATGTGCCGCAGGGACAGCTTGAAGGCCGAGGCCACCGTGGACCACATGAGCACGGCCACAAGGCCGTGGAGGGTGGCTTTGCGCTGATCGGGCATGACGTTTTCGGCGGGCGATCCTTTGCGCCGGAAGGTATCCGAGACGGCCGGGGGGCACAAGGAGTTCCAGGGACGCGTGTCGTGGGGGGAGGTCGGCGCGGGGGATCTCGCCTGATGAAGCGATTCTCCCCGGCAATCGCTTTATTTCATGAAGCGATTATGACAACGTCCCAAAAAAGCGGGGGAAGGCCGCAGCCCTCCCCCGCGTCGGGACAGCCGTTTCAGGACCGCGTCAGCCGCACATGCAATCCACGCCGGCGAACGTCACCCGGTCGGCGTATTCGGACTGCTTGCCCTTGTTCCACTGGGACACGGGCCGGTAGTAGCCCACGATGCGGGTGTAGACCTCGGAGGGTTCGCCGCACTGCGGGCAGGCGTAGTGTTCGCCCTGGATGTAGCCGTGCTTCTTGCACACCGAAAACGTGGGCGTGATCGACAGGTACGGAATCTTGGTCATGGTGAAGGCCTTGACGATGAAGGACTTGAGGGCCTCCAGATCGGCCACGGACTCGCCCAGGTAGGTGTGGAACACCGTGCCGCCGGTGTACAGCGGCTGGAGCTTGTTCTGATGCTCCAGGGCATAGATGACGTCCGAGGACAGGCCCACGGGCAGGGTCGTGGAGTTGGTGTAATACGGCGTGCCGTTGCCCGAGGCCCGGATGTCCGAGTACAGGGACTTGTCGATCTTGGCCAGCCGGTAGCTGGTGCCCTCGGCCGGGGTGGCCTCCAGGTTGTAGAGGTTGCCGGTCTCCTCCTGGAAGCGCGTGGTCAGGTCGCGCAGGTGATTGAGCATCCGGGTCATGAGCCGCACGCCGGCGTCGCTCTCGATGCCCTTGCCCAAAAGATTCAGGCAGGCCTCGTGTCCGCCCACCAGGCCGATGGTCGAGAAATGGCCCTTGAAGCCGTTTTTGAGGTAGCGTCTGGTCCACGGGAACATGCCCCGCTCCAGGTTGCCGCTGATGAGCTTGCGCTTGAACTCCAGGGCGGTCTTGGCCAGTTCGGCGTATTCCGCGACCAGATCCAGGAAATCCTCCTCGCCCTGGGCCAGAAAGGCCAGCTTGGGGAGATTGAGGGTGACCACGCCCACGGATCCGGTCAGGTCGCCGGCCCCGAACAGCCCGCCGACCTTCTTGCGCAGCTCGCGCAGGTCCATCTGCAGGCGGCAGCACATGGAGCGCACGTCCTCGGGGCTCAGGTCGGAATTGATGAAGTTCTGGAAGTACGGCGCGCCGTATTTGGCGGTCAGTTCCAGGAGGTTTTTCCCGATGGGCGACTCCCACGGGAAATCCTTGGTGATGTTGTAGGTGGGGATGGGAAAGGAGAAGATGCGGCCGTGGTAGTCCCCCTGGGCCATGACCTCCAGGAAGGCCTGGTTGAACATCTCCATTTCCTTGGCGTAGTCCCCGTGCACGCTGTCCAGGAGCTTGCCGCCGATGATCACCGCCTCGTCGGCCAGATGCTTGGGCGGGGCAAGGTCGAAGGTCAGGTTGGTGAACGGGCTCTGGCCGCCCCAGCGCGAGGTCGTGTTCAGGTTGAACACGAACTTCTGCACGGCCTGGCGCACCTGCTTGTAGGAAAGCTTGTCGTGGCGGATGAACGGGGCCAGATAGGTGTCCACGTTGTTGAAGGCCTGGGCCCCGGCCCATTCGTTCTGCAGCGTGCCCAGGAAGTTGACCATCTGTCCCAGGGCGGAATCGAAATGCCTGGCCGGCCCGGCGCAGGAACGGCCCTCGAGGTTGAAGCCCTCGAGCAGAAGGTCCTTCAGGCTCCAGCCGGCGCAATACCCGGCCAGGCCGAAGGACAGGTCGTGGATGTGAAAATAGCCGTGCTCGTGGGCCGCCCGGACCTCCTCGGGATATTTCTCCAGGGCGTACCTGGCCTGCACCGTGCCCGAGAGATGCAGCATGAGCCCCTGGAAGGAATGGCACATGTTGGCGTTCTCGGCCACCCGCCAGTCGGCCTTGCTGATGTAGTTGTCGATGACGTCCTTGATGTCCAGGTAGGCGGCCTTCTGCTCGCGCAGTTCCCGGCGCTTTTCCCGGTAGACGATGTAGCGCTTGGCCACGCCGTACAGGCGCGACTCCATAAGCACCTGCTCCACCAGATCCTGGACCAGTTCCTGCTCCGGAACGTCCACCTCGTCGAGCTTGGCCTCGACCTTATGCGCCAACCGCCTGGCCAAAAGAGGGTCCTGGATGCCGCTGGCCTTGAGAGCCTTCAAGATGGCCTGGGCGATGCGCTCCGTGGACCAGGTTTCCTGGCAGCCGTCGCGTTTTTTTATCCGAATGGGCATGTTCCTTCTCCTCCCCACGCGCCTTGGGCGGCACGTATGCTTGAACGGTCAACGAAAAACCGGACGGCAGAATCACCTCCCTGATCACCCGCACGTCCTCGTCGCCAAGCTCCGGAACCAGGGTCGTCCGGAACTGGAACAGCCCCGGATGCCTCCTGGCCACATCGAAAATCCGGCCCATGTTTTCCCGGGCCGTTTCCGCGGTCACGGCGTTGCCCGTGACCAGCGGGTACTTCTCGAAAGGCGCCTTCACATCCACGGAAAAATGCGTCCCCGGCGCCTTGGACAGGACCGCCTCCACCATCTCCGGACGCATGCCGTTGGAGTCCACCTTCACCGGCGGCCCGAAGGCCAAAAGCGCCGCCACCAGATCCGGAAGGTCGGGGGCCAGGGTGGGCTCGCCGCCCGTGACCACGATCCCGTCCAGCCAGGGGCCGCGCGCCGAGAAAAATTTCCCCAGATCGGCGGGTTCGATCGGCGGGTAGGACTCGGGATGCCAGGCCAGTCCGGAATTGTGGCAGTGCGGGCAGCGCAGATTGCAACCGCCCAAAAAGACCACGGCGCTCACACGTCCGGGCCAGTCGCACAGGGACAGGGGCTCGAGACCCCTGATCCGGTTCCAGACAGAATATTCGCTCAAATCACTGCCTCGGGGATTTTCAAGGGTCAAACCCGGCTTCAGACGACCGTTTCCGGCCGGGCTACATCAAGACTCGTTGTATAGTCCTCCCGCGATTCTTTGTACAGAACCAAAATCGTGTGTTACATTGCACCTGTAATCCACTTGTGCACAATCATCATCCTCAGGTTCCGGAAATCACGGGAAAAGAAAAGTATTCCACATTCCTTTCCACGTGCCTGTTGAAAACACAAATCAATCCGACCTACAAATAAAACCCCATCCGAGGCGGCCATGAGACCGCTCACCGACGTCCGTTTCGTACCGAAAAAACGGAAAGGATGCCGCCCTCACCGGGCCGAAGCTCCGCCGCCCGCGGCCGGTTTCCGGACCGCCGGCTTCGCGGGGGCGGTCATGAAAACGACAGGGTCACGAACTCGGTCGCGATCCGGCCGTCCTCCAGGGTCACCAGGGCCAGACTGCCTTCCCGCAGACTGCCGGGGTTGATGCACCGGGTCTTGCCGTACCTAGTGTCCTCGCGGACGTGGGTGTGCCCGAAGAAGATGATGTCGTAGTCCGGGCCGAAGGCGTCGTAGAGGCGTCTGGCGAGCCCGGCCTTGAAGCCCCAGCCGTGACACGCGGCCACGCGCAGGCCGCCGAGTTCCAGGTCCAGGCGCGGAGGCAGGTCTGCGGCCAGGTCCCAGTCGTCCATATTGCCCGAGACGCAGTGAAAATTCGGATGCTGCAGGAAAAAGGCCCAGGTCGCGCGGCCGGTCATGTCCCCGCAGTGGATAAGTGCGTCGGCCGGGGCCAGGTGGGAGGCGTAGGCGCGTTCGAGCCACGCCGACGGGACGGCGAGGTGCGTGTCCGAGATCACGGCGACGCGCATGGCTACTCCTTGCCGTTTTTCTTGCTCCACCACAGCCTGTCCGGCCCCTGAAACCACCAGTCGGTATGATCCGTCTCCATCACCGCCCGGGCCAGGGCCCTGGCCTCGTCGGTACGCAGGCGCTCAAGGGAGCAGTCGAGCCATTTGGCCGCATAGCGGTTGCCCAGGTCCAACTCCTCCTTGAGGTTGACGATCAGGTCCAACTGGTCCGCGTCGTGGGCCAAAACGGCCTCGGGGGACCGGCCGTCCTCCAGTTCGTCCCAGGACTCGAGGAGCTTTTGGCGGAGCCCGGTGCCGGTGAGGGCGTCGGTCAGGGCGCGCTTGCAGTCGCAGGTGTTGTAGAGCTTGTTGACGTAGTTGAAATCGCCGGTGCGGGCCTCGTGCAGGTCGTGGAACAGGCACAGGGCCATGGTCCGCAGGGGGTCCGCGCCGCGCATCTCGGCCAGGACGAAACCGATGACCGCGGTGCGGAACGAATGCTCGGCCACGTTCTCCGCGCCCGAGCCCAGAAACTGGTAGCCCGTGCGCGGGGTCTTGCGCAGCATGCCCACCTCGAACAGGAAGTCCGCCAGCCGGGTCAGGCGGTCGCGGTCGGTCATGTCGAAGGAGGCCGGCGGCGTCTCGGGCTTTTTCACGAGCGGTAGTCCGCGTTGATCTTCACGTAGTCGTAGCTCAGGTCCGAGGCCAGAAGCACGTACCGGCCCGGACCGTCGCCGAGTTCGATGTCCACCGGAATCTCCCCCCGGCGCATGTGCGGGGCCAGAAGGCCGTCCAGATCCCCGGACGCGGGCACGCCCCGGATGAACACCGGAATGCCGCCCACGGACACGCTGACCTCCCCGGGATCGAACGCCGCCCCGCTGCGGCCGATGGCGCACACGATGCGGCCCCAGTTGGCGTCCTCCCCGAACATGGCCGTCTTGACCAGCGGGGAATGGCCCACGGCCCGGGCGGCAAGCTCGGCCTGGGCGTTGTCCACGGCCCCCTTGACCTTGATGCGGATGATCTTGGTGCCGCCCTCGGCGTCCTGGACGATCATGTAGGCCAGGGCCTGGCAGACCTCCATCATCACCGACAAAAGCTCCTGACGGCCCTCGGCCGAATCGATCTTCACCAGGGAGGCCCCGTTGGCCAGGGCCAGCACGCAGTCGTTGGTGCTGGTGTCGCCGTCCACGGTCACGGAGTTGAAGCTCTTGTCCGCGCAGGCGGCCACGGCCTCGTGCCACCACAGGGAGCCCACGTCCGCATCGCACAGAAGTACCCCGATCATGGTGGCCATGTTCGGGGCGATCATGCCCGAGCCCTTGGCCATGCCCAGAACCCGGACCTCGCCCGAGGGCGTGGACAGGGAGCTCCAGGCCAGCTTGGGGAAGGTGTCCGTGGTCATGATGGCCCGGGCGGCCCGGCTCGGCCCGGCCTGCCCCAGGCCGTCCAGAAGCTGCGGCGCGGCGGCCTTCCATTTCTCCATATCCATGCGCGGCCCGATGACCCCGGTCGAGGCCGGGAGCACCTCGCGCGGTTCCACGCCCAGGCCCTCGGCCACAAGCCTCAGGGCCTGGCGGCAGTCCTCGACGCCCGCCTCGCCCGTGCAGGCGTTGGCCTGGCCCACGTTGACCAGGATGGCCCGGGCCTTGCCTCCGGTCTTGGCCAAGTTGGCCCGGGCCACGGTCACCGGCGCGGCCTGAAAGGCGTTTTGGGTGAACACCCCGGCGGCCACGGCCTGGGTCTCGCTGACGATGAGCATCAGGTCGTCGCGGCCGGAATACTTGAACCCCGCGCTTGTGGCGGCAAACGAAAATCCCTTGGGAACGGGCACGATGTCTGAGGCCATGAAGTGTCCTTATGATCGGTGAAGTGATCGGGGCTGCCGCCCCGGACCCCGCCCGGGGGGAATCATTCCCCCCGGACCCCCGGTTCCGTGCCGGGGCGGGAAACTACCGGAAAATCCCGAGAGGGAACGTATACGAGATTCGCCCGGCAGGCCAGACCCGCCGGGGTGGCTTGACACCCGGCCCGGACCCGGACCAGAAGGCGGGCATGAGCAAGATGGTGACGCGCATCCTGGCGGCGGCCGCCTGCCTGGCCCTGGCCGCCACGGCCCTGGGGGCGAGCCTGGAGGACGAGCTCTTTTTCGCCGCCGACGCCTATTACAAGGGAATGGACGACCGGGCCGAGCGGGCCTTTCTGGACGTCCTGAAAAAAGACCCCGGCAACGACTACGCCTTGAGCCGGCTCGGGGTGGTCCTGGCCGAACGCGGCGACCTGGACGGCGCGGCCAAGCGCCTCGAGGAGGCCCTGGCGGCCTCTGCGGACAACCTCTTCGCCCTCAAATGGCTGGGCATCCTGGCCCTGCGCCGGGGCCACGGCGAGGAGGCCTACCGGCGCTTCCAGGCCATGCTCGACCTCGACCCCGGAAACGCCCAGGCCACGGCCTGGCGCGGCATCGGGCTTCTGCTCGAAGGCAACCCGGCCGAGGCCGTGAACCAGTTCGCGGCCGCCTCCG
>JBMONM010000157.1:0-8098 GCA_049324675.1 Thermodesulfobacteriota bacterium
GCTGCCCAATTCCCCCCAGGCCATCATCACCTACTACGCGGTGCTCAAGGCCGGGGGGATCTGCGTCATGGTCAACCCCCTGTACATGGAGCACGAACTGCGCCGCCAGATGGCCGACAGCGGCGCGACAATGGTGGTCATCCTGGACCTGTTGTGGGCCAGGCACCGGTTGCTGCTTCGGGAGTTCTCGCCCGCGCGGGTGTTCGTCACCCGCCTTGACGACAGCCTGCGCTTCCCCCTGAGCCTGCTTTTCCGCATGAAGATGCGCCGCGAGGGCAAACGCCCGGACATGGGCCTCGACGGCCGCGCGGTGTTCCCCTGGAAGTCCCTTTTTCGCGGCGCGGCGCGCTACAGCGCCCCGGACCTGGACCCGAAATCCGACGTGGCCGTGCTCCAGTACACCGGCGGGACCACGGGTCTGGCCAAGGGGGCCATGCTCACCCACTTCAACCTGATGGCCAACGTCCGGCAGGCGCGCACGGTGTTGCGCGGGGTGGGCCACACGGCCGAGGTCTTTCTCGGGCTTCTGCCCTATTTCCACATCTACGGCCTGACCGTGTGCGTGAACCTGGCCGTGGCCTGCGGCGCGACCATGGTGCCCATCGCCCGGTTCCTGCCGGCCCAGACCGTAAAGATCATCGCCAAAACGCGGCCCACGATCTTTCCCGGGGCCCCGTCGGTGTACGCCGCGCTTCTGCGCCAGCCCGGGGCGACCAGGGAGGCCCTGGGCAGCATCCGCTACTGCGTCTCCGGCTCCGCGCCCATGTCCGGAGAGCTTCTGTCCCGGTTCTCGGAGCTCACCGGGGCCCGGATCCTCGAAGGCTACGGCCTGACCGAGGCCTCGCCCATCACCCACCTAAATCCCCTGGAGGGCGTGCGCAAACCCGGCTCCATCGGCCTGCCCTTCCCCGGCACCCAGGCCAGGATCATGGACATGGAGACCGGGACCCGCGAACTCGGGGACGGCGAGGCCGGGGAACTGGCGGTCAGGGGGCCGCAGGTCATGGCCGGGTACTGGAACCGCCCGGACGACACGGCCCGGGTCCTGCGCGACGGCTGGCTTTTCACCGGGGATCTGGCCGTGCGCGACCAGGACGGGTACTACTTCATCCTGGACCGCAAAAAGGACCTCATCCTGTGCGGCGGCTACAACGTCTATCCCCGGGAGATCGAGGAGGTGCTGGCCGGACATCCGGAGGTGCGGGAGGCCTGCGCCGTGGGCGTGTCGCACCCGACGCGGGGCGAGGCGGTCAAGGTCTTCGTGGTCCCGGAGGACGGCTGCTCGCCGTCCAAGGCCGCGATCCTGGGCTATTTGCGGGAACGTCTGGCCGGCTACAAGATTCCGAAATACGTGGAGTTCCGCACGGAGCTGCCCAAGACCCTGGTGGGCAAGGTCCTGCGCCGGGCGTTGCGCGAGGAGCCGGCCGGCCGGGCCGCCGAAGCGGTCAGCCCAGAAGGTCCTCGAGAGCCTTCGTAATCCCCTCGGTGTCGATGCCGAGCCTGGCCCGCAGGGTCTTTTGCGGCCCGTGCTCCACGAAGGCGTCGGGCAGGCCCAGGCGCTTTACCGAAAGCCCGGCCAGGGCCCCCCTGTCGGCCAGAAGCTCCAGCACGGCGGAGCCGAATCCCCCGGCCACGGTGTTTTCCTCGACCAGAAGCAGCCTCGCGCAGCGCCCGGCCAGTTCCAGGATGTCGTCCTCCGGCAGGGGCTTGACGAACCGGGCGTTGAGCACGGCCGCGGACCGGCCCGTTTTCGCGGCCACGGCCTCGGCCGCGGCCAGGCAGGGATGCACCCGGCTGCCGATGGCGATGATCGCGGCATCGCTCCCCTGCCGCATAAGTTCCCCCTTGCCGAGAGGCAGGGGTTCGGGTGTGACGTCGGCCCTGGCCCCCGCGCCCACCCCGCGCGGGTAGCGGATCGCGACCGGGCCGTCGTGGCCCAGGGCCGTGACCAGCATGCGGGCCAGTTCGGCCTCGTCTTTCGGGGCCATGACCACCAGATTCGGGATGTGGCGCAGGTAGGAGAGGTCGAAGGCCCCGTGGTGGGTGGGGCCGTCCTCGCCCACGAGCCCGCCCCGGTCCAGGCAGAAGGTCACGGGCAGGTTCTGTAGGCACACGTCGTGGACGAGCTGGTCGTAGGAGCGCTGCAAAAAGGTGGAATAGATGGCCACCACGGGCCGGAATCCCTGGGTGGCCAGGCCCGCGGCGAAGGTCACGGCGTGCTGTTCGCAGATGCCCACGTCCACGAACTGCCCGGGCAGTTTTTCGGCGAAGCCCGAAAGCCCGGTGCCCTCGGGCATGGCCGCGGTGATGGCCACGATGCGGGGGTCGGTGCGCGCCAGTTGGAACAGGGTGCGTCCGAAGACCTCGGTGTAGGAGGCCGGCGCGGTCGCGGCCGGAGCCCCCTCGGCCAGCCCGGTCTCGGGTTCGAAGCAGCCCACGCCGTGGAAGTAGGTGGGGTTGGACTCGGCCGGGTCGTAGCCCTTGCCCTTCTTGGTGAGCACGTGGACCAGGACCGGGCCGTCGATGTTTTTGACCTCCTCGAAGACCTGGGTCATGCGCTCGATGTCATGGCCGTCGATGGGACCCAGATAATTGAAGCGGAAGGCCTCGAAGAGCATGCCCGGGGTGAAGAAGCTCTTGAAGGACTCCTCGCCCCGGCGCACGTAGCCCATGAGGTCCTGGCCGTAGGGCAGGGACTTGATCCAGCCCTCCATGTCCTTTTTCAGGCGCAGCACCCAGCGGTGGGCGAGCTTGCGGCTCAGGAAAAGGGACAGGGCCCCCACGTTCCTGGAGATGGACATCTCGTTGTCGTTTAGGACCACGATGAGCCTGCCGCCCCAGCCCCCGGCCTGGTTCAGGCCCTCGTAGGCCAGCCCGGCGGTCATGGACCCGTCGCCGATGACCGAGAGCACGTGATGGTCCTTTTTCTGGAGGTCCCGGGCCATGGCCATGCCCAGGGCGGCGGAGATGGAGGTGCTCGAATGGCCCACGCCGAAGTGGTCGTAGGGGCTTTCCGAGCGCTTGGGGAAGCCGCTTATGCCCCCGAAGGTGCGCAGGGTGTGGAAGGACTCCAGGCGTCCGGTGAGGATCTTGTAGGCGTAGGCCTGATGCCCCACGTCCCACACGATCCTGTCCTTTCCCGGATCGAAGGCCCGCAGCAGGGCCAACGTCAGTTCCACCACGCCCAGAGACGGGGCCAGATGCCCGCCGTTCATGGACACGGTGGAGATGATCACCTGGCGGATCTCCCCGGCCAGGCAGGCCAGATCGGCGGGCGACAGGTCCGCCACCTGGCGCGGGTCGTCGATCCCGGTCAATATCCGAAGCGAATGCTGCACGAAATCCGACATCATCTCTCCCGGCGCGTCGTCACGCAACCCGCCTCATGAAACCCGGTCCACCACGTAGCGGGCCAGTTCGCGCAAAAACCGCGCCGCGTCCCCGGCATAGGGGGCCACGGCCGAAACCGCCGCGTCGGCCTCGGCCAGGGCCATCTCCCGGCTGCGGGAAAGCCCGGCCAGGGAGGGGAAGGTGTTCTTGCCCCGGGCCTGGTCGCTGCCCACGGGCTTGCCGATGGTCTTTTCGTCGCCGACCACGTCCAGGATGTCGTCGGCGATCTGGAAGGCCGCGCCCAGGGCCCGGCCGTAGGCCGCGGCCCGGTCCACGTCCTCGGGCGACCCCTGGGCCAGGACCGCGCCGCACACGCAGGCCGCCCGGATGAGGGCCCCGGTTTTTTGGGCCTGCATGGCCGCCACCTGCGTCAGGCCCACGTCCGTGGCCCCGGTATAGTCCATATCGAGCATCTGGCCGCCGACCATGCCGCCGCTTCCGGCGGCGAAGGCGGCCTCGGCCAGGGCCGCGAGCACGGCCCGCTCGGGCACGGCCGGGGCGGTCTCGGCCATGACCCCGAAGGCCTCGGTCAAAAGGGCGTCGCCGGCCAGGATGGCCTGGGCCTCGCCGAAGACCTTGTGGCAGGAGGGGCGTCCCCGGCGCAGGTCGTCGTCGTCCATGGCCGGCAGGTCGTCGTGGATGAGCGAATAGGTGTGGATGAGCTCGAAGGCGGCGGCAAAGGGCAGGACGCTTTGCGCCGGGGTGCCCAGGACCTCGGCGAAGGCCAGGCACAAAGCGGGCCTGAGCCGTTTGCCCCCGGCCAGCAGGCTGTATTCCATGGGCCGGACGAGGCTGTCCGGGGTTCCCGCCTCCCGGATTCTCCTCCCGAAACGCTCCCGCAGGTAGTCCCCGGTCAGGGCGGCGTAGTCCGCGAGCTTCTCCCTAACCCACACGGGACCCCTCCTCCGTGTCGGACCGCTCCTCCTCCGGTGCCGGCTCCGGGTCCCCGAAGGGCTTCTCGCCGCCGCCGGCCAGGGCCTGGGCGATCTCCATCCGGGCATCCTCCAGGCGCTTGCGGCAGGACGCGGCCAGGGCCATGCCCTCCTTGAACAGGGCCACGCCCTTTTCCAGGGACACCTCCCCGGACTCCAGCCGGGCCACCACGGCCTCCAGCCGCTCCAGCGTCTTTTCGAAAGGTTCCTGCCTGGCGCTCATGTCCGTTTCCCCATGCCGTCCGGATTCCGCTCCGGGTTGCGGTCCGGCGCGCCGTCCCCGGCGGCCGCGACCCCGGTCACCTCGGCCCGGACCATGCCCTCATACACCATGACCGCAAGCTTGTCGCCCTTTGCCGCGTCCACGGCCCGGCGCAGGTATTTCCCGGTGCGCTCCAGGGTGACCAGGCTGTAGCCCCGGGCCAGGGGCCCCAGGGGATCGAGCCCGGCCAGACGCAGGACGGCCCGTTCCAGGGCGCGCTCCCGGCCGTCGGCCAGGGATGCGGCCGAGGCCTCCAGACGCCCGGCCAGATCGGCCACCCGGCGTGCCCAGGCCGCCGCATCGAGCCCCCGGCCCGGCCCGGCGCAGGAAACCAGCCGCTCCCGGATCAGCTCCAGACGTTCGCCGCGCCGCTTCATCACGTCGGTCCCGGCCCGCCCAAGCCGCCCGGCCAGGGTCGAAAACGCCGCCCCGGCCCGTTCCAGCCGGTTTTTCGGGGAAACCCAGGTCAGCCCCCGGGCCAGATGGGCCAGCCGGTCGCCGCGCGCCCCGACCAGGCGGGACACGGCGTTTCCGGCCGCGGTCTCCAGGTCGTCCAGGCGCTGGACGTACTCGCGCCGCTCGGGCCACAGGATCTGGGCCGCGTGGGAGGGGGTGGCGGCCCGCACGTCGGCGACCAGATCGGCGATGGTCACGTCCACCTCGTGGCCCACGCCGCAGACCACGGGCACGGGGCAGCGGAAGACGGCGTCGGCCACGATGCGGGTGTTGAAGGCCCACAGGTCCTCGATGGACCCGCCGCCCCGGACGAGGGCCACGGCCTGGGCGCTTCCCTCCCGGCCGATGCGCTTCAACGCCTGGGCGATGCGTTCCGGCGCGGCCTCGCCCTGCACCGGCACGTCGTAAAGGACCACCTTGCAGCCGTGGCCGCGCCCCCGGCCGACCCGGATGAAATCGCGCACGGCCGCGCCGGAGGCGGCCGTGACCAGGGCCACGCGCCCCGGGTGGACCGGCGGGGGGCGCTTGCGCGAGGCGTCGAAGTAGCCCAGGGCCGCCAGTTCGCGCTTGAGGGCCTCGAATTCCAGGTGCAGCCTGCCCGCGCCCAGTTCCTCCACCATCTCCACCACGAGCTGGTAGACCCCGCGCGGCGGATACACGGTCAGCCGGCCGGCGCACAGGACCTCCATGCCGTCGCCGAGGCGGCCGGCCAGGTCCGGTTCGAGTATTTCCCCGGTGACCGGGTTGTAGCGGTCCCCGGCCTCGGTCACCGAGCCGCCGCGCGCGCCCTTGAACCACACGGCGGCCAGGGCCGCCTCGGCGTCCTTGAGGGTGAAGTAGATGTGCCCGGAGGAGGGCCTGGACAGGTTGGAAATCTGGCCGCGCACGAACACGAACGGGAACTCGGCCTCCACGACCTCCCGGATCGCCCGGGTCAGTTCCCCCACCCGAAAGATGTGCGCCACGCTCCCTCCCCGCCCCTGCCCAAGGGACCAGGGGAGATTGCTTATGCGATGGCCTCCGGGGGTGTCAACGCGGGCCGCACGCGGCCTCAGGCGATGACCGCGCCGGCCAGGACCATGCCCGAGGAGGCGTCGCGCAGGACCAGGGTCTGGCCCGGGCTCGGACGCGGCACGGGCGAAGAGAAGGTCACGGCCAGTTCGGGGCCGTCCGGCCGTGAAAGGACCCGCGCCCCGGCCGGTCGGGGCTTCTGGCGGAAGCTCGTCTGGGCCAGGACGGTTTCCGGCCAGGCATCCGGGTCGGCCAGGAAATTGACCTGCCCGGCCCGGCAGGAAACGGCGTCCAGGGCCGCACCCGGGCCGACCACCAGGGCGTTTCGTTCCACATCCCGGGCCAGCACGTACAGGGGCTCGCTCCAGGCCACGCCGAGACCCTTTCGCTGGCCCACGGTATGCCGCCACAGGCCCCGGTGCTCGCCCACCACCCGGCCGTCCTCCAGGCGGATGGGCCCCGGCCCGGACAGGGGGATGCCCCTGGCCGGCAGGAAGGCCCGGTAATCGTCGCCCGGGATGAAACACACCTCCCGGCTCTCCCGGGGAAGCGGCGGCACGAGCCCCCGGCGGGCCAGTTCCCCGGCCAGATCGGCCTTGCGGCGGCCGGCCAGGGGAAAGACGGCCCGCAGCAGGTCCTTGGGCGGCACCAGGGCCAGAAAATAGCTCTGGTCGCGGCTGGCGTCGGCGGCCGGAAAAAGGCGGGCATCGCCCTCGGCGGACGTCTCCAGCCGGGCGTAGTGGCCCGTGGCCAGACGCGTCGCGCCGAGCCCGCGCAGGCGCTCGGCCAGGATGCCGAACTTCATGCGCGGGTTGCATTGGGAACAGGGGTTGGGGGTCAGTCCCGAGGCGTAGGCCGCGACAAAGGGCGCGATGATGGCGGCCTCGAACTCCCGGCGCAGATCCAGGTCGTAAAACGGGACGTCCAGGCGGCGGCACAGTTCGGCCAGTCCCCGGGCCGCGCGATCCGGGGCCTCCGGGCCGGGATGTGGGCCGGGAGACGGGCCGGGGGCCGTGGCGGGCACAAAGCGGGCGTGGGCGGCCACGACCTCGCACCCGGCCTCGCGCGCGAGAACCAGGGCCATGAGGCTGTCCGTCCCGCCGCTTACGGCCACGGCGATGGTCATGGGCCGGTCCTATATTCCGGCCGGGGCCATGGGCGGCCGGACCGCGTCCATCACGGCCCTGGCCGTGGACAAAAGGCGCTCCTCGCCGAAGGCCGGGCCGAAAAGCTGCAACCCCACGGGCATGCGGCTTTTTTCGCCGAGCCCCACCGGGACGGACATGCCCGGAAGCCCGGCCAGGTTGAGCGAGATGGTGAAGATGTCGCTGAGGTACATCTGCAAGGGGTCCCCGGTCTTCTCCCCGATGCCGAAGGCGGTGAACGGCGAGGTCGGGCCGCAGATCACGTCGCAGGACTCGAAGGCCCGCAGGAAATCCTCGCGGATAAGCCGCCTGACCTGGGCCGCCTTGCGGTAGTAGGCGTCGTAATACCCGGCCGAGAGCACGTAGGTGCCGATGACGATGCGCCGCTGCACCTCCGGGCCGAACCCCCGCGACCGGGACAGTTCGTACAGCCCGGCCAGGTCCGTGGCCCCGGGGTCGCGATAGCCGTAGCGCACCCCGTCGAAGCGGGCCAGGTTGGAGCTGGCCTCGGCCATGGCCACGATATAGTAGGTGGCCACGGCATAGGGGGTGTGCGGCAGGGACACGGGGACCACCTCGGCCCCACGCTCCCGGACCGCGTCCACGGCCGCCCGGCAGCGGTCCGCGACCTCCTGGTCCACGCCTTCGCCCCAGTACTCCCCGGGCAGCCCCAGGCGCAGGCCCTTAAGGCTCCCGTCCTTGGCAAAGGCGGCCAGGGAGGCCTCGTAGTCCGGGACCTCGCGCGGGGCGCTGGTGGAATCCCTGGGGTCGTGGCCGGAGATGGCCGTGAGCATGGCCGCGCAGTCCTCCACGGTCCGGGTCATGGGACCGATCTGGTCCAGGCTCGAACCGTAGGCCACCAGCCCGTAGCGGGACACCCGGCCGTAGGTGGGCTTCAAGCC
>JBMONM010000158.1:0-8078 GCA_049324675.1 Thermodesulfobacteriota bacterium
TCGCTCGATCTTCGACCGCTTCTGCATCGGGAAGTGACGGGATTGATGGGGGGAAGGCCCAGGCCTTCCCCCCTCGGGGGCGGGTTATGCCAGGCCCAGAATCTTCCTGAAATACGGAATGGTTTTTTCCAGACCCTCTTCCAGCTTGACGGTGGGTTCCCAGCCGAAGGTCGTTTTCGCCACGGTGATATCCGGACGGCGCTGCTTGGGGTCGTCCTCGGGCAGGGGCAGAAAATCGATCTTGGACTTTGAGCCGGTATGTTTGAGCACCAGTTCGGCCAGTTCCCTGATGGTGAACTCGCCGGGGTTGCCCAGGTTGACCGGGCCGGTGAAGTCCTCGCCGGTATTGTTCATAAGCCGGATGAAACCCTCGACGAGGTCGTCGACGTAGCAGAACGAACGGGTCTGTTCGCCTTTGCCGTAGACCGTCAGGGGGTTGCCCTGCAAGGCCTGGATGATGAAGTTGGAGACCACGCGGCCGTCGTTGGGGTGCATGCGCGGGCCGTAGGTGTTGAAGATGCGGGCCACCTTGATGCGCAGCTTGTGCTGACGCCGATAGTCGAAAAACAGCGTCTCGGCGCACCGTTTCCCCTCGTCGTAGCAGGAGCGGAATCCGATGGGATTGACGTTGCCCCAATAGGATTCGGGCTGGGGATGGACCGCAGGGTCGCCGTAGACCTCGGAGGTCGAGGCCTGCATGATCTTGGCCTTGAGACGTTTGGCCAGTCCGAGCATGTTGATGGCCCCATGCACGCTGGTCTTGGTGGTCTGCACGGGATCGTGCTGGTAGTGGATGGGCGAGGCCGGGCAGGCCAGGTTATAGATCTCGTCCACCTCGATATACAGCGGGAAGGTGATGTCGTGCCGCAGGAACTCGAAATTGGGGTTCCCGATGAGGTGGATGACGTTTTGCTTGGAGCCGGTGAAGCAGTTGTCCAGGCACACGACCTCGCAGTCGTCGGCCAGAAGCCGTTCACACAGGTGGGAACCGAGGAAGCCCGCGCCGCCGGTGACCAAAACGCGTTTTTTCAGATGCATGGCCGTTCCAGATGGTGGTTAGAGGGTGTGTGGGAAAAATCCCGGGACCGCCTTAATGCCGTTTCCCTCGTTTGTAAACAGATCGATCGCAGGGAAAAATTCCCGTCATTCTCCAGGGAGGTCCAAGAGCGCGCGGGTCCGGATCAGGCCCAGGCAAGGGCCGCCCATTCTCCGGAGCGCCGGACCGCCGGTTCCCCGAGTCCGGCCCGCTCATAGGCCTCGGCCACGGCCGGCGCCTGCTGGGTCAGGATGCCCGATAAAATGAGCACTCCGCCCCGCTCCACGCGCCCCGCCAGGTGGGTCGCCATGGCCGTCAGGGGCTGGGCCAGGATGTTGGCCGCCACGACGTCAAAACGTTCCCCGCCGGCCAGGCAGTCCAGGCTGCCCACGGCCGTCCGCATGGACGTCTCCGCGGCGTTGGCCCGGACATTCTCGGCGGCGCAGAACACGGCCTGGGGGTCGATGTCCAGGCCGATGCCGGAAAGCCCCAGGCGGCACAGGCCGATGCCCAGAATACCCGATCCCGTGCCGAGGTCGAGGAAACGCATGCCCTGCCGGATGCGCCCTTTCCCGAACAACTCGCCGAACAGTTCCAGGCACAGGGCGGTGGTGGGATGATGGCCGGTGCCGAAGGCCATCTTGGGCTCGATAATGATCGGGGTCCGATCGGCGCTGTGCTCGTGGACCAGCCACGGCGGCAGGACCTCGAAAACGCCTCCGACCTCGATGGGGGTGAAAAAGGCCTTCCAGGCCGCGCCCCAGTCCTGGCTGGGCACGTGTTCGCGGCGCACGTCCAGGTCCGGCCAGGAGGCGGACAAGGCATCGGCCAGATCGCGGCCGGCCGGATTGTCGTCCAGGTGGATTCGGAAAAGCGCCCCTTCCGGGGTGTCGACCTCCTCCCATCCCTGGGGCAGGCGCTCGGACAGCCACGCGGTCAGGCTCTCCCGAAGCGGATCCACGGAATCGGGCAGGGACTCTTCCACCAGATCGCCCACGGCCGGGGGCACGCCGGGCAGGTGGATTTCCAGACGCAACAGATCGTTCAAGGCCTTTCCTTGCGATGCGGGATCATCCGCCGTGTCGGCGGCGGTCCCGCTAGAACCGGGCAGAGGCAACCACGCTGGCCGGAATCTGCAACACCTGTCCGATCTCCAGCCGGTCCGGATGCACGTCGTCATTGGCGTCGAGGATGCGTTCCACGCTGACCCCGAAGCGGCGGGACAGATTCCACAGGGTGTCGCCATCGGCCACATTGTAAACCCGAACCGAACCGTCCTGGCGCAGGCTGACCTCCACGACGGCATCGCGGCGTTCGCGCTCGGCCTTGGCGGCCTCGTGGGAGGGGATGACCAGTTCGCGACCGATCTCCAGACGCAAGGGATCGAGGCCCTGATTGGCGGCCATGAGATCATCCACGCGCAGACCGTAGCGACGGGCCAGGGTCCACAGATTGTCGCCCTTGGCGATGGGCACGCGCACGGCCTCGGCGTCCTGGCGCAGTTCGCGTCCCTTGGCCACGTCCGGGGTCTCCGCGGCCGGGATGGCCAGCATCTGGCCGATCTGAAGCCGCCGGGGGTTGATGCCGGCATTGGCCGCCAGCAGGTGCTCGACGCTCACGCCGAAACGCTTGGCCACGGTCCAGGGAGTGTCGCCCCCGGCCACGGCATAGCTGGTCGCGCCGTCGGCGGCGGTGACGGTCTGTCCCGGCCCGGGACGGTCCGCGGACGAGGCCTGGACGTTTTCGGCCTCGGGGATATTCAGGCGCTGTCCGGGCTTGAGCCTGTCCGGGCGCACGCCGGAATTGGCCTTTTTCAGTCCGGCCACGGTGACGCCGAAACGACGGGCGATGCGCCACAGGTTGTCGCCGTCGGCCACCAGATAGCCGCCATTTTCAGCGGCGGCCGGGGCCTGGGCGGTCCGGACGGCCGGAGCCTCCACGGCCCGGCGTTCCGGGATGCGCAGCACCTGTCCCAGAGACAGCCTGTCGGGGTCGATCGCAGCGTTGGCCCGCACCAGATCGCGCGGACTGACGCCCAGCTTCTTGGCCACGGTCCACACGGAATCGCCGGGGAGAACCGAATAGGAGCCGCTCTCGGCAAGCGGCGCCGCCTGGGCAATCGTCAGGGTCTGCACGGCCTCGGGGATCGCAACGGAAGCGGCCTCGGTCCGGGATGCGGCGGGAGCGGCCAACGCGTCCTGCGGCTCCTGGTCCTTGGCCTGGGCCGCGACCTCGACGCCTTGCGAAGGCAGACGCACCACCTGTCCCTCGCTCAACCGGTCCGGGTCCATGCCGGGATTGGCGGCGACCAGGGCGGTCATGCCGACATTGGCGCGTTTGGCGATCCCCCACAGGGTCTCGCCGGCGCGCACCGTATGCCGCGTGGCGTCGTCGGGCTCCACCGCCGACACCTCGGTCCGGGAGATGGTTCCGGCATCGGCGGCCTGCATGGGAGCGGCTTCCCGGGCGGCCACCGGACGCAATCCGGCCTCGGCGACCAGGGTCGCGCGCCAGGAGGCGTCCATGCCCAGATCGGCCGTCATCGTCTCCAGGCAGCGGACGGCCAGAAGCCTGGACCCCGCCGCGGTGACATGCACGCCGTCGTCAAGGCGCAGGGTGGTCATCTCGCCCGAAGGGGAGGCGGCCAGGGGGGCGAACCGGCCCTCGCCGTCGGCCAGGACACCCCGGGTGTCGATGAAGGTGCAGTGTTGCGTGCGGCCGCACATGGTCTCCAGGGCGGCATTGATGCGCCGGACGTCGCGGTCGAGGGTGGGATCGGCCATCACCGGCACCCCCACCCAATAGACGCGGGCCTCGGGATTATGCGCCCGGCAGGCATCCACGAGCCGGGCCGCCCTGGCGGCATAGGCCTCGTCCCAGGCGGAATCCGTGAAATAGACGGTGCGGCCCTCCGGCGAGACGAGATTGTTGTTGTCGTTGGCCCCGATCATGATCACGATCGCATCGGGCCGGGTCTGTTCGCCGAGCCGGGCCGCGTTTTTCTCCCAGTCAAAAAAATCCGGCTTGACCAGTCCGCTCGAGACCTTGCCCAGCCGGGTCAGGGCCACGTCGTCGCGCGCGGCGAAGACGCGCTCGATTTCCTTGCCGAGGCCGATGGACAGGGAGTCGCCGATGACCACCACCCGGTGGTCCGGAGCCGACCGTTCCAGGCTGGAGGATTCGGGTTCCGCCGAAACCGAGGCCAAAAGCCCCGCGGGAACGAACGGCAGGGCCAGGGCCATCACCAACAAAACGACAAGCAGACTTGGTCCTTTTCGATGCATGCGTCACCTCGACGATGCGGGCGCGAACATGTTTTCGCGCGGCGATGAAGCGGCTGATCCCGCCGGGCCGACACGGCCCGCATGCCGATGATATCAGATCGGCCGCTGTTCTACGAAACGGACGCCACTCTCCTCAATAAACACAGGCCCACTCCGGAACGGGTACGCCTGGCGGAAACACCGCCGTCCGCGCCACCGTGACGGAACCGCGGGATGAAAATGTAACAAACATAATCATCCCGCCCCGTCCGGACGAAGCAGGCCACATTTTGTCCCATACACCCATGCAAAAAATAAAAACGAACTATTTCATGGTGTTAGGCGTCATTTCAAAACCGTTGAGGCCAAACATCCATTCTGAACTTCCCTTCTACCAAAAACGGGACATTTTTCGCAAGGGGCGACAACGATAAAAAACGCGTCCGGACGCCGAGGAAAGCAAGAACGATGCCGATTGGTCTAAAAAGAAAAATAAATGAAGGGCAACACGCCGTCAGGACCGAGCTTGAGGATGACCGCAACCACAAGGCCAAGGACCGCGCCCTGGATCGGCGCGGGGAGGGGGCGCACCAGACGGTCGTAGACCCGCCGGGCGTCGAACCGGGAGATCTGGGTGACCAGGACCAGCGCCACCAGTCCCACCGGGATCAGTCCCGCGGCCACGCCCTCGGGATCCAGATCGGCCATGCGGGCCAGGATGTCCACGGCCTTGCCCGCGTCCTCGGCCCCGAAAAACACCCAGGCCAGGGTCACGTAGCCGAAGGTGACCGCCCTGCCGAAAAGGCCCGACACCGCCGAAAAAAATCCACCGGCCTTTTCCCCGGTATGGTTGCGGGACTTCCGGTCGAGATACAGATGCACGCCGACCAGGCCGAAACCGTGGATGAAGCCCCAGACCAGAAAATTGTAGGCCGCGCCGTGCCACAGCCCGCCCAGGGCCATGGTGATGACCAGATTGACGTACTTGCGGAACCGGCCTTTCCGGTTCCCGCCCAGGGGGATGTACAGATAGTCCCGAAGCCACGTGGAAAAGGTGATGTGCCAGCGGTGCCAGAAATCCCGCAGGTTCGGGGCCGCATAGGGGGCGTTGAAGTTGTCGGGCAGTTCGAAACCCAAAAGCCGGCCTATGCCCCTGGCCATGTCCGTGTAGCCGGAAAAGTCGCAATAGATCTGTATGGAATAGGAAACCACGCCGACCAGCACGGCCAGGGAGGAGAAACCCTCCGGCGCGGCGAAAACCTGGCGCACGATGTGCTCGGAGAGGTAGCTGGAAATGACCAGTTTCTTGAACAGCCCGCTGACGAGCAGATAGAAACCGGAGCTCACATCCAGCTGGGCCAAGCTCTTGGACTTCAATTGGGGGATGAACTGCTTGGCCCGAAGTATCGGTCCGGAAAGGATGGTCGGGAAAAATGAGATGAAAATGAAGACATCCAAAGGGTTTTTGACCACATTTTTCTCGTCCCGATAGACGTCGATGGCGTAGGACAACCCCTGAAAGGTGAAAAATGAGATGCCTATGGGCAAAAACACGTCCATGAACGGCACCGGGTTGGCCGCCTTGAAGATTCCCAGGATGTAGTCCAGGGAGAGATAAAGCATCTCATAGTACTTGAAAAAGACAAGAATCCCCAATGAAATGAAAAGATAAAGGACCAGGCAGAACTTCCGGAACCGCCTGTCCGCCGTCTCGCGGAATATGATGGCGAAAAACCAGGTCAGAAAACTGAACGTGAAAAGAATAAGGACGAACTTGAGGTTGAACGAGGCGTAAAAAACATAGGACGCGGCCAGAAGGAAAATCCGGTAGGCGAAATCGTAAGGCCGCAGGAGCCAATTCAGCGGCAGGACCAGGAGGAAGAAAAGCGCGAATTCAAAACTTGTGGGATTCATGTAACTGATTTTTCATCCTCCGCCGCATTTTCCAGGCACAAACGGATCGTAAAACGGGGCCGGGGAAATGACAACCGCCATCAGCGCCAAAAAGCCGACGTCATCATTTACCGGGAGGATGTTTTCTACAGCATCCTATCGTATTCACACATTAATTTCCTTCCATCATCTTTCGGCCCGAGCCTTGCACACACCCAAGAAAACGCCCGGTTCCCGAATTCCCGGGTCATGGCGCGTTGTCATCAATCATACATATGGACAAGCAGCACAGACCGACCTTTCCGGCTGGAGCAGCCGCCCTGTTCCTGGTCCTTGTCCTGGCCCTTGCGGCGGCCCCGGACGACCTGCTGTCCATGCGCCCGCCGGACACGGATTTCCCCTTCCCGGTCAGCCTGAGCCGGGACGCGCCGCTCCAGCGCCGGATCGCGGGAAACGCCGTGCGCCTGCCCGTCGCGCCGCACACCGTGCGCCTGCCCGCGGACAGAAATGCCCTGCATCCCCTGGATCATCCGATCCCGGTCCGCCGCACCGCCCTTGTGCCCGGCCTCCAGGACGGACGCCGGACCAGGGTGTTCGCCGTCAATGAACCGCCGCGTCCGCATCCGACATCCGCGACCGCTTCCCGGACCGCCCCCGATCCGCACGTTCTGAAAGCGACGCCGCCCAAACACGAACCGCCACGCCTGCAACAGGCCGCATCGCACCGAACCCCGACGACGCCTCCCGGGCGCGTCGCCCCCGCCCAGCAGCCCGAAGGCGGGATCAGCCTCCTGGTCGTCGGCGACTCCCTGTCCATCTCTCTGGCCGATGTCCTGGAGCGCCGCCTGGCCGGAACCCCCGGACTGGCCTTCGCCCGCATGGGGAAGGTCTCAAGCGGCCTCGCCCGTCCGGACTTTTTCGACTGGGAGGCCACCATGGAGCGCATGGCCGGCCAGACCAGGGCCGACATCGTGGTGGTCATGATCGGGGCCAACGACAACAAGCCCGTGCGCCTGGCCTCGGGAAAATCCGCCGCCTTCGGCACCCCGGCATGGGCCGCGGAATACCGCCGCAGGGCCGCGCGTCTGGTGGAGATCGCCCGGGTCTTCAATCCCTCGGCCCGGGTCATCTGGGTCGGCGCGCCGATCATGGCCGATCCGGGCCTGGCCCGGGACCTGCCCGTGGTCAACGCCGCCCTGGCCCAGGAAATCAGCCGCATCCCCGGATGCCGCTTCGTGGACGTATGGGGCCTTTTGGCCGATCCCCAGGGCAGGTACCTGGAGTTCGCCGCCACCCCGAAGGCAACCCGCCTGCGCACCCCCGACGGGGTCCATCTGGCGCCGGCCGGCGCCAACCGGCTGGCCGATGTCTGCCTGGCCGCCCTCGCCGAACCGACCCCGAACCTCATGGTGTCCCAACTCCCTTGATCTCCGGGAGCAACCTCCTCCCGCGTCCCTGGACCCTCCTGGCCGTCCGTGCTACACCCTCCGCATGGAGACCATCCTGCGCGAAATTCTGACGACACAGAAGGAAATGCTCGCCGAGTTGCGGGAACTCCGCGCCCTTCTCTCCACATCGGCCCTCTTCGCCGCTCCCCGCATGGGGCCGCCCGCCGACCTGGACGCCCCTCCCGAGCCGGAACCCGAATTCACCCTGGAACCGGAACCTCTCGTCCCCGGACCGCAACCCGCCCCAGGCCCCCTCACCCCCCGGGACCTCCAGGACCTGGGCCAGTCCTTCACCCAGGCCAGACCGGCCAAATCCCGATCCGGGCTCGTGGACGTAAGCGACCTCAGGGGCTCGCTCCTCGACGAGATCAAGGGAAAAAACCGGGCCAAAAGCCGGGCCTACGACGAATTTTCCAAATTCCGCCGCGACGAATAGCC
>JBMONM010000159.1:0-7989 GCA_049324675.1 Thermodesulfobacteriota bacterium
GCGCTTTTGCGCTCTGCGTAAAAGCGCGCGGGGCGCCCGGAACCAGGGGGTCCGGGGGGAATGATTCCCCCGGAAACGCCTCATCTTATCCCAACGTCACCACGCCGTAGTTCTTCTTGCCCTTGCGCACCAGGAGGATCCGACCTCCCAGGAGTTCCCCGGGGGAATAGGCGTGGTCCTCGGCGGTGACGCGCTGGCCGTTTATGGAGATGGCTCCGGCCTTGAGGTCCTTGCGGGCCTGGGAGTTGGAGGGGCACAGGCCCAGGTCGGCCAGGAGCCTGGGAAGGGGCGGAATCTGATCCAGGGAAGGGTAGACACGGGTGGGAGCGGCCTCCAGGGCGGCGCGCAGGGTGGCCGGATCGGCGGACGCGAGATCGCCGGCGCCGAAAAGGGCCTGGCTGGCGTCCAGAACCTTTCTGGTTTCGGTTTCCCCGTGGATCATGGTGGTGACTTCCAGGGCCAGGCGTTTCTGGGCCTGGCGCAGGTGGGGATTGTCGTCGCGCTCGATGGCCAGGCCGTCGATGGTCTCCTGGTCCAGCAGGGTGAAGTACTTGAGGTAGTTCACGACATCGCGGTCGTCGGTGTTGAACCAGTACTGGTAGAAGGCGTAGGGCGAGGTCAGGGAAGGGTCGAGGAAAATGGCCCCCTTCTCGCTCTTGCCGAACTTGGCGCCCGAGGCGGTGGTGATGAGCGGAAAGGTCAGGGCGTAGGCCGGGCTCGGCCGGGTGCGCCGGATCAGTTCCAGGCCGGCGGTGATGTTGCCGAACTGGTCGCCGCCGCCGATCTGCAAGGTACAGCCACGCGTCCTCGAGAGATGCCGGAAATCGTAGGCCTGCAGGATCATGTAGCTGAACTCGGTGTAGGAGATGCCGGTCTCCTCGCGGTTGATGCGGCCCTTCACGGATTCCTTGGCCAGCATGTAGTTGATCGTGAAGTGCTTGCCCACGTCGCGCAAAAAATCGATGATGGACAGATTCCTGGTCCAGTCCAGGTTGTTGACGGCCTCGACCTTGCCTCCCGCTCCCAGACGATCGAAGAAGCCCATGGCCTGGGCCTTGATCTTTTCCGCCGCGGCCTCGACGGTTGCGGCGTCCCGCAGGACGCGTTCCTTGTCCTTGCCGCTGGGATCGCCGATAAGGCCGGTGGCGCCGCCGAGCAAAAACAGGGGTTTGTGGCCGGCCAGGGCGAAACGCAACAGTCCCAGGAGGGGGACGAGGTTGCCGATGTGCAGGCTCTCGGCCGTGGGATCGAAGCCGCAATAGAGGGTGCGGCCGGGGGTATCCAGGTGTTCGCGGAGGTTTTCGGCGTCGGAGACCTGGTTGACCAGGCCGCGCCAGGACAGTTCATCGAAGATGTTCTGGGACATGAGGGCAATCCATTGGTGTTGCGGGACGTCTTTGCCGTCCGATGGTCAGGGGTGGGCGTGTCGCGGGGACACTGCGGGAATCAGCCGGCCGGGGTTGTGGCGGGCGCGTCCACCCGGGCCTTGGAGCGCAGGAGGGGCTTGGCGCCGCTTATGCGCTCAAGCTTCTGCTCCACGCCGGGAACGGGGCTGTACACGTCCACAAGCACGTTCAGGTAGAACACGCCGTTTTTTATTTCCGTCTCGATGCGCGAGGTAAAACCGTTTTTCGCGAGCTTTTCCTTGAGTTCCTCGGCGTTCACGGATTTGGTGAAGGCCCCGACCTGATAGGTGTCATGGGGTTTTTGCCAGTCGTAGATGACCGGATCCGACCCGCAGGAGGCGGCCAGCACGGCCAGGACCATGATCAAGGGCAAAAGGACGCGGGGCATGAGTACGATCCGGTTCAGTTGGGGGTTTCTGTCTTGGGCAGGGCGGATTTTTTGAGCTTGACCGGCACCGACCGTTTGCGATCCTCGTCGTTGTATTCCAGGACCTCGGTCTTGCCGGCCTTGGTCTCCAGGACGAAGAAGAGCTGGTCTCCCACGGCCCGCGCGTCCACGAGCCGCGAGCAGGTGTTGAAGCTTTGCACCAGGGCGCTTTTGCCGTCCGCTCCCACCGTGATCAGATCATAGACCACAGGGCAGTCCACGTTCCCCAACCCCCGGCGCAACAGCACGGCGTCGAAGCCGTCGTCGGGCTCGCCCACGCTCATGTAGGACTGGGCCGTAAGCGGCTCGCCCGTGGTTTGATAGATGGCCGCGCCGCGAAGCCTGACCACATGATCCGCTCCCTGACGAATGACCTCCAGAGGACCGGCCACGGTCAGGTACACCGACTGCCGGTCCGGACCGGCGGCCAACGCCTGCCCGACAAAAAGCAGGAACACCGCCGCGGCGGCGCATGGGTGGAGAAGCCGCAGCCCGTAGGCGAAAATTTTCATGTCCGCTCCCCGGCCTCCGCTCGAAGGGCGAATGGCCGTCTATCCCTGGCAGGCGTGCCGCCAGCCCTGTATGTGTACGGTCTTCCCCGTCCCGGCGTCAATATCGAGCAGGACGCCCTGGAGTTCCACGGGCCCCTTGGACAGGACGAATCGCTGGGGCATGCCGGTGACGAAACGCCTGATGACCGCCTGGGGGTCCATGCCGATGGCCGAGCGGACCGGTCCGCTCATGCCCAGGTCGGTGATGTAGCCCATGCCGTGGGGCAGGATATGGGCGTCGCTGGTCTGGACGTGGGTATGCGTCCCGCACAGGGCGCTGATGCGGCCGTCCAGGTAGTAGGCCATGGCCTTTTTCTCGGATGTGGCCTCGGCGTGAAAGTCCAGGATGCGCACGGTCACGTCGCCCGGGATGCGCCCGATGACCTCGTCGGCGACACGGAAGGGGCAGTCCAGGCTGTCCATGTAGGTGCGCCCGAGAAGGTTCATAACGGCCACGGGGGGTTTGTCCTCGAAGCGGTAGACGCCCATCCCGGCGCCGGGAGTGCCGGCGGGATAGTTGGCCGGCCGCAAGAGCCGGTCGCTGGTCTCGAAAAAAGCCTGGATCTCCCTGTGCCTGAAGACATGATTGCCGGAGGTCAGGATGTCCACGCCGCCGGAAAGCAGCTGGGAGGCGGCCTTGACCGTGATTCCCAGCCCCCCCGAGGCATTCTCGCCGTTGGCGATCACCACGTCGACGTCAAGCTCCCGCCGCAGGCGGAAGAGTCCGGCGATGACCGCGTCGCGGCCCGGCCGGCCGACGATGTCGCCAAGACAAAGAATGCGCATGAGAAATCCTTTCCCAGGTCCGGGGCATGGCCGGATTCCGGTTCTGCCGCGCGGCCGGGCAGGCCCGCGCTCCGTTTGCGGCCACCCTATTTCGCGTAGCCCACGGCCCGACGCTCGCGGATGACCGTGACCCGTATCTGCCCCGGATAGGTGAGATTGTCCTCGATCTGCTTGGCGATGTCCTTGCACAGAAGGAAGGTCTTGTCGTCGTCCACGGCGTCGGAATCGACCACCACCCGTATCTCGCGGCCGGCCTGGATGGCGTAGGCCTTGGACACGCCGTCGAAGGCCGTGGCCAGGTTCTCGAGCTCCTCCAGGCGCTTGACGTAGCTTTCGAGAAGCTCCTTGCGGGCGCCGGGCCGGGCCCCGGAGAGGCTGTCCGCGGCCTGGACCAGAATGGCCAGGATGGACTTGGGCGGCACGTCCTCGTGGTGGGCCTGGATGGCGTGGATGATGTCCGCGCCCTCCCCGTATTTCTTGGCCAGATCGGCGCCGATGACCGCGTGCGGCCCCTCGATCTCGTGGTCCACGGCCTTGCCGATGTCGTGCAGCAGCCCCGCCCGCTTGGCCTTTTTGACATCGAGCCCCAGCTCCGAGGCCATGATGCCGCACAGGGTGGAGACCTCCAGGGAATGCTGGAGCACGTTCTGGGAATAGCTGGTGCGGTATTGCAGATGCCCGAGAAGGCGGACCAGCTCGGGATTGATGCCGTGCACGCCGATGTCGAAGGTGGCCTGTTCGCCGATCTCGCGCAGCTTGACCTCGAATTCCTGTTCGACCTTCTTGACGATGTCCTCGATGCGGGCCGGATGGATGCGGCCGTCGGTGATCAGACGCTCCAGGGCCATCTTGGCCACCTGCCGGCGGATGGGGGAAAAGGCCGAAAGGATGACCGTCTCGGGGGTGTCGTCGATGATCAGGTCCACGCCCGTGGCCGCCTCCAGGGCCCTGATGTTGCGGCCCTCGCGGCCGATGATGCGGCCCTTCATCTCCTCGGAGGGCAGGGTCACGGCGGTGACGGTCTGTTCGGCCACGAAATCCCCGGCATAGCGCTGGATGGCCAGGGCCAGGATCTTCTTGCCGCTTTTATCCGCGGTCTCCCGGGCCTCCATCTCGATCTGGCGGATCATTTTGGCCGCCTCGTGCCGGGTGCGGCTTTCGATCTCGGTCAGGACAAGCTTTCTGGCCTCTTCAGCGGTCAGCCCGGAGACCTCCTGAAGACGCTGCAAATGCTCTTCGGCCGCCCTGTCGAGCTGTTCCTGTTTCTCCGAAAGGGTGCGCTCCAGGTTGGCCAGGCGCTTTTCCGTGCCGAGCTGCTCGCTCTCCCTGGCCACGATCTGTTCCTGTTTTTCCTCGAGCTTTTCCTGCTTGCGGGCAAGCTGGGCTTCCTTGCCCTCCAGGGACTGGGTCCGCTCCTTGTATTCGTTCTCCAGTTCCTTTTTCTGACGGTAGAGGTCGTCCTGGGCCTGGACCAGAAACTCCTTTTTCTGGGCCTGGGCCTCTTTCTTGGCCTCCTCAAGGATGCGGTCGGCCAGGCTGCGGGATTCCTTGAGGGTCTTTTGGGAGATGAACTGATAGAGGTAGTAGCCCCCGGCGCCTCCGGCGCACAACGACACGACCACAATGAAAACGGTGGAAAAATCCATGGCGGCTCCTTCAAAGCGGAAAAACTCCGCATAAACCGGAAGCGGATCCGACGATGAAGGCGGAAGGAGAAGATGAGGCGGCGCTCGTGCGGGGCTCAACCCGCGGGGTCAGGCATTTCCGGCGACAATCCGGTGTTTCTCGGCACGTCGTGCCCGTCCGCGGGACGGGCAGTTCGGGCTTTTCTCCCGGGCTGTAAAAAGATTATCCCCGGAGAGCCGTGTCGACAATTTTTTTGAACCTTGTTTCCAAGGTGGACGCCAAGGTACGACCATAAGGCCCCCCGGGATTTCCGGGTCCGCACACCGGCCGTAACACGCGGCATCCTATTTTTGAGTATCGGCTCAAAAACGAATCGTCGATCACGCACACTCCAGGGAAACGTTTCTTTTTGCCATCATGCCCGCCACAGCGGGGTCACCCTTCTATTTTCTTCAAAAGCGTGTCGGCGCGTTCCATAAGTTCGCCGAGCCTTTGATTGGACATAAGCACGTCGTCGGCCAATCCCAGGGCCACAAACGCCAAAAGCTTCTCCTTGCCGAGCGCCTTCCCGCCCGATCCGAGCAGTTTGCACCGTTCCTCCACCATGACTTTGGCGGCCTCGACGCGATCCGGTTCCGCGTCGGTCTTGAACGAGAGCGTAAAACCCAAGATCTCCAGGTTGTAGCTGGGCATTGCAACATTTTCCCGCCGGGCTTTTCAAGCGAACATCCCGGGCCGGATCGCCCCGGCGGGCCTCAGGCGATTTCCTCCTGAATCCTTTTCAAAAGCGAATCAACCCTGGCCGTGATCGCGTCACGGTCCTGCCGCTCCTTGTCGAGTTCGGCCTTGAGCGACACGTTCTCCGCCTCCAGGGCCTTGATCCTGGCCAGAAGACGATCCACGCGATCTTCCAGGGCTTCAAAAATGTCCATACCCAAAATCCCTAGCCTCTTCCGCCGAGGAAATCAAGACGACTTCACCCGCCGCCTCAGATTCGTCTGCCGCCCCCTGGCCACGGCCAGGGTTCCATCGGGCACGTCATGGGTGATGACCGAGCCCGCGCCGACAAGGGCGTTGCGCCCAACAGTCACCGGGGCCACAAGGGCCGTGTTGCTGCCGATGAAGGCCTCCTCGCCGATGGTGGTGGCGTGCTTGCTCGTTCCGTCGTAGTTGCAGGTGATGGTCCCGGCCCCGATGTTGGTGCCGGCGCCCACGTCGGCGTCCCCCAGATAGCTTAAGTGTCCGGCCTTGACCCCGCGGCGCAGCACGGATTTCTTGACCTCCACGAAATTGCCCACCCGGGCGTCCTGTTCCAGGACGGCCCCGGGCCGCAGGCGGGCAAACGGCCCGACCCGGCACTCCGGCCCCACCTGGGCCCCTTCCAGATGGCAAAACGGCAGGATCTCGCAATCGGCCTCAAGGACGCAATCGCGCATCCAGACATGGGAGCCCACCCGCGTTTCGGCCCCAAGGGTCGTTCTGCCGTAGATCTCGCACGGACCGCTCACGACCGCGCCCGGAGCCGCCTCGACCAGGGGGCCGATCCGGGCCTGGTCCGGGCAGCGAATCAAAACACCCCGCTCGAACAGGGCCTCCACGATGCCCCGGCGCAGGGCCTCCTCGGCGGCCGCCAGCTCGCGCGGCGAATTGACGCCCAAAAGCGCGGCCTCCCGGCCCCGATTCACGGCCCTCACCCGAAGCCCGGCCTCTCCGGCCATCCCCACCAGATCGGTGATGTAGTATTCCCCGCCGCGGTTGTCGTTGCGCAGAAGCGGCAAAAGCGGACCCACCGCCGGCACGCGTAAAAGATACATCCCGGCGTTGACCTCGCCGGTGGCCGGACCGTGACGCGGGGCGTCGTAATCCTTGGCCTCGACGATGCGCACGCCTTCGGGCGCGCGCACCACCCGGCCGTAGGCCCCGGCATCGTCCATCTCGATGGAGGCGAAGGCCACATCGGCCTGATCGGCCAGGGCCTCTTCCACGAATCCCGCAATGATGTCCGTGGTCAGAAGCGGCACATCGCCGTTGACCACCAGCACATGCCCATACCCGGCGGCGGTCAGGACCGGCCAGGCCGATTGCAGGGCGTGCCCGGTGCCGTGCTGTTCGACCTGCTCCACGAAGCGCTCCGCCATGCCCGGGAGCATCCGACGCACGTCGGCCGCGCCGTATCCCACCACCACGTGCGTCCTGTCCCCGCAGACCGGCGCGAGGGACTTGAGGACGTAGGCCAGCATGGGCTCCCCGAGAAGGGTCCGCAACACCTTGGGAACCCGGGAATGCATCCTGGTCCCCTTTCCGGCGGCCAGAACCAGCGCGCCGACTCCATCGAACATGCCTTTCTCCTTGCGTCCGGGGAGGCTACATGCCCCCCGTGCCCGCCAGCCTGGACTCCTCCCGACATTTCATGCGCATGATGGACCGCTGCAGGGCGGCCTTGGCCCGGGCGTAATCCACGCGCTCACGGCGTTCGGATTCCAGGCGGTGCAAGGCCCTTTCCCTGGCCCGTTTGGCCCTGTCCACATCGATTTCCTCGGGCAGTTCCGCCACCTCGGCCAGGACCATGACCCTGTCCCCGGAGATTTCGGCGAATCCGCCGGAGACGAACACGTAGTAATTCCGTCCGGCAAGCTTGTAGTGCAGACTCCCGATGCCCAGGGCGGACAAAAAGGGCACGTGACCGGGCAGGATACCGAATTCGCCGAGGAGTCCGGGCGCGCCGACGTAATCAACGGGCTTACCGATGACCTGGCGGTCGGGCGTCACCACTTCCAGGTGCAGTTGTCTGGCCATGCCTCCTCCTTTGCCTTTGGCGGGCTCCGACAGGACCGGTCCGCGCACCTCCATGGATGGGCGTGCGCGTCCATGTGGTTTTACCACCATTTGTCACGCGGCGATAGGCACCGGGATATACGGTCCCGCCTCGTCCGCCACGGGCCGGAAACCGCCCGAGACGGGAGTTGCGCCCGTCGGCACAGGCGGCCGCAGCCTGCCGGCCAGACGGCGAGGACACAAAGGCGCCATGAGCGCCCGCGGAAACGAAAACCATGCCGCATCACTGCTCAAATCAGAACCGCCCCTTCAAGGGGCGGTTTGCTCTGGCCCTATAAGGGCCTGATATCAGCAGCACTCTTAAGAGCGCATGTTCCGACTTCTGCGTTGGCTCCTAACTACCCATAAATGGGTCCTT
>JBMONM010000160.1:0-7986 GCA_049324675.1 Thermodesulfobacteriota bacterium
GCGGCCCTTGGACTGCCGCAGTCCCGGGTATCGCGGCATCTGGCCTACCTGGACAATTCCGGCTGGGTGTCCGGGAGGCGGAAGGGGAAGTGGGTGTATTACCGGCTGGCCGAACCGGCGGACGTGGTCCAGCGCCGGGTGCTGACGGCACTACGGGAGGCTCTGCCCGGCCATCCCGCCGCCCGGGACGATTACGACAGGCTTTGCGCCCATCTCAAGGCGAAGACCGCCGCCGCATGCGCAGAATCCGATACCGCGAGACAAGGGGGCGGCATATGACCGATTCCGTGGCAAAGAGGTTGTCCTTCCTGGACCGGTACCTGACGGTGTGGATTTTTCTGGCCATGTTTCTTGGTGTGGGGGGCGGCTATCTCTATCCCGGCGTCAAAGACGTCATCGACGCCTTCCAGGCGGGCACGACCAACATTCCCATCGCCATCGGGCTCATCCTCATGATGTATCCGCCCCTGGCCAAGGTGAAATACGAGGAACTCGACCAGGTCTTCCGCAACGTCCGGGTGCTGGCCCTGTCACTTATCCAGAACTGGATCATCGGCCCTGTCCTCATGTTCGGGCTGGCCGTCGCCTTTTTGTCCGGCCACCACGACTACATGGTTGGGCTGATCCTCATCGGCCTGGCCCGCTGCATCGCCATGGTCATCGTCTGGAACGACCTGGCCAAGGGCGACAGCGAATACTGCGCCGGACTGGTGGCCTTCAACTCCATCTTCCAGGTGCTGTTCTTTTCGGCCTACGCCTACATCTTCATCACCGTCCTGCCGGGATGGTTCGGGCTTTCCGGCGTGGTGGTGGACATCTCCATGGGCCAGATCGCCGAAAGCGTGTTCATCTACCTGGGGATTCCGTTCCTGGCGGGCATGCTGACCCGGTTCGTCGGGCTCAGGATCAAGGGCAAGGACTGGTACGAGCGGGTGTTCATCCCGAGGATCAGCCCCCTGACCCTTGTTTTCTTGCTGTTCACGATCCTGGTCATGTTCTCCCTCAAGGGCGAGAAGGTGGTGCAGCTGCCCTTTGACGTCATCCGCATCGCCGTACCGCTGACCATCTATTTCCTGGTCATGTTCCTGGTGTCCTTCTTCCTGTCCCACAAGGCCGGAGCCACCTACGAGCAGGCCGCGACCCTAAGCTTCACCGCCGCCTCCAACAACTTCGAGCTGGCCATCGCCGTGGCCATCGCCGTGTTCGGCATCAACTCCGGCGAGGCCTTCGCCGCCGTCATCGGCCCCCTGGTGGAAGTTCCGGTGCTCATCTCCCTGGTGGGCGTGGCCCTTTCTTTCAGGAAAAAGTTCTTCCCCCATGCCGTGCGGACGCTTGGCGGCGTGCGCTACGTCAGCCGCAAGCCGTAACCAGGACGGAATATGGAGCCGAAGAAAAAAGTGCTTTTCCTGTGTACCGGCAACTCCTGCCGCAGCCAGATGGCGGAGGGGTTCGCCCGTGCGTTGCGACCCGATCTGGAGGCGTATTCCGCGGGCGTGGAGAAACACGGCCTCGACCCGCTGGCCGTGAAGGTCATGGCCGAGGCCGGGGTGGACATCTCCGGCCAGTCGTCCAAGACCGTGGACGAGCTTCCGACCCGGGAATTCGACATCATCGTCACCCTGTGCGGCCACGCCAATGAAAACTGCCCGTATTTTCCGGGCAATGTCCGACGCATCCATGCCGGCTTCGACGATCCGCCGGCGTTGGCAAGGGATGCGGCCACGGAAGAGGAAACGTCGGGACTTTATCGACGTGTCCGTGATGAGATAAAAACGTACGTTGCAGGCATGTTGCATGGATGATGCCTGGCGATGGCATTCGTATGCCCCGCTGTCCCAACGCGGCCCGAGATACCGCAAAGGCGGGCCTGACGGCCCGCCTTTGCGGGAAGGGACCCGCGACGCCTAGATGTCGTGAACCTCGAGATAGACCAAGGTCTGGTTGAGCAGTTGATAGGCGATTTCCCCAAAAGTCACCGGGCCGGCGAATGGCGTGGTCGTCTTGCCCTCCAGTCCGGAATAGAGATAGTTGAGGATGCAGTTGCACGAGAAAACGATTTTGTCTTCGGAGACCGCGCAGTTGGTTTCCAGGACGGACTTGAAGGCGGCCTGATAGTCGGCCACGGGTTTGGCATGCTTGTAGCGGATGCCCGTGAACACCGGGGCGTAGAACTTGACCTCGCCCGTGCTCTCGTCGATGCCCTGGAAACTGGTGTTTATCATGGCCCCGTAATAGTCGGCCACCAGGGGCAGTTTGGTGTCGAGCTTGTTTTTGGTGATGTAGGATGCGAAATGCATCGTCTCGCCATTGACCATGACGTCCTTGGCCGAGAAGCCGTCGCTGGGGAAGGTCAGTACGTCGCCCGAGCCCTGCTCGAAGAGATTGACGATGCCGACCTCCGCCACCGTGTTTGACGGAAGCGTGGCTTGCAGGACCACAGCCTCCTGCTCGTGGGCTTGCCTGGTCATGCCGTTGAAGACCTTGGGCGAAACTTTCCCCAAATCGTCCAAATGCACCCCGGAAATCCACCCGATGAGCGGACGGACCCCGAAATCCTCGTAGCTGGGGGCGTTTAAGGCGAAGGAGAGATGGGCATTGCTCAAGGCCGGTATGATGATGAAGCTGAAGCCGTTTTTCGGGCCTTCGCTGTAGATTTTGGCCAGGCTGCCGGCGTCACGCACGGCGACCTCCACGCTTTGCGCAACGTCCGTGATGTCGGTGACGAATATTTTTTCCCGGGTGCTTACTCCGCCTTGCTGCTCGGAAATGAAGTAGGGGATCGTTCCACCCACCCATTTGCCTTTGGGCAACTGGGCAAGAAGTTTCTCATCGCCCGCCAGAAGAAGAATCCTGCCAGCCTCGATGGCCTTCGCGGTTTCGGAAATATTCATGATATTCTGGCGCATGGTGCCTCCTTATCCGAAAATGGTTTTGAGGTCTTCCTGGGCAGACGGCGAGCCGGCATTCTTCGTATACAGGCCATGCAGCTGTTCGGCGCAGGAAGCAATATTCGCTTGAGAAGCATCGCTTTGCACGGAAGCAACCAGTCGCCCAAGCAGAATCTTGGCTGCAAGAAATTTCAGTTGATACGTTTTCTTGCCGGTCACGATTTCTGACCATCGAGGATTAGATTTGCTTGGAATCTCCATGTCATTCCTCCTTATTTTAACCTGACCTGAGCGATTTGCGTCCATGGGCGTGCTGTACGCCCAGGCTCATCGCCCGAAATATTTCATAGACAGATGCACATCGAAAGGCACGACCCTCGTCACCCATCCGTTGGCGCTGTTTATGTCCCGGTTCATATTCAAGAATTCCTGTCGCGGCCCTGCCGTCGAAGTCACCGGTTGTCCCAAGGATTCAGTATCAGGTGCACTGGTGACCTTCAATACCCCCGGGGGGCCGTATCCCCCGCGTGCCTCGGCGTGGAACGTCGAAGGGGCTGCCGATCGGCAAGAGCGGCCATGCCGCGAAGGGAGCGGACACAAGGATTTCCTGCCGGCCGTCCCGGCCTGAATCCTTGTGATCTGGACATGGTCGAAGAATTCTGCTTTTTTGTGTGATAGGGAAGATTCGGACCCCCAGTGCATGGGCATGGAAACCAGGACCCTGTTGCATGTGGTCCTGGAGAGAGCGGTGTTGACGCGATGCGTGGCGTGATCATCGGCGGGCTGATTTCTCAGGTGGGCCACCGTCCTCCCGACCTGGGCCGCGTGGAGAAGGGTATGGATAGGGATGAAGGAAAGACCAGGGAGGAGCTGGTCACGGAACTGCGGGCCCTGCGTGAGCGGTTGGCGCGCCGGCAAGCCGGTCAAGGGCCTCATGCCGCCTCGACCGGACGCGTTGAGTTCGAGGCGTTTTTTGACGCGTCTCCCTACCCCGCCTCCTTCCTTGACCGCAATTTCGCCTACCAGGCCGTGAACGCGGCGTATGAGCGGTACCTGGGCATAGGCAGGCGGGAGTTGATCGGCCTCACCCCCGCCGATCTTCTCCCGGCGGATGTGGTCGAACGGATGAAGCCCTACCTTGAGCGCTGTTTGAGCGGTGAGGATGTGGTCTACGATATGTGGTTCGACTTCCCGGCCATGGGTCGGCGCTGCATGAGTGTCGGCTACCATCCGAGACGCGGCGAGAAGGGGGAGGTCATCGGGATTTTGCACATTTCGCGGGATATCACGGAACATGTCGCAGCGAAGGAGAGGATCAGGGAGGAGCGCGGCAGGCTCGAAGCCATCCTGGCCTCGCTGGACACGGGGTTGAGCCTCATCAATCGTGATCTGACCGTGGCCTGGGTGAATGATAAAATAACAAACATGTTCCCCGGTCCCACCCCGGTTGGGGCCGTATGTCACACCTGTTACGCGGGCAGGGAGGACCCTTGTCCGGAATGCCCGGCGATCAGGGCCTTCCGGTCGGGACATGTCGAACGGGGCGAACGCCACGATCCGGACAGCGGAAAGTGGTATTCGATCATCGCGCAACCAGTGAAGGATGCGGCTGGGAACACGATACAGATCCTGGAGGGGATCACGGACAGCACCTCGCGCAGGCGGGCCGAGGAGACCCTGGCGAGGTCCGAGAGCAAGTGGCGGCACATTCTGGCCAACGCCCCCCAGATCGGCATCTCCCTGGACCCGCAGGGCAAGCTCACCTTCGCCAACGACCATTTTCTCAAACTGACGGGCTGGAAGCGCGACGAGGTGATCGGCAGGGACTGGTTCGCGATCTTCATCCCCGACTCCATACGATCCGAGATCAGGCGGGTATTCGATACGACCATGGCCCAGAGACATATCCATGGCTACTCCAACTACGAAAACGAAATCCTGCACCGCGACGGCTCCCTTTTGACCATCAATTGGTCCAACGTGCTGACGCTGGACCTCGACGGACACCCCGTGGACGTGACCTGCATGGGGATCGACGTGACCGAACGCAGGCGGACCGAGGAGGCCCTGCTGCAGGCCAAGCAGGAGTTCGAGGGCATCTTCGAGAACTCCCAGGTGGGCATCATGCTGCTTCAGGGCGGCCGCGTCCTGGCCCGGGGCAACCAACGTCTCGCCGACCTTCTGGGCTACGAATCGCCTGAGGAGATGGTGGGGCGCAGCACACGCGAGATACACCTCGACGAGGAACACTTCGTCGAATTCGGCAGGCGCTACTACGAGGCCCTGACCCGGAACGAGCAGAACCAGGTGGAATACCGGCTCAGGAAAAAGGACGGCACCCCGGTGTGGTGCATCCTGTCGGGCAAGGCCCTGGACCCCGGAGACCTGGACAAGGGGGTCATCTGGGTGGTGGACGACCTGAGCCGGCGCAAGGCCCTGGAGGAGCAACTGACCAAAACCAAGGAGCAGGCCGAGGCGGCCAACCGGTCCAAGAGCGAGTTTCTGGCCAACATGAGCCATGAGATTCGCACCCCGCTCAATGGAATCATGGGCATGCTCCATCTGTTGGGGATGACCCCCATCGATGACGAGCAGAAGGAGTACGTCGCGACGGCGGTGCGATCATGCAAGCGTCTGACGCGGCTTCTTTCGGATATCCTTGATTTGTCCCGGGTGGAGGCCGGGAAGATGGAGATATCCATGAACGTCTTTGAGTTGCGGGATGTCATGGACGCCGTCGTGCAACTTTTTTCCCCGACCGCACAGGAGAAAAAGCTGGGTCTCCGGGCGCGGATCGATCCCGACATACCGGCCACGCTCACGGGCGATGCCGCACGGTTGCAGCAGGTGCTCGGCAACCTGGTCGGCAACGCCATCAAATTCACCGCGAAAGGACGGGTCGAGATCGACGCGCATGCCTTGCCGCCGCGAAATCCCGGCGAATGCCGGGTGTTGTTTTCCGTGGCCGATACCGGAATCGGCATTCCCGACGACAAGCTGGAGATGCTTTTCACGCCATTCACCCAGGTCAACCAGGGGTATACGCGGGATTACCAGGGGGCCGGGCTCGGCCTGTCGATATGCAAGCGCCTTGTCGGCCTCATGGGGGGAAACATCGCCGTTGAGAGCGTGCCCGGCGAGGGAACGACCGTGTATTTCAGTGTGGCGTTCGGGATCGCGGAGCCCGCCGGGGCCGTCCCTCCCCCCGCATCCTCCCGGGAGGATTGCCCAAGGGCGCTCTCCATCCTCTTCGCCGAGGACGATCAGGTCAATCGGCTCTCCACGATGCGGCTGGCGGAGAAGTCCGGCCACAGGGTGGTTGCGGTCGAGACCGGCCGACAGATCCTGGACGCCTTGAGGGATGGTGATTTCGACATCGTGCTGATGGATGTCCAGATGCCCGATATGGACGGACTGGAGGCCACAAGGCGCATCAGGAACGGCGAGGCGGGCGGGGACAAGGCCGACATTCCGATCGTCGCCCTCACGGCCTACACCATGGCCGGCGACAGGGAGAAATTCATCGCGGCCGGAATGGACGGCTACCTGGCCAAACCCCTGGCGCTGGAAGAGCTTCAAAAGGCGTTGATCGAGGCATTGGAAGGCAGGGCCATCGCTTTGTAACGGGTTCGCCCGATGCCGGCGGCGCGCTCCTTTGTCATGCGGCAAGGGCTATTCATTGCGCAGATACGGCCAGGATTTTTTGCCCAGAAGCCGCAGGATGCCGGTCAGGCTGAAGACCACGGTCAGCCCGGCGGCCAGGGCGATGGTCAGAAGGGCCGGGCCGGGATGGAAGCTCCAGGGAATCTCCAGGTACTCGCGCACGAACAGGGCCGACAATCCCGCGCCCAAAAAAAGCGCCGCCGTCCCGGCCGCGGCCCCGGCCAGGGCCTGTTCCGTCACCAGCATGCCCAGGATGTCGGACCGGGTGGCCCCGCACACCTTCAGGATCACCGCCTCCCTGGCGCGCCCGGCCAGCGCGCCGCCCAACGTCTGGACCAGCACCAGGATTCCCGCGGCCAGGGTGGCCAGGGCCGAGGCCGTCACCGCCAGGGAGATCTTGTCCGCAAGGGCGGTTACGTCCGAAAGCGTCTCCCGCACGTCGACCGCCGTGACGGTGGGGAACCGGGCGGACACGGCCCGCAGCAGGGCCTCGTCCGGACCTTGCGCCCCCGGGCCGGGGCCGACCGGCGGGGAGTCGGCGTAGGCCGTGGCCAGATAGGTCATGGGCAGCCCGTCCAGGGTCCCGGGCGAGAGCACGAACACGTAGTTGATGCCCAGAGACAGCCAGTTGATGCGCCGCAGGCTGGTCACGGTCGCGTCGAATTCCCGGCCGAGCACGTTGAGCGTCACCACGTCGCCGACGCCGACGCCGTACCCCTCGGCGGCCCTGGCGTCCATGGAGGCCAGGGGCGGGCCGGCGTAGTCCTCGGGCCACCAGTTCCCGGCCACGATGACCGAGTCTTCCGGAGGCGTGCGCGAGAAGGTCATCCCCCGGTCGCCCCTGGCCACCCAGGCCGTGTCCGGATCGAGGTTGGCCTGCTCGGCGTCCACACCGCGCACCCTGACGACGCGTCCGCGCAGGTTGGGCGCGGTCCGCACGGCCGTGACCCCGGGGGTCTGGCGGACGGTCTGTTCGAAGGCGGCGAGCTGGTGCGGCTGGATGTCGATGAAAAAATAGGCCGGGGCCTTTTGCGGCAGTTCCCGGCGGGTCAGGTCGGTGAAATTGGCGTCCACCAGGGCCATCGCGGACAGGACCGTCAGCCCCAGCCCCAGGGAGGCCACCACGCCCGGGGCGATGTTGCCCGGCCGGCGCAGGCCGGAAACGGCCAGGGCCAGCACGGGGTTGCCCGGCAGGGGGACGAGGGACAGGCCGCGCCGCAACAGCCATCCGGTCAGGCGCAGGACCAGGGCGGCCAGGATCGCCGCGATCACGAAGCCCAGGCCCAGGCGCCTGTCGCCGGTGACGGCCACGGCCAGGGCCGCGATGCCCAGTGCGCACAGTCCGGCCGCGACCAGGGCGGGAAGGGACGGACGGCCGGGGAGCGGCTCGGCGTAGCCGCGAAAAAGGGACAGGGGGGAGACCCTGCCGGCGGCC
>JBMONM010000161.1:0-7951 GCA_049324675.1 Thermodesulfobacteriota bacterium
TGAGGGGATCGGGAGAAATCATTTCCCCCGGGCGGGTTCGGGGCGGCAGCCCCGATCATTCCTGGGCCAACAGGCCGAGCATGGGGGCGTGCAGGTGGCCGTTGGAGGCCAGGATGGTCGGGGCGTGGAGGGTATAGGGGCTGTGGGGAAGGTACTGGGTGACCGTGCCGCCGGCCTCGGTGACCAGGAGCCATCCGGCGGCGGTATCCCAGGGGTTGAGCGCCTTCTCGTAGAAGGCGTCGAAGCGTCCGGCGGCGGTATAGGCCAGGTCCAGGGCGGCGGAGCCGGGGCGGCGCACGCCCTGGGTGACGGGAAGGATCTTCGAAAGTTCGGCCAGGATATTCGGGAGATGGGTCTCGATGGCGTAGGGAAAGCCGGTGGCCACCAGGGCGTCGGGAAGGTCCCGGGTGTCGGAGACGTGGATGGGAATGTCGTTGCGGGTCGCGCCGCGTCCGGCGGCGGCCAGGAAGGTCTCGTTCAGGATGGGGGCGTGGACGATGCCCAGGGCCACCTTTTGGCCGTCCCACAGGGCCACGGAGGTGCATACGAAGGGAAAGCCGTGGGCGTAGTTGGTGGTGCCGTCGAGGGGATCGATGATCCAGGTTTTGGGGCCGGGGACGGTTTTGGAGGCGGATTCCTCGGCCAGGAAGGTGGAGCCGGGCAGCAGGCGGCCGAGGTGTTCGATCAGAAAGCGTTCCACGGCCGTATCGGTCCGGGTGACCAGATCGATGCGTCCCTTTTTCCGGATGTCCTTGGGCTGGTCCCAGTGGTCGCGGATGATGTCGCCGGCCCGACAGACGATGTCGGCGGCCGCTGCCAGCAGGTCGTCCATGAGGATCAGTTGATGAACACGTTGCCGTAACGGACGCGGTCGTCCAGGGTCTTTCCGGTCCCGCGCACCACCGTGGTCAGGGGATCGTCGTCCACGAAGACGCTTAAGTTGGTCTCCCGGGTGATGAGCTGGTCGAGTCCCCGCAGCAGCGCCCCGCCGCCGGCCAAAAGCAGGCCGTTTTTGGCGATGTCGCCCACGAGTTCCGGCGGGGTCTTTTCCAGAGCCTTGAGCACCGCGCCGACGATGATGTTCACCGGATCCTTGATGGCCTCGCGGATATGTCCGTCGGTGATGGTGACGTTGAGTGGCGTGCCGTCGATGAGGCTTTTCCCGGAGACCTCCATTCTTTTGGGCTCGGGCAGGGGCATGGCGGAGCCGATCCGGATCTTGATTTCCTCGGCCAGATTTTCGCCGATGAGCACCTGGAACTGATCCTGGACGTATCGCTGGATGGTTTCGTTCATCTCGTCCCCGGCCACGCGCACGGATTCGGCATAGGCGATGGTGGACAGGGAGATGACCGCCACCTCGGTGGTGCCGCCGCCGATGTCCACGACCATGTTCCCGGACGGCCTCTCGATGGGCAACCCCGCGCCGATGGCCGCGGCCATGGGTTCCTCCACCAACCGCACGTCGCGTGCCCCGGCCAGTTGGGCCGACTCGATGACGGCGCGTTTTTCCACCTGGGTGATGCCTGTGGGCACGCAGATGACGATTTTGGGCTTGGCGAACCGAAACCCCTGGATCACCTTGCGGATGAAAAAAGAGATCATGGCCCGGGTGACCTCGAAGTCGGCGATGACTCCGTCCTTCATGGGCCGGATGGCCCTGATACGGTCCGGGGTGCGCCCGAGGAACTCCTTGGCCTCGGTACCCACGGCCACCAGGGAACCGGCGCGGTTGTCGATCGCCACCACGGAGGGTTCGTTCAGCACGATACCCTCGTTTTGCACATACAAAAGGGTATTGGCCGTGCCCAGATCCATGGCCAGATCTTTGCCGAGGAAATTGAAAAACCGGGAAAAAAAGCTGCGCATGTTTCCTGCCAGATATCCGGTTTGCGCCGGATGTATACGATGACACAAAAGCGCGGGGAGGACGTGTCCGCGAAACCGATCCGGGTTTGCCGATCCGCCCGCACGCCGATCCATGCCTGCGGGCCGCTTCCAACCATGTGCAATGTTAGAATCGAATCGGGAAAAAGTCTATGTCGCGGATGGGGAAAGACGGCTTTTCAGATGCAGGTTTTCCAGAAAAAGAACCAAATATTCCGAAACCATGTGGACGAAGCCCTTGATATCGGGACCGAAGCCCAGGGGCCTTTCGTCAGCCAGGACCAGAACGGCCCGTGTCCGTTTGGCGAAGACCAGGGGCATGCAGATGACGCTGCGGAATTCGGCGGCGGGAACGTCCTTGCCGAAAAGCGGGGTGGAAGCGGCGGTCGACTCTCCGTCTCCCACAAACGCCGAAGAATGGTTCTTGAAAACCCAGCCGATAAGGCCTTGTCCCATGGAAAATTTTCGCGGGGCGTCCAGGGGATTTTCAAAAAGGCCTCGGTTCATGGCGTCGAGCGAATAGGAATTCCCGGACTCGTCGCGTACGGCCAGAAAGCAGTAGGCGAACCCACTGGTTTCGGAGAGGATGCGCAGCAACGAGGACTGAAAGGCCGGCCAGGTCGGGTGGGTTCGGCGCAAGCCGCTGATGGCGGCCAGGGCCCGATAATAGCGGGCGTCACGGCCGTCGTCGGCCTTCCGCCTCTCGGAGGCGGCGTGGGCGCCGGCCATTTCCGCGAACTGGCCGAGGATTTTCTGATCCTTTTCGCCGAAGGTGAAGGTCTTGCGACTGTCCAGACAGACGGCGCCGCCGCCCTCGAGCACGGGACAGCCCATGAAGGCCCGGATGCGGGCTTCGTCTTTTTGATCGTAATAGCCGAGGAAACCGCGTTTCTGATCGAAGTTGCCGACGAGAAGGGGTTTCTGGTTGCGGATGATCCAGCCGGCCAGCCCCATGCCCGGGGTAATGACCACATCGGCCCTCACATCGTCGCCAAGGCTGTAGTAGGCCGCCACACGGCAGTTTTCGGAACCGGACTCCGGAAGGAACAGCACGGCCGAGTAGGCGTCGAAGACGTTGAGGGCCATGGCCATGAGTTTTTGATAGAACGTCGTGTCGGACATGATGGCCTGTTTCAAAAAAGCCGCCCCGGGGCGACCGATAACGCCGAAAAGAAAAACTTCCTTTTCCCCTGCCGATAAGATATAAATTCTTAATATCCGTTAGGATGATGGGATCGCATCCCGCCGCCTTCCAGCCTGGATACCCCACTTCCCGGCGGATGGAAAGCGGCCCTCCCGCTTCCTCCGGCCATCCATCCACGCAAGGAGACCTGACCGGACCATGGCCTTTACCTGGGAAAAAGCCTTTCGCCGTGTCCGCGAGTTCCGTTTCGCCATCACGCCGGAAAAAGCATCGCCCACGGAAATCAAACGGCTTCAGTCGATTCCGGATTTGAAGCGGTTTCTTGATCTGGCGCACATCAAGCACTGCCTGTTGCGTCCCTATTTCGAGCATCCCGACTATCCGCTGGTGGAGACCAGGGAGCTTTTGCCGTCTTTCGAAGGCGATCTGTACGAATACAAGGAACTGCCCGGATTTTCCATGGTGGCCCTGGCCAGACCCCTGCGCTACTTCCAGGAGATCTTCCAGTACGACATCCTGCACTGCCTCCACGACTACAACGCCGAGGAATACCGCGAACAATGCCCTCTTGAGCATTCCATCTTCGCACAGAACATACGCGCCTTCTGCGCCAGACTCCCCAAGATCGCCCAGGACGACTTCCGGGTGGGCTTTTCGGACCTCGATGTCACCAGCCTGGAAAACTATCCCGCCCTTTTGCCCACCATACTCCAGATGGACCGGGCCCATGTCTTTTCCCAAGACAGCCACGACGACTTCTATCTGTCCGGAGTCTATTGCTCGTTCCCCTCCTACCTGGACACCGAACTCAAACGGTTCGGTCTGAACATCCGCAAATTCTCCGTGGGCGACGATCGCAAATACGAGCGCAACCGCACCTTCGTCTACCAGTTCCTGATGGAACTCTACGGATTCCCCATCGTCTCGGAACGACGCACCTCCTCCGCTCTGTTCGCCCGCAGGCTTTTCCGCATGGGGGAGGACTTCATGGTCCGGGTCCTGGGCCAGACCGACCGGTGCATCACCAGCCTTTTTTCCCATCCGGAGGCGAAATATTACCCCCGGGTGGAAAAAATCGCCCTGGTGTCCGTGGACAGTCTGCACAAGGACCTGCTGGCGACTCTCGAGGCGGGAGACTATTTCGTCCAAAAAACACGACGGGTGGTCATCCTCAGGGTCACCTATCGCCAGCACAAGTACGACCCCAACAACGTCCGGCAGGACCGGGCCCTGTCCGTGGCTTCCCAGGAAATCATCCATCCTCTGACCGCCACGACGCTGTCCCGGGTGAACATCATCAAGGACACCTACACCCTGTTTTTGCGCTTAAACGACATCGTGCGCGGGGAATACAACGGACGGGTTATCTATAAAAGAAACGAGGTGGTCGATAATACGGACACCCATGAAAAGCGCCTCAAATTCCTCTATTCCTGGCTCGGCAAGCACCAGCGGAGGATCATCGGCTATTCCGGGGAATTCTATTCCAACGTTGTCAAGGTGCTGGACAACTATCTTCTCAACGCCGACCACTATGACGATTTCGACGCAATGCGCGATTTGTATCAGGAGGTATGGAGTCGCTACAGTTATATTCAACAGGCGCGTAAGGTCAAAGACCTTGAAGATCTTCAGGACAGGTATTACAAGGGAGAACGTCTCTCCTACCTGACGATGCTGACAATCTTCGTGGAGATCATGAATGACCTGAAATTCGAGATCGTCAATTATTTCGACATACTTGTCGAAAAGGTTCTGTATATCGGAGAAAAGGTGCTGTCCGATCGTTATCTGACGGCCAAGTACGTCCGCCCCCGGGACGAAAAGCTCTCCGAATACGGCCTCGCCGTCAAAAAAACCTACGGCCGGCTGGTGGCGCTCCTGGATGAATTCAAGTCCATCCGGAAAGCCAAAAAGGACCAGGGGCTGAGCCTGTCCCTGCCCGCCGACTCCATCTGAAAGGACCACTTTGCCATTCGGGAGGTTACCCTTGGACAATCTGACCAGCACTCCCCTGACCGAACACCACAAAGGCCTCGGAGCCAAAATCGTACCCTTCGCCGGGTTCGCCATGCCGGTGCAATACACCTCCATCCTGGCCGAGCACGCCCATACCCGGACCCAGGCCGCCATTTTCGACATCTGCCACATGGGCGAATTCACGCTCCAGGGGCCGGGCGCGGCACAGGCCCTGAACCGGTGCGTCAGCCAGGACGTGGAGACCCTGGGCGTCGGCAAATGCCGCTACGGGTTTCTGGTCAACGACGCCGGCGGGGTCATCGACGACCTGATCGTCTACCGTCTGGAGGACGAACGGTTCATGATCGTGGTCAACGCCTCCCGGATCGCCACGGACTTCGCCCGGCTTACGGCGCTTCTGCCCGCCGGGCTCCTTTTCGAGGACATCTCGGCCCAGACCGCCAAGATCGACCTGCAAGGGCCGAAATCCTTCGAGGTCCTCTCGGCCCTTCTGTCCGGCCGATGGTCCGACCTCAAATACTTCAACTTCACCTGGACCACCTTCGAAAGCCTCCCGCTCATGGTCAGCCGCACCGGCTATACCGGCGAACTCGGCTACGAGTTCTTCCTGCCGGCCTACAAAGCCGTGGCCCTATGGGACAGACTCCTCTCCGATCCCAGGGTCAAGCCCGCCGGGCTCGGGGCCCGGGACACCCTGCGCCTGGAAATGGGCTATCCCCTGTACGGCCAGGATCTGGACGAAAACCACACACCGAGCGAGGCCGGATACGGCGGCCTGCTCAAATCCGGGGAGTTCATGGGCTGCGCCGGGGCCAGGCTGATCCGGGAGCGCCTGACGGCCTTGTCCATTCCGGAACGGCGCAGCGCCCGCCACGACGACGCGGTTTTTTGCGGGGGCGAGCAGGTCGGACGGGTGACCAGCGCGTCCTTCGCCCCCAGCCTGGGACATGCCGTGGCCATGGCCTACGTGGATTCGGGCGCCGCCGAAAACACGGAGTTCACCATCCGCACGGCCAAGACCGAACTCGCCGCTATCCGAACCGACCTGCCCTTTTACAAGGGAGGCACGGCTCGGATGAAGCTGGCCTAGGCGGCAAAGGGAAATGGCCTCCGGCGGCCAGGGAGAACACCTTTTGGAAAAAGGTTCTCTCCCTGGACCCTCTTTCGAAAACTTTTAAAACGCTTCGCGAACATCTGTCGCCACCCGCTATGCCCAGACTGGACGCATTCCATCTTCCCCCCGAGGGCTGGCGCGAACCGTATGTCCTGACCGGCGGCGAGGCCGTGCATCTGGCGCGGGTGCTGCGAAAAAAGGCCGGGGAGACGGTCCGGCTCTTCGACGGCCAGGGCCGGTCCGGAGAATTTCGCATCGATGCCGTCGCGCGGGACGCGGTGCGCCTTACCCCCCTGGCCGTACGCCGGGAACCCGAGCCCGAGACGGAGATATGGCTGGCGGTCGGCTTCGCCAAATCGGCCAGACGCGGTTATTTTCTGGAAAAGGCCGTGGAACTCGGGGCATGCGGTGTCGTTTTCTGGCAGGCCCGGCGCAGCCAGGGCAAGGTCCCGAACGACGCCAAGGAAGGCTGGCTCGATCAGGCCGTGGCCGCGGCCAAGCAGTGCGGGGCCTCCCGGCTACCGACGATCCTGTCCGCCCCGGGCGGCGCGGCCGAGGTCGCGGCCATGGGTGGAAACTGCGACCGCCGCTATGTCCTGTGGGAGGACGCCGAGGCCGGAAAGCGGCTGGCGGCGCGGGATATGACCGCGCCCGGCCGGGTACTGGCCGTGATCGGGCCTGAGGGCGGCCTTGACGACGACGAGGTGCGCGTTTTTCGCGACGCCGGATTTCGCGCCGCAAGCCTGGGCCAGCGGGTGCTGCGATGGGAGACGGCGGCCCTGGCGGTGTTGTCGCTTTCCCTGCTTGACCCGACGGAGAAGGAGTGATGTCCGACAAAACCCCGCTGGCCGAACGCATCCGGCCGTCGAACCTGGACGATTTCGTGGGCCAGGGCCACTTGCTTGCGCGAGCGAAAACCCTGCTCAAATCCAAGCGGCTGCCGAGCCTGCTGCTTTATGGGCCCCCGGGATGCGGCAAATCCACCCTGGCCATGGTCCTGGCCAAATCCAAAGGCCTGCCCTTTCTGCGGGTCAGCGCCCCGGAGGCGGGCCTGGCCGAGTTGCGCTCCCGCCTTCCCGGCCACGACATCCTGATCCTGGACGAGTTGCACCGCTTCTCCAAGGCCCAGCAGGACTTCTTTTTGCCCCTGTTGGAGTCCGGGGAAATCGTGCTTCTGGCCACCACCACGGAAAACCCGTCGTTTTCCGTGACCAGGCAGCTTTTGTCCCGGATGCATGTCCTGCGCCTGCGGCCCCTGTCCCACGCCGAGCTTCTGCGCATCGCCGAACGCGGAGCCGCGGCCCTGTCCCTGGACCTGGCCCGGGAGAGTCTGGAACTTATGGCCAACATGGCCATGGGCGACGGCCGCACCCTGCTCAACCTTTTGGAATACACGGCCGAACTGACCCCGGAAAACCAGACCCCCGAAAACCTGCGTACCGCCCTGCCAGAGGCGCTGATGCGCGGGGACCGGGACGGGGACACCCACTTCGAACTGGCCTCGGCCTTCATCAAGTCCATCCGGGGCAGCGACCCGGACGCGGCCCTGTACTACCTGGCCTGCATGCTGGAGGGCGGCGAGGACCCCCGTTTCGTCTGCCGCCGGCTGATCCTATCGGCCTCGGAGGACGTGGGCCTAGCCGATCCCATGGCCCTGCCCCTGGCCGTGTCCTGCGCCGAGGCCATCGACCGGGTGGGCATGCCCGAGGGCTTCATCCCCCTGGCCGAGACCACGGTCTATCTGGCCCTGGCCTCCAAGAGCAATTCCGCCTACGCGGCCTATCTCGCGGCCAAAAAGGAGATCGGCATCCAAGGACCCAAGCCCG
>JBMONM010000162.1:0-7778 GCA_049324675.1 Thermodesulfobacteriota bacterium
ATTATTTCACTGTGGTCGAGAACGACGACGAACTCGCGACGCTTCTGGCATAAGGGAGCGTCCACACCCCGGGACATGGCCCGCGGCGCGCATGACCGAATCCCGCTTCTACGAGGCCGAGCCCGTCGTGCGCGACGGCGTGCTCATGGATGTCCGACTGATCCGGGAAGGGAAGTCCCGGCATCTGTTCGGCCGCGCCGCCCTTCCGGAGGAACGGCGCCTGGCGCGGACCTTTGTCGCTGACGCCCCATCACCCTTTTTTGCCGGCGTGTTGCCGGTCCTTCTCGGATCCGGCCTGGGCGCGGCCCTGGCGGACCTGCTTGGGGCCGTGCCCGCCGGGGATGAACTGCGACCGCATCCCTGGGTGGCCGTGGTGGACAGGGAAATTTCCGTCCTTGAGATCACAGGCCTGCGCCGGGATCATGCGGATGATTCTCGGGTGGCCTGGCTGGACCAGCCGGACCCGCAGGCCGTCGTGGCCGGACTTTCCGCTCTTGCGGAGGCCACCGGCCGACGTCTGATGGTTCTGCCTTTGCCGGCCTACCTGCGCCTCGACCCCGGCTATTACGGCGCGGTCCGCCAGGGCATCGAGGCCGTGACCACCGGTCAGGCAACGCCGGTGCGTTCCCCATTGATCCCTTTCCGCGATCCGTTTGCGGCATGCCGGTATGCCAGGTTTCAGAGTGATCCGCCCCGGATTTTGTTACTTACCTCACGACTTTTTCTCTCCGGAGAGGTCACGGCCGCCTGCGCCCGACTCGGCGCGCCGTGCCGATATGTGGAGATCGGCGCGGACGAGATGGAGGTCGAGGCGTTCCTGTCCAGGGTGCTTGCCGAAGTGGCGGGCTTCAGGCCGGATTTCGTCCTTACCTTCAATCATCTGGGCATGGATCGGGAGGGGGCGCTTTCCGATCTGTTCTCCCGCCTGGAACTGCCATTGGCCTCCTGGTTCGCCGACAATCCCGAACTCATGCTCGGCCGCTACGCCCGACCCTTTCCCTCCCATGCCGCGGCCTTTACCTGGGATGCGGACACCGTGCCCTGGCTGGTCCGAACCGGCTGCGAAAACGCCTTTTTTTTGCCTCTGGCCGCCGACGTGGCCCGGTTCCGGCCGCCGCGTCACGCGGCATCCGGACATCCCCTGGCCGCCCGGGTGTCCTTTGTGGGCAATTCCATGCTCGTAAAGACCAGGAAACGCCTGGAGTGCGCCGCGCCGCCCTTGCCCCTGGCCGTGTGTTTCGAGGATCTGGCCCGCGCGTTCGGGCAAAGTCCCGAACGCTGCGTCTCGACCTTTCTGGCCGCCCGGTATCCCGAACTCGTCGGGCAGTATCGAGCCCTCGGCAGCACCGAACGCACCCTGGCCTTCGACACCGCCGTTGTCTGGGAGGCCACCCGCCAGTATCGTCGGGACTGTCTGGCCCGGGCCATGCCCTTTTTCCCGACCATCGTGGGCGACGAGGGCTGGCTGGAAACCTTCCCGGACGAAGGCCGGACGTGGCGGCGTCTGCCGGAGATGGCCTATTACAACCAGCTGCCCGCCTTTTATCCCCTGTGCGACGTCAACCTGAACATCACCAGCCGCCAGATGAAGGGCGCGGTGAACCAGCGGGTTTTCGACGTCCCGGCCTGCGGGGCCTTCCTTCTGACCGACCGTCAGGAGCAGATGGACGCCCTGTTCGAGCCCGGAACCGAAACCGCCGCCTACGGCCACCCGGACGAGTTGCCGGATATGGTCCGTTATTATCTCGATCATGCCGGGGAACGCCGTCGCGTCGCCCTGGCCGCCAGACGCCGCATTTTGGCCGATCACACCTACGACCGGCGCATGGAAACGCTTTTTTCCATCATGCGCCGTCTTTTCGCGGGATGACTTCATGGACGTCTTTTGCCCCTCTTTGACCGTGCCCGATGCCTTGCGCCGGGTCCTGATCGCGGGGGGCGACGGCCGTCTCGAACTGGAGAAAGCCGCGACTTTGGCCGAATCTTTGTCGCGGGAATCCGCCGCCCCGCCGGCACATGCCTCGGCCCGGAATGACCTTTCCCGGCTGGCCCGGAACCTGCGGCTGGCCGCCTTCGAGGCCGAGCCCCTGGACGGACGCGGGGCCGCCGCGGTTCTGGCCCTGGACGCGGAGAGGCCGTTTCTGGACCAGCCGCGCCGCGATCTGGCCCGGGCCGTGGCGGCCATGGATGTGCCTCCGTCCGACAGCCGCTATCTCGTCAGGCTCCTTAATCGCCGTGAGCACGACAAGACCCTGGCCTATCTCGAAGCACGCCTTGCGGAAGAGCCGGACAACCTGTTCTGGACGCGGCAGCTTGCCGGGCTGTCCCTGGCCTGCGGGGATTACGCCGCCGCCTCCCGGGCCGCCTCCCTGCTGCGTCGTCCCCCGTTTGCGGCCCTTGTCTCCCTGGCCGATCTGATCGATGCCGATGCGGCGTACCTTTGCCAGGATTACGGGGCGGCCGAACGGCTGTGGGCCGCCTGCCCGCTGGATGCGGCCCGGGCGAAACGGGCCGAGGCCCTGGTCCGGCTCGGCCGCCGGGAGGAGGCCGTGAGCCTGCTGCGCCGGGACCGTGCCGTTCGGCCCTGGAACGTTGCCACCCTGCTTCGGCTTTACGACCTGGAGCGGGATGTCGACCTGGCCACGGCCAGCCTTGACGGCGGGCTGGCCCTGTTGCTCTATACCTTCAACAAGGCCCAGGACCTGGACCGCACCCTGGCCGGACTCTCCCGCGCCGATCTGTCCTTTGCCCCTGGGGCGCGGGTCGTGGTCCTGGACAACGGCTCCACCGACGCCACACCCGATGTCCTCGCCGCCTGGGCGGACCGTCTGGGGCCGGATATCTTCGAACGCGTCGATCTGCCGGTCAACATCGGGGCTCCGGCGGCCAGGAACTGGCTCCTGCGCCATCGTGCCGCGCTGGAGGCGGCCTGGATCGCCTATCTCGACGACGACGCCGATCTTCCCCCCGATTTCATAGGCCGGCTCGCTTTCGCTACGCGGGCCTATCCACGGGCCGGGGCTTACGGGTGCCGGGTAGTGGATTTTTTCAACCCCTCGCACATCCAAAGCGCAGACCTCTTTCTCGAACCCATCCCCCCGGCCTCGAACGCCCCTTTGTTCTCCCGGGCCTTCGAGACCTCCCGGTCCCATTTGCACAGTCTGGATATGGGGCGCTTCGACTACCTGCGGCCCTGCGCCTCGGTCACCGGCTGCTGCCATCTGTTCGCGGCCGGGACCCTGCGTGAAATGGGGGACTTCGACATCCGCTTCTCGCCCTCCCAGTACGACGACCTGGACCATGACCTGCGCGGGCTGCTCATGGATCGCATCCCGGTTTACCAGGGGCACCTGCGCGTCGTGCACCGGAAAAAAACCGGAAGCCAGGGGAGGCCCGGTGGCCGCCATTATGCCGCCGGTTTTGCCAACCAGTTCAAGTTGCATAATTTCCATTCAGGGGAAGAATTCGCGGCCATGGCCCGCGCCGCCTTCGAGGCGGCTTTGCGGGATGCGGGGGAGAAGTGGACATGGTTGGCGAGGCGGAATGGCGGTCAAACCGGTCTTTCAGAATGAATCAGGCGATCATGACGCCTGCCCGGCCCGCGGACCGGGCCGGGAACTGAGGCCATGACGCCGCACGGGGCGGGGATCAGGCCGCCGAGGCCGTGGCCAGCTTTTCCTGGATGAGGTTTTTGGCCCGCATAGCCAGTTGGGCCACGTCGGGCTTGGATATCTGGTCGTCGGCGCCCACGGCCTCGCCCTTGTGGCGCAGTTTGTCCGTGATCAGCGACGAGAACAGAATGACCGGCAGTTGCCGCAGGACCGGGTCGTCCTTGATGCGCTTGGTCAGGTTGTGTCCGTCCATGGAGGGCATTTCGATGTCCGCCACCACCACCTGCAGGTAGTCCGTAAGCGGCCGGCCGGACTGTTCCGCCCGGTCCTTGAGGTGCGACAGCAGATCCCAGGCCTCGCGGCCGTTTTGCACCGCCTCCACGTCGAAATTGGCCTTGTTGAGAAGGTCCTTGAGCATCTCCCGGATGAGCACCGAGTCGTCGGCGATCAGCGCCCGGTATCTGGCCGAGGCGTTCCATTCGATGCTCATGTCCAGCTTGAGTCCCAGGTTGGGGTTGAGGTCGGCCACGATCTTTTCCAGGTCCAACAGGAACACGATGCGGTCCTCGAGTTTGACCACGCCGGTGATGCAGTCTCCGCTTAAGGACGAGACGTAGCGGTTGGGCGGCTCCACTGCCTCCCAACTCATGCGGTGGATGCGCGTCACCCCGGTGACCAGAAACGAGGTGGTTACGTTGTTGAACTCGGTGACGATGACCTTGGGGGAGTCGGTTTCGGCCCGCTGCTTGTCCAGCCACACGCTCAAGTCCACCAGGGGAATGATATGCGAGCGCAGGTTGAACGCGCCGAGCACGCTCGGGTGCGAGACCTCGGGCATTTCCGTGACCCTGGGCAACCGGATGATCTCCAGGACCTTGGCCACGTTGACCCCGTAGTAGCCTTTGTAAATCTGCGGGGGGCCGCCGTCCCTGGGCTCGACGACCTCGTCGATGAAAAACTCGACGATTTCCAACTCGTTGGTGCCGGCTTCAAGCAGAATATTCGTCTGGGACATGCCATCGTCTCCCGGGGAGGTGATCCGGACAATTCCGGCCTAAAGCGACGCCAACACGGTATGGACGTGATCAATTATTTTTTTCGGCGTTGAGGCCCCGGCTGTCAAGCCGATTTTGCCGAATGTGCGCAACTCGTCCAGGGGGAGTTGGTCGGCCGTCTCCACATGCACGCATGACGCGCCCGCGGAACGGACCACCTGGGCCAGACGGCGGGTGTTGCCGCTCTCGAAACCGCCCACCACCACCATGTAGTCGACCGACCCGGCCAGTTCGATGGCCTCCTTCTGGCGGTTCATGGTCGCGTCGCAAATGGTGGAGAGCACCGGAAAGTCCCGCTTGAACCGCTCCTTGAGCATCTCCTGGATGATTTCGAATTCCTGGCGATCCTGGGTGGTCTGGGCGGCCAGGAAATATTCCGGTCCGGAAGGCAGGTCCAACCCCGCAAGACGCTCCGGGGAGTCGAAGACATAGGCCCCGGCCGAGGCGTGACTGAGTAACCCCTTGACCTCGGGATGGTCCTCCTCGCCAAACAGGAGCAGGATGCGGCCCTTTTCGGCCTGCTTGGCGATGAGTTTCTGGGCCGTACGCACCCTCGGGCAGGTGGCGTCCACCAGGCGGATGCCCTTGGCCTTGAGGGAATCACAGACGTTGCGCGGCACCCCGTGGGCCCGGATGACCACTGTGGAGCCCGGGAGCACATCCTCTGGATTGTCCGCGCGCAGCACACCGCGCGAGGCGTATTCGGCCATGACCTGGGGGTTGTGGATGATGGGACCCAGGGTGTGGATGGTGCCGTGCCGTTTGGTCTCCGTCAGGAGGGCTTCCAGTTTGCGCAGGGCCAGATCCACACCCATGCAGAATCCGGCGGTTTCGGCACGCATGATTTCCATGGCGTCGTATGCCTCCCTGGCGTGTTATGTCCTGGCCGCCGGCGCAAGCCGGGAGGCCTCTTCGGCCGCAGCCTCGACGTCATCCCAAGACCTACACCCGCACATCCGGGCGCGCAAGGCGCGCGAACCCTCGAGCCCCTTGAGGTAGCGGGGCACGGCTGTGCGCATCTTCAGAAGTCCCCGGGGGGATGGGTCCAGGGCGCGTATGATTTCGGCATGGCGGCGGATCAGCGCGGCCATGTCCGGACCGCTTGGGACGCGTACCGCCTCGCCCTCCAGCAGTGCCCTCAAGTCCGAAAAGATGCGCGGGTCGGCCAGGGCTCCCCGGGCGAACATGACCCCGGTCGCGCCGGTCTCGGCCAGACATGCCGCGCCGTCCGCCGCTGTCCACAGGTCGCCGCTGGCCATGACCGGAACCGGGACCAGACGGACCAGCCGGGAGATGGCCGTCCAGTCCGAGCGGCCGCAGTAGCCCTGGGTCGCGAAACGGGGATGCAGGGTCAGCCAGGATGCCCCGGCCTCGACCAGGCGTGGACCGATCTCCAGGCAGACGGGTTTCGGCGGCCTGACCCCCAGCCGCAGCTTGACCCCGACCATGGGGGATGCGTCCGGCAGGGCCTTTCGCGCCGCATCGGACATGGCCCGCACGATTTTTACGAGAAGTCCGGGATCGTCCAGAAGTGCGGCCCCGGCCCCTGACTTGGCCACCTTGGGAACCGGGCACCCGGCGTTGAGGTCGAAATGCCGGAACCCCCGCGCCGCGAGCCAGGCAACGGCCCGGGCCAGGATGTCCGGCTCGGAACCGAAGAGCTGGACCACCAGGGGGGCATCCCCGGGGCAGGTAGCCATAAGCCGGGAGGTGCCCGGGGAGCCGAAAAAAAGCCCTTTGGCGCTTAGCATCTCGGTCACGGCCGCGGCGCAGCCGTTCTCCCGGCACAGCATCCGGAAGGGCAGATCGGAGAAACCGGCCATGGGCGCAAGCCACGGGGCGCTCGGTGAGAAGGGAAGATCGGGCGTATCCATAATGAACAGAACCGGTTCATACCCAAGCGGGCCGCGACTGGGAAGGGGTGGGCGGGAATGGGAAGTTTTTCTCATGGACACGGGCCGCTTGACCTGTCAGGGGGTTTTTTTTAGCCTCATCCACTTCATATTCGCCACAGGATGACTCCGATTCCCGGAGCAGGGGCCCCTTCAGGGCGTGGCGCTGAAAAACGAGGTGGGAGATGGGGATTCAAACGGATGTGATCTGGTTTGACGGCAAGCTGGTTCCGTGGAACGAGGCCCAGGTCCACGTCATGACCCATACGCTGCACTACGGCGTGGGCGTTTTCGAGGGTATCCGGGCCTACAGGACCGCGGGCGGCGACTCGGCGGTATTTCGGCTCAAGGAGCACGTGGACCGGCTTTTCGGCTCGGCCAAGATCGTCGGCCTGACCGTCCCCTTCACCCAGGCCGACATCGTCGCGGCCATCCTGGACACCCTTCGGGCCAACAAGCTGGCCGAGGGATACATCCGGCCCCTGGTGTTTATCGGTTCGGGCCAGGCCATGGGCGTCAATCCCGGGAAGAACCCCGTCCAGGTGGCCATCGCCGTGTGGCCCTGGGGGGCCTACCTCGGGGCCGAGGCCCTGGACAAGGGCATTCGCATCTGTACGTCGAGCTACACCCGGCATCACGTCAACGTGATGATGACCAAAGCCAAGGTCTGCGGCAACTACGTCAACTCCGTCCTGGCCAAGACCGAGGCCCTGGCCGACGGCTACGACGAGGCCCTTCTGCTCGATCCCACGGGATACGTGTCCGAAGGCTCCGGGGAAAACGTATTCATCGTTCGAAATGGGGTGATCAAGACCCCGCCCCTGACCTCTATCCTGGCCGGCATCACCCGGGACAGCCTGATCGCCCTGGCCAGGGACCTGGGCTATCAGGTCGTGGAGCAGCTTTTCACCCGCGACGAGTTCTATGTCGCCGACGAAGCCTTCTTTTCCGGAACCGCCGCCGAGATCACCCCCATCCGCGAACTGGACCGTCGCGTGATCGGGGCGGGCAAGGCCGGTCCGGTCACCAAGCACCTGCAGTCCGAGTTCTTCAAGGTGGTCAAGGGCGAGAATTCCAAGTGTGCCTCTTGGCTTGAACATTACAGCCTGTAAGGGCCTTGCCGGACGGGGACCGGGCGCTCGCCCGCTCCCTGGCCCAGGGCGCGTACCCTTCCCGATCCCTCGATCCCCGGGCGCGGGACGGCGGAAACGCCGCCGTCC
>JBMONM010000163.1:0-7748 GCA_049324675.1 Thermodesulfobacteriota bacterium
GTGAAAAGCGCCGTCACCCCGTACGCCGCCGCGGCCAGCCCCATGCACAGCGGCCCCGCCGCCCGAAGCGGCCGCACATGCGGCAAGGCCAGCGCATAGATGCAGAAAAAAAGCGCCGCCAGACACCCCATCGACCATACCAGCCGCAGCGCCTCGCCCCACAGCCTCCCGTTCGGAAAAATCACCTCGGAGGTGCGCGCCAGGACCAGAAGCCCGGTCAGCACCGCGGTCAAAAGCCCGCTGACCACCGGTCCGCCAAGCCAGGCCGCCACCCGCCGGCCAAGCGGCGTCCGCTCCTCGCCGGCCTTCCACGGATGCCGCAGATTCGCCCGCAGCGCGGAAAAAAACAGGCACGACGTCCAGGCGATGAAAACCAGGCTCGGCCAGCGCAGATGCGGCGAGGCCCACACCAGACGTCGTATGCGGCCGACCAGAAGCTCGTCCACCCACGGCACCACCTCGCCCAGATGCCGCTTCACCAGAAGCTGGGCCTCCCACGTGTCGCCGACAAGCCACCCGTGCAGCGAAATGAGCAGAAAGCCCATGGGAATAAACGAGATCAGCGCGTAAAAGGCCAGCGCCGCCGCCTGGGTCAAGCCCTGGTGGCGGAAGAAATCCCGCGTCGCGGCCCGCGCCGTGCGCCCCGCATCCCTGACGATCACATTCATGACGCCCCTTCCCTGCCGCATTTCGCCCGTAAAGAAAAGACTCGGGGCTGCCGCCCCGCCCCCGTCGATCGGGGCTGCCGCCCCGAACCCCGCCCGGGGGAAATCATTTCCCCCGGACCCCCTGATTCCGGGCGCGAGCCGGCGGCGCTTCTCGCCGCCCGCACGCGCCCGGATATCCAGGTGGTTCGGAGAAAGCGATCTCGCCCGAGCGCGGACGCGAAGCGCGACAAAGTTTTCGAAGGGGGGTCCAGGGGGGAAACCTTTTTCAAAAGGTTTCCCCCCTGGTTCCGTCCCCTTGCTTTTCGGAGCCAAGTCCTTAATTGAAAGCCCTCGCCACCACGAACAACCCGCGACGGGAGGGAATACGGCCTGTCGCCGGAGAAAGTCATGTCCTTTTCGAGTGTTATCCATATCGAGGGCGCCCGCCAGCACAACCTGAAGGACCTGACCCTGGACATCCCCCGGGACAGGCTGGTGGTCGTCTGCGGCCCGAGCGGTTCGGGCAAGTCCACCCTGGCCTTCGACATCGTGTACGCCGAGGGCCAGAGGCGCTACGTGGAGTCGCTGTCGGCCTACGCCCGGCAGTTCCTGCCCCAGCTCGACAAGCCCCAGGTGGACAAGATCGAGGGCCTGTCCCCGGCCATCTCCCTGGAGCAGCAGTCGGCCACCAGAAACCCCCGCTCCACCGTGGGCACCGTGACCGAGATCCACGATTTTCTGCGCGTGTTTTTCGCCCGCCTCGGCCGTCCCCACTGCCCGGGCTGCGGCCGGCCCATCCAGGCCCGCACCCTGGACGAGATCATCGCCGACCTCATGGCCCTGCCCGAGGGCGCGAAACTGATCCTCATGGCCCCGCTGGTGGAACACCAGAAGGGCACCCAGGCCGACCGCCTGGCCAGGCTCAAGGCCCAGGGGTTCGTGCGCGTCCGGGTGGACGGCGACATCACGGGCCTGGACCCGCTGCCGGAACTGGAAAAGAACAAGCGCCACACCCTGGATCTGGTGGTGGACCGGCTGGTGGTCAAACCGGACATCCGGTCCCGGCTGGCCGATTCCGTGGAACTGGCCTTGAACCACGGCCAGGGACGGCTGACGGTCTCCGTGGTCGGGGAAAAGGCGGACCGGGTCTTTTCCACCCAGAGTTCGTGCCCGGACTGCGGCATCAGCGTGCCCAAGCCCACGCCGCAGCTTTTCTCCTTCAACTCCCCCCAGGGCGCGTGTCCCGCCTGCGCCGGCATCGGCGCGGTGGAATACTACGAGCCGGCGCTTCTGGCCCCCAACAAGGGTCTGTCCCTGCGCCAGGGGGCCGTTCTGCCCTGGCGCGGCGAGCGCGTCCTGGCCCGGCACCGCCATGACCTGGAATCCGTGGGCGCGCGCCACGGCTTCACCCTGGACACGCCCCTTGCGGACTACTCCCCCGAGGCGACCCAGGCCCTTTTTTTCGGGGACCCGGCCGCGTCCTTCGAGGGCGTGGTCAACGTATTGGAACGCGGCCAGTCCATGGGGCCGATCTGGCGCGACGAACTGGCCCGCTACCGGCAAAGCCGGCCCTGCCCGGCCTGCGGCGGGGCCAGGCTGCGGCCCGAGGCCCTGGCGGTCCGGGTCGGGGATCTGAGCATCCACGATTTCTGCGGCCTGCCCATCGAGCGGGCGCTTTCCTGGCTGGAGGGCCTGACGTTTGCCGGCGCGGCCGCCGTGGTGGCCGTGCCGCTTCTCAAGGAACTGACCCACCGGCTGCGGTTTCTGGCCGGGGTGGGTCTGGACTACCTGTGCCTGGCCCGCAACATGTCCACCCTGTCCGGCGGCGAGGCCCAGCGCATCCGGCTGGCCGGGCAGCTCGGCTCGGGGCTGGTGGGCGTGACCTACGTGCTCGACGAGCCGAGCATCGGGCTGCATCCCCGGGACAACGCCCGGCTCCTGGAGACCTTGCGCAGCCTCCAGAGCCGGGGCAACACGGTGCTGGTGGTCGAGCACGACGAGGCCACCATCAAAAGCGCGGACCACGTGATCGAACTCGGCCCGGGGTCGGGCTGGCTCGGCGGGGAGATCGTCTACCAGGGCGACGTGGCCGGCATGATGGAGGACGGGTCATCCCTGACCGGCAAGTTCCTGCGCGGCGACCTGGTCATCGGGCGGCCCGAAAGGCGCCGTACGCCCACGGGCCATCTGGCCCTGCGCGGGGTCCGGACCAACAACTTGAAAAACCTGGACTGCCGCATCCCCCTGGGCTGCCTGACCTGCGTCACGGGCGTGTCCGGCTCGGGAAAAAGCTCGCTGGTGGTGGACACCCTGTACAAGCACCTGGCCCTGGCCCGGGGCATCAAGGTGGAGTCGCCGGGCCGGATCGGCGGCATCGAGGGGGCCGGCGCCATCGAAAAAATCGTGGCCATCGACCAGACCCCCATCGGCCGCACCCCGCGCTCCAACCCGGCCACCTACACCAAGATCTTCGACGAGATCCGAAACATCTTCGCCGCCACGCAGGACGCCCGCAAGCGCGGCTACAAGCCCGGCCGGTTCAGCTTCAACGTCAGCGGAGGCCGGTGCGAGGCCTGCCTGGGCGACGGCCAGACGCGGGTGGAGATGCATTTTCTGCCGGACATCTTCGTGACCTGCGAGGTCTGCGGCGGCCTGCGCTACAACCGGGAGACCCTGGAGGTGCGCTACAAGGGCAAAAACATCTCCGAGGTCCTGGACATGACCGTGCGCCAGGCCGGGGCGTTTTTCGAGAATTACCCGGCACTTAGCCGCCGGCTGGACGTGCTCGGCGAGGTGGGGCTGGAGTACCTGCGCCTGGGGCAGCCGGCCACCACCCTGTCCGGGGGCGAGGCCCAGCGCATCAAGATTTCCCGGGAGCTCGGCAAGCGCAGCCTGCCCGGGACCCTGTACATCCTGGACGAACCGACCACGGGCCTGCACATGGTGGAGGTCGGCAAGCTGATCGCCGTGCTGCAGAAGCTGGTGGACCGGGGGGCCAGCGTGGTGGTCATCGAGCACAACACGGACGTGATCATGGCCGCGGACCACGTCATCGACCTGGGTCCGGGCGGCGGCGAGGCCGGGGGGCGCATCGTGTCCCAGGGCACGCCGGAACAGGTCATGGCCGATCCGGAGTCCGTCACCGGCCGGTTTCTGGTGTAGAAACGAAAAGCGCCCCGGAACGGACGTCCCGGGGCGCGGAAAAGCCGAAATCGCGGCGCGGCTACTTTTCGACCACCACGGCCTTGACGATCTTGACCGGCATGACCGGCACGTTCTCATGGAATCCCTTGGTCATGGTCGGCACGGCCTTGATCGCGTCCACGACCTCCTTGCCCTCCACCACCTTGCCGAACACCGCGTATCCCCAGCCCTGCGCGGTCTTGGCCGTGTGGTTCAGAAAGCCGTTGTCCGCCACGTTGATGAAAAACTGGGCCGTGGCCGAATCCGGGTCCATGGTCCGGGCCATGGCCACGGTGTAGGCGTCGTTTTTCAGCCCGTTGTCGGCCTCGTTTTTGATCGGCTCGTGGGTCTTTTTCTCCTTCATGGACTCGTCCATGCCCCCGCCCTGGATCATGAAGCCGTTTATCACCCGGTGAAAGACCAGCCCGTCGTAAAAGCCTTCCTTGACGTAGGTCAGGAAGTTCCCGGCGGTCACCGGGGCCTTGTCCTTGTCCAGTTCGATGACGATATTTCCCTTGCTCGTTTCCAGTCTGACCACGGGGTTGCTCCCTTTGGCCCGGGCCGGAGCGGTCCAGCCCAGGGTTGCGCCCACGACCAGCCAGGCCGCGAGGACGCCCAGGGCCAGCCGAACAAGGCCTTTTCGTTTCGTATTCATGGTATTCCTCCCGAAAAAAGGCTTCCCTATCCCATTCCGGGCGCTTCGTCGAGAGTCGGGACCGTCGGACGGCGCGGGCCTCCGCCGCCTCGGCCTATGCGTCCTTGAGTTGCTCGGGTTCGATGCCGAGCGCCCGGGCGATGCGGGCGCGCGTCGCATAGCGCAGGGTCCTCCCCGGTTGCTCGAACCCGGCATAGGTCGGCTGGGAAATCCCCATCCGCCGGGCAACCTTGTCCTGGGTCAATCCGAGATGCTCCCGCCAGGCCCTGACAAGGCCCTTCTTCTCCAGCAGGGAGAGCTTGACGACCTCCAGGGGCAGCGTGACCTCATCGTCGGGACGCTCCCGGGACTCCATGTACTCGTTGTAGGGGATCACCACGTATTGCGGCGTCCCATCCGGCCCCCGGATGATCTGCGGATTATTGGTAGGTTCGTTCATCGCGTTTTTTCACCTCTTCGACGGAGATGACGACAGGGTTTTGATCGGCATTGACCGTGAAAAATACCCGGTACCGGCCGACCCGCAACCGGTATCCCTCGCGGCCCTTGAGGGCCTTGACGTCACGGCAGCCGGGCCACTGCGCAAGCTCCGTCACCGCCTCGAGAACGGCGGCCTGGTCATGCTCCGGCAGCTTTGCCGGTTGCTTGTAGGCCTTGCGCTTGATTCCGACCGTTGCCATGGGACATACATAGCCATTTATAGCCATAAACTCAAGAAAAAAACGATACACAGCTATAACCGGGGCAGAGTCCTGAAGAATCGAATCACGCCGAGGAGATGTCGAACACAACGGCCGCACGCCCGCGTCCTGCCGCCGATCCCGGCACGGACACGATTCTTTTCGGCAACCCACTTGCCTTGGCCTTGTAACCCTGGTAAATTTGTCGTAATTTTTCCACAACATCCTACCAGGCGCACAGTCATGCCCGCGAAACGAAAACCGGCGTACAAGGTTGTCATCTATCCCGACTGGTGCAAGGGCTGCGGCATCTGCGCCGCCTTCTGTCCCAAGAAAGTCCTGGGTATCGATCATCAGGGCAAGGCCCGTGTGGAGCACGAGGAAAACTGCATCAATTGCGGTTTTTGTGAATTGCACTGTCCGGACTTCGCCATCGTGGTCATCCTCCGGGACCAGGATGCGTCCGCCGGAGCCGCCCCGATCCCCTCCGATCCCGCCAAACCGCAAGCCACGTAGGACACCATGGGCGTCACGCAGAGAAAGAAACGAACCGAGGCCTTCCTGTTGGGCAACGAGGCCGTGGCCGAGGGCGCGCTCCTGGCCGGATGCACGTTTTTCGCCGGCTATCCCATCACCCCGTCCACCGAGATCATGGAGGTCATGGCCAGACGCCTGCCCCACGTGGACAACGGGGTCTTTCTCCAGATGGAGGACGAGATCGCCTCGGCCGGCGCGATCATCGGCGCGTCCCTGGCCGGGCGCAAGGCCATGACCGCCACCTCCGGCCCGGGCTTCTCGCTCATGCAGGAGCAAATCGGCTACGCCTGCATGACCGAGACCCCGCTGGTCATCGTGGACGTCATGCGCGGCGGGGCCAGCACGGGCCTGCCCACCTCCCCGGGCCAGGGCGACGTGCAGCAGGCCCGCTGGGGGGCCCACGGCGACCGCCCGATCATCGTCTTTTCCGCCTCGGACGTGCGCGAGTGCCTGGAGATGACCGTCACCGCCTTCAACTACGCCGAGAAGTACCGCACCCCGGTCATCCTGCTCCTCGACGAGATCACCGCCCACACCAGGGAGAAAATCGAGATCCCCTTTCCCGGGGAGATCCAGGTCTACAACCGGCTTCTGCCCACCATGCCCCCGGAATGGTACAAGCCCTACGAGGAGACCGTGCGCGGCGTGCCGCCCATGCCGGCCATCGGCTCGGGCTACCGCTTCCACGTCACCGGCCTGACCCACGACCATATGGGCTTTCCCACCTCCCGCCCGGACGAGGTCAAGGCCGCCACGGAACGCATCTTCCGCAAGATCGACCGGTTTTTCCACGACATCCAGATCGTGGACCACGACCTGACCGAGGACGCGGACACCCTGGTCATCGCCTACGGCTGCGTGGCCCGTTCGGCCCGGCTGGCCGTGCGCCAGGCGAGGGAGGCCGGGGTCAGGGCCGGGCTTTTGTCCCTGAAGACCCTTTTCCCCTTCCCCCGGCCCCACGTGGAAAAGCTGCTTCGGACCTGCAAGCTGGTCCTGGTCCCGGAAATGAACATGGGCCAGCTCTCCCGGGAGGTCAAACGGGTCAACTGCGGCATCACCACCATCCGGACCCTCAACCGCGTCGACGGCCAGATCATCACCCCGTCGCAGATACTCAAGGAAATCGCGTGACGCCATGGCCGAAGTCACCCAGCTCATCCACCGCTACCTGCGCCACAACAAGAAGTTCCCCCTGGTCTTCTGTCCCGGCTGCGGCATCGGCATCGTCCTGGGGTCGCTGGTGCGCAGCGTCCACGCCCTGGGCATCCCCAAGGACGACATGGTCCTGGTGGCCGGCATCGGCTGTTCGGGCCGCATCGCGGCCTATGTGGACTTCAACACCGTGCACGCCACCCACGGCCGGGCCCTGGCCCTGGCCACGGGCATCAAGATGTCCAACCCGCGTCTGACGGTGCTCGCGGTCATGGGCGACGGCGACGCCCTGTCCATCGGCGGCAACCACCTGATCCACGCCGCACGCCGCAACATCGGGGTCACCGCCCTGGTCGTGAACAACTTCATCTACGGCATGACCGGCGGGCAATGCTCCTCCACCACCCCGCCCGGGTCCTACACCCACACCTCGCCCTACGGGCAGATGGAGAAGTCCTTCGACGTGGCGGAGCTGGCCACGGCCGCCGGGGCCAACGGGGTCTACCGGGGCACGGTGTTCCACGCCAAGATCCTGGACGGGCTGTTGCAGCGGGCCATGACCCGGCCGGGGTTCAATCTGGTGGAGGCCCTGAGCCCCTGCTTCACCCAGTACGGCCGGGGCAACGCGTTCAAGTCGCCGGTGGAGATGTACCGCTGGCTCAAGGAAAACGTCCTGCCCCGCGAGGCCTACGACAAGCTCGGGGACAAGACCGGCAGGCTGCCCATGGGGGTCTTTCTGGAGCGCGACGAGCCGGGCCTGGAGACGCGCCACGAGGCCATGCGCGCCCGTCTGGCGCGGCAAAAGGAGGCCGGGACATGAAAGAGCCCGTCGCACTGGATCGTTTCGAGATACGTCTGTCCGGGCTCGGCGGCCAGGGCATCCTGACCCTGGGC
>JBMONM010000164.1:0-7651 GCA_049324675.1 Thermodesulfobacteriota bacterium
TCTCCCCGAAAACTCCCTCATACGATCAACATGGCGTCGCCGTAGGAAAAAAAGCGGTACCCGGCGGTGACGGCCCGGCGGTAGGCCGGAAGCACGTGATCTTTTCCAGCCAAGGCGCAGATCATAATCAGCAGGGTCGATCCAGGCAAATGAAAATTGGTGATCATGCCGTCGACGACGTGGAAGGTGGAGCCAGGGCGAAGAAAGATGTCCGTCTGACCGCGAAAAGGGGCGACGTGGCCGGTCTGGGCGAAAGCCCCCTCCAGGGCTCGGGCCGAGGTGGTGCCCACGGCAATGACCGGGCGGCCCTGGGACCTGGCCTGGGCGATGGCCGCGGCGGTTTCGGGGGAAATGTCCAGGTGCTCGCTGTGCATGTGATGATGGCGGATGTCCGGGGTGCGCACCGGACTGAAGGTGCCGTAGCCCACGTGCAGGGTGACCTCGGCCCAACCGAAGCCGCGAGACAGGAGGGTCTGGCGCAGGGCCGGGGTGAAGTGCAGTCCGGCCGTGGGCGCGGCGGCCGACCCGGGCTTGTGGGGATCGGCGTACACGGTCTGGTAGCGGGTGGCGTCGGCGGATTCGTCGGGCCGCTTGATGTAGGGCGGCAGGGGCATGTGCCCGATGCGGTCCAGGATATCCGGGAGAGGTCCGGCGAAGGACAGAAGGACCTCGGCGTGGCCGAATTCGCCGCGAGAAAGGACGATCAAGGACAGTTCCGGGGAAAATTCCACAGCGTCGCCGGGCCTTGGGGCCTTGGAGGCCCGAAGCAGGCCCGAGGCCCGGGCCTGAAGACGGCCGGGATGCCGTGGATCGGGCTCGGATTCCAGGAGCACAGGCGGGGTCAGCAACAGAAATTCCACGGCACCGCCGGTGGATTTGCGGCCGAAAAGCCGCACCGGGGCCACCCGGGTATTGTTGGCCACCAGAAGCGCCCCGGGCGGCAAGAGGTCCGGCAGGTCGGCGAAGCGGGCCTGGGAGGTTCGGCCGTCACGGCGGGAGAGGACCATGAGCCGGGAGGCGTCGCGTTCGGCCAGGGGCCGCTGGGCGATAAGTCCGGGCGGCAGATGGAACTGGTAGGTGTCGAGGTCGCAGTCCTCGGGGAGGGCTTGCGGGGGGATGGTGGCGTCGGTCATGAATTCTCGGTGGAGGCCAGGGCCGCGGGCACGAGTTCGGCCATGCGCCGCGCGGCGGCCTGCGTGTCCACGGGCCGGCCGAGTTCGCGAGCCGCCGAGGTCATGCGCACCCCGGGCAGTCCGCAGGGGACCATGGCCGCGAACAGGGCCAGGGAATTGTTCAGGTTGATGGCCAGGCCGTGGGTGGTCACGAAGCGGGAGACGTGGATGCCCATGGAGGCGATCTTGCGGTCCGAGACCCACAATCCCAGGGGGTCCAGGCGGGGTTCGGCGGGGACGCCCAGTTCCGTCAGGAGCGCGACCCCGGCGGCCAGGACGCGGCTGACGAAGGTTTTGACCCCAAGGCCCAGACGGCGCAGGTGGACCACGGGATAGACCACCAGTTGCCCGGGTTCGTGGGCCGTGGCCCCGCCTCCCCGGTCGGTCTGGATCACGGGCACGCCAGGGGGCGCGGCCAGGACCTGATTGAGTTTCCTGTTGGCCCCCAGGGTGATGACCGACGGATGCTCGAGCACGAACACCGTGTTCGTTCCCCCGCCGGACGTAAGCGCCCCGGCAACGCCGGTCTGCCTGTCCATGGCCTTCCGGAAATCACAAAGCCCCAGGGCCCGCACCTCGATGTGACGCGGGTCCGCGGGCGAAACGCAGCATGTCATCCGTTTTTCCGCAGCCGGTCCATGATGTCGGCCAAGGCCTGGTCCGCAATGGCCGTATCCACCTGGCAGGTGCCGACCTGGGTGTGCCCGCCGCCGCCGTATTCGAGCATGAGCGCGCCCACGTCGGTTTTGCAGGTGCGGTTGGTGATGCTGTGGCCCACGGTGATGACCGTGTTCTGCTTCAGTTTTCCCCAGATGACCTGGACGCTGACATTGCAGTCCGGGAACATGGTGTAGACCGTGAAGCGGTTTCCGGTATAGATCTCATCCTGCTCCCGCAAGTCCAGCAGGACCACGTTGCCATGCACGGTCCCGCGTTTTTTGAGCATATCGCGGAAAAGGGCGTCCTGCTTGTAGTACCGATCGACGCGCTCGGCCACGTCCTGATCCTTCAGGGTGGTCTCCACATCCTGGATCCGACACATCTCCACCAGCTTCTCCATGAGCTGGTAGTTGCTGATGCGGTAGTCCCGGTAGCGGCCAAGACCCGTGCGCGGGTCCATGATGAAGCTTAAGAGAATCCAGCCTGCCGGATGCTCGATCTCCTCCACCGTGAGGTTCCCGGAGTCGCAACGGTCCACATATTCGAGCATGGAGTCGAAACGTGCGGGGAAGGTCTTGTGCCCGCCGTAATAGTCCCAGATGACCCGGGCGCAGCTCGGGGCCAGACGGGAGGCGCCCTGGAAGGAAAAATTGAAATCCAGGCGCTCCTGTTCGCTGGAATGGTGGTCGAACCACAGGCCGCATCCCGGGGCATAGGGCACGTTGGCCAGGACGTCGTTGTCCGTGACGGCCACCTTGCCGTCCTGGACATCCTTGGGATGGACGAATTTCCAGTCGTCCATGATGCCGGCTTCCTTAAGCAGCACGGCGCAAATGAGTCCGTCGAAATCGGATCTGGTCAAAAGGCGCATGGTGTTTCCTCCGGCGCGGGGAAAGATGATCGTCAACTGACGCCGGAACGAACGGTAGCGCATGCCCGTGGGCCTGACAACCGTCGCGACGCGGGCCCATACCCGCACCTGCCCGGACCGCTCCGAACCGGCCCCTCCTGCCGCCTGGAGTTGTATTTGCCATGCCCGTCCCTTTCGTGTGAGATATCCGGGTGGTCCGTACCGCACGGCCGGGCATCCCGCCCGGCGGGCGGGCGTCCGACCGTTTTGCCGCAAAGAGTATCCATATGACCACGCTCCGGCGTAAATTCATTTTCATCGTAAGCGGCGCCACCCTTTTAGCCATGCTGGTCGGAGCATCGGCCCTGATCCTCATCACCCATGTGGACACCGCCACGGACTCGAACCTGCCCCGGACCTACAGGGTGATCGAGGCCACGGACGCCGCCGGCGACGCAGCCCGGATGCTCGACGCCGCGGCCAGGGCGCTGATCCAAAGCGTCGATCCCAAGGCCGCGCAGGACATCGATCACTACGACACCATCTTTCGAATCTCCCTGCACCGGGCAAAAAACGAGATACCGCGCCCCTTCACCCGGAAGGAAGCGCTCCACGCCCGGCGGCTCGCCGAACAGTACACGATCTATATCGCCCTACTGCGGGATATGACAGACCCGACAACGAACCAGAACACCCGCCACGCCCTGTACGAACAGCAGGCCGCTCCTTTGTACAGACTGATTTCCTCGGACACGGAACGCCTCAAGAGCCTGGCCAGGGAGCGGATCGACCAACTGCTGAAAGACGCCCAGGAGGCCTCCCGGCGGACAATGCGGCGTGTGACTCTCCTGCTTTTCTGCTCGGCGGCCGTTTGTCTTTTGTCCGTCTTCTTTTTCGACCGCTCGGTGCTGCGGCCGGTGCGCCGGATCAGAAAACTGGCTCTGGAAATCAAGGACGGCAACCTGGATGCCCGGGCCGATATCGGCCACACGGGCAAGCATCGCGACGAAATCACCCAACTGGCCGAGGCCTTCAACGACATGGCCTCCGCCCGGTCCCTGGCCGAAGCGGAACTGACGCGGACCGCCGAGGCCTTGCGGGCGTCGGACACCCTGAACCGGACGATCATCGCCTCCACCTCGGAAATGGTGGTCGCCCTGGACACCAACTACCGGATCATCCTGCAAAACGAGGCATTCGTCAGGGAGATAGCCACGCTTGCAGGCATCACCGCCGAGGTGGGGAAGCATCTCCCGGACCTGCTCACCGGAAATCCCCAAGCCCGGAAATGGACCGAGGCCATGTGGTCGCGGGCCCTTTCCGGCGAGCATTTCCGCATCACCCAGGAGGTCCGGATCCAGGAGGCGGAACCCCGATACTACGACTTCCACTTCGATGCCCTGTACGACGAGCAGGGAGTCATCATCGGCGCCCTGCAAACCGGCCGGGATGTGACGGAACAGCACCGCATGGAATGGGAGTTGCGCGAAGCGGCCACAGAGCTCGACAGGCGGGTGCGCGAGCGCACGGCCGAGCTCATAGGGCTTATGGAGTCCATCCCGGCCGTGGTCTGGATATCCCGCGACCCGCAGTGCCGGTTCATCTCCGGCAACCGGGCGGCTCACGAGTTTTTAGGCATGCCTCCAGGCCGAAACCTGACCCTGACGCCGGGCACGGAACCGCCTCCTGACCATTTCAAAGTATTTTCCCATGGCGTCGAACTGCCGCTCCAGGAACTGCCCATGCAGAAGGCGGCCGCAAACGGCATCGAGATGCGCGACATCGAACTCGAGATGCGGTTCGAGGACGGCCGGGTCCGTTTTCTTTTCGGCAACGCCTCACCTCTGCGGGACGGATCCGGGAAGGTCACCGGAGTGATCGGGGCCTTCGTGGACATCAGCTATCGCAAGGCCCTGGAGCGGGACCTGTGCGCGGCCAAGGAGGCCGCCGAGCAGGCTTCCCAGGCCAAGAGCCGATTTCTGGCCGATATCAGCCACGAGATCCGCACGCCCATGAACGCGGTCATCGGCATTGCCGATGTGTTGACCCGAACATCCCTTTCGGGCGATCAACTCGAATATGTCCGGACCATGCGCGAAGCCGCCGGACACCTGCTCGACCTGCTCAACGACATTCTTGATCTCTCCAAAATCGAAGCCGACAAGCTTGAACTCCAGGAGACGGACTTTGACCCGGGCCAGGTGGTCGAGTCGGTCATCAAGACCTTCTCCCTGACCGCCCGGGAAAAAGGCATCGGGCTCACCCTGGGCCAGGCCCCCGGCACTCCGGCCCTGGTACACGGAGACGCCCGGCGGCTGCGCCAGATACTGTCCAATCTGGTCGGAAACGCCGTGAAATTCACCGATGAAGGAGGGGTCATCCTGTCCTTTACCAGGGACGCCCCGCTCCCGGGGGACGACGGGAAAACCGTCAGGCTGCGTTTCAGCGTCCGGGATACGGGCATCGGCATGCCTCAGGAAATGCTGCCCCACATCTTTGACGACTTCACCCAGGTGCATCCGGAACGCGGTGAAAAATACGGCGGAACGGGCCTGGGACTGGCCATCAGTCGAAAACTGGCACGCAAGCTCGGCGGCGACATCACCGCCGAATCCCAGCCTGGTCAGGGCAGCGTGCTGACCGCCAGAGCAACCTTTCGCGTGGCAGACCCCGGAAACCTTCCGATACGGGCCTCGGACGGGATCGAAAGCAAGGCTTCTCCCGCTCCCCGGCCGCAACCAGGGCACATCCTTCTTGTGGAGGACAATCCGGTCAACGTGAAGGTGGCCGAACTGCATCTGAAAAAAATGGGCCATGCGGTCACTGTGGCCGCGACCGGCCCCCAGGCGCTTGCTTTCCTGAAACAGGAGCCGTTCGACGTGGTGCTTATGGATGTGGAGTTGCCGGGTATGGACGGAATCGAGGTCACGCGCCGGATCCGATCCGGGGATGCCGGCCCGGAGCGGGCCGGAACACCCACCGTGGCCATGACCGCCCACGTCCAAAACAACATCCGACAGCGCTGCCTTGAGACGGGCATGAACGACTACGTGGCCAAACCGGTCAACTTCTTCGAACTTGAGGCCCTGATCGAGCGTCTCCTGGCCCAACGGCTCCCGCCAACGGAATCCGCCACACAAAGCGACATCCCGCCTCTTCTTTTCGACAAGGGACTGGCCATACGCCGCCTGGGCATCGACACGGACACGTTCGCCCCCATCTTCCAGGCCGCCATGGACGAGTTCAGAGAACGGCTCGACGATCTCCTGCGGGCGGCGCAACAGGGCGACCTGCCCCACGTCCGGACTCATGCCCATACGCTCAAAAGCATTTGCGGGACCATCGGATTCGTCGCCGGACAGACACTGCTGGAGGGCATTTCGGAATCCGCCCGAAACAACGACCCCAAACGCGCCCATGAAGCAGCCCGCAAACTGGCGGACCTCTTCGGTGACGGCCTGCGGCAGGTATACGGAAACTGACCAGGATGCGGCACATGCCTTTCCGCCCTTCCGGCCAGGGATCATGCCGGGGTCAGGATAAGGCCACGAGATGCTCGATAACCCTTCGAGGGTCCAGGTAGGGACGGCTTTTTTCGCTGACCAACTCGGCCTCGATCACCTTCACGCCCATGCGGCGCACCCGGGAAATCTCCGAGGCGCCGAAAGCGGCGTCCGGACTCGAATCCACCAGCACGAACTGCAAGAGCCGCGAGCGCTCAACCGGGGCTGTGCAGCTTTTTTCCAGATACCGAAAAAGGGTTTCCACCCTGTCAGCCAGACTCATGCCGTATTCCTCGGGATCGTGTCCCTGATTCGGGATGTACACCCTGGGACAGTCGGCCACGGCCACCGCGTCCCCCACGCCCTTGACCAGAAGGTTGGCCACCAGACTGGAATAGAAACTGCCCATGGGATAGCAGATCAGGTCGGCGTTTTTTATGCGCCTGGCCACCTTCTCCTTGAGCCGGGGCTCCACGGGAATGAACCCGGCCGGATCGTCGGCCAGATGGACCTCCCTGACGGGCGAGGCGATGGGCGGGACTTCCTTGCCGGTCAACAGATGCTGCCCCACCAGCCGCGTGCCGTCCTTAAGCTCCGTGACCAGATGCAGGTCGGCGTTGATGATGGGCCGCACCACCCCCCGGGCCTCGACCAGCCGGCTGAAAAGATAGATGACCGGATCGATCTGCCGTTTGTAGTTGAAATAGCCGCCGGTGAGGATCAGGTTACCCACGCTGGCCCCGCGCAGATCGAAGTCCTTGGGGCTTCTGTCCTTAAAAAAACCCAGATGGGAGCGGATGATCTTGCGCATGGGGTCGGGAACAGCCCTGATCATGGGGTCCGTGCCCATGACCATGGCCTCCAGGCGGGCCCGCAGTGCGTCAATGGGGTCGGTCTTGGACAGGCGGTGGGCGAACAGCTCGAAGATTTCGGGATTGCCCTTCACGCTACGGTCGGCCAAGGCCATGATCCGGTTGCGGATATCGCCCACGGCGGGCATGCGGAAGGCCTTGCGCAAGACCGCCGAACTGCCACCGGAATCGAACGGGGTGATGAGATGGATGGAGTTGTGGGTGTAGTCCACGAGCTTCTGGCTCAGACGACGCAAGGCCGACCCGCCGCTGAAAAACAGGATACGCGGCCCGAGGTCCGGAGACCTGCGGCACATGGCCGTCCGGACCGGGTCCGGCAGGATCACCGTGCGGGTAAGCACGATCTTGTTCACGATCTTGTCCGGCATGGCCGTCCTCTTCACGACGCCACGCGGGCGCGTACGGTTTGCAGGGTCTGGCGGGCGATTTCCAGTTCCTCGTTGGTGGGCACGGCAAAGATGCGTACCGGCGCGCCCGCCTGCCCTATTTCCATGGCCCGGCCCAGGGCCGCCCGGTTCCGCTCGACATCGAGCGCGATGCCGCGTTCGGACAGGCCCTCCAGGGCGGCCTCGCGCGTGGCCGGGTCGTGTTCGC
>JBMONM010000165.1:0-7613 GCA_049324675.1 Thermodesulfobacteriota bacterium
CACTGGCCATTCCCCGCGAAAAAGCGATGCGCCCCGGGAAGCGAATGCGTGTCGAGCCCTCGGTATCCCTGCCCGGATCATCGGGCAGCGCGCAAAGAAAGCGAGGTCATGCGGGAAACCGGATGGCCTTTTTTCGGATCGGGCCGCTAGGCGATGCCGACCCCGCTGATTTTCTTCATGTATTCATCGATCTCGGCGGCCAGATGGTCCAGGAACTTGTTGACCTTGGCGTTCGGATCGTTCTCGATCTTGTCGAATATCCTGGCGGCCTTGGCGTAGACCTCTTCGAAATGCCCGGCGTCCAGGCCGCTTAATTCCTGGGCCTCGGCCTTGGTGATGTGGCCGGTATGGGCGAAATAGGCGGAAACCACCCCATTGATTTTTTTGATCTCCTGCTTGGCCATGGCGACTCCTTTCGTGCGATTTTTCCCAATGTTTCTAACCAATGCACGGGGGCGCGGCAAGCACGTACCGGAATGCGGCCAAAAAAAGTCGCCCCGTTCGCATGTCGTGATGGCGCAAAAGACGCTGCGGAGCCCTCCGTCAGGCTTTGGCGGCGGGTGGCGTGGCCGGGCGTCCGCCGGTCTTGATGTCCACGACGGGGGTGCCGTCCACGGCCTCCAGGGCGTCCACATGCACCGTGCCGTCGTCGTCCAGGCCTGTGACGCGCACCCGGTGGAATCCGATGGGGTTGGGCCGGGCCGGGGAGCGGGTGGTGAACACCCCGCGCTTGGGCATATTTTTGTTGTTGCGCGGATGGACCTTGAGCACATTGCGATCCGAGAGGTGCAGCCAGGTCAGGACGATGATCTCCTGGCCGATTTGAAGCCCGTCGAGGCCTTCCAGATAGGCCGGATCGATGACGATGGACGCCGGGGGCGCGCCCTCGGCCTCGTTTTTTGGGGCGTCCTTGCGGTCGCGAAGTTCGGAGCGGACCGTGCCGATGAAGCGAAGCGTGTTGTCGATCATGTCTTTCTCCTTCGTGTTGACCCGAGATAGATGCCCGCCAGGGCCAGGACCGCGCCGGACAGTTCGGCCGCGCTCATGGGCTTGGCGAAAAAGAGGATGTCCCAGACATAGGCCAGAACCGGCTGGAGCAGAAGGATCAGGCCGGCCAGGGCGGCCCGGACCAGCATCAGACCCCGGGTGATCAGAAGCGAGCCCAGGGCCTGGCACACGATGCCGTAGGCCAGAAGCGAGAGGATCGATTCCGTGTCCGGGATGGCGAAGGTGTCGCCCATGGCCGCCATGCCGCAGCCGATGAGCGCCGCCGCGCCAAGCGAGAGCATGGCCGTGATGGCCAGGGGGTCGCTGGCCCCAAGTCCGGAGACGGCCTTTTGCAGGCTTAGGATGTACAGGCCGTAGAAAAAGGCGGTCGAGAGGCCGTACAGGACGCCCAGGCCGTAGTCCGGAGGCCTTTGCGCGAAGCCCACCCCGACCATGGCGTACAGGCCGATCACGGCCAGGGCCATGGATATCCAGAAGAGCCATCCGGCCTTCTGCTTGTAGAGGGTCACCGAGACCACGGCCAGAAGGAACACCTGGAAGTTGCCGAGCAGGGTGCCCATGCCCGGCCCCACGATGTTGATGCTTAGGTGCCAGGTCCACAGGTCGGCGGCGAAAAAGACCGCGCAGGGCAGGGCCCGGGTCAGGAGCCGGCCGCGTATCGCGCCGAGGCGGCCGGTCAGGGCCAGGGCCGCGAGCAGGCCGAGGCCGCCCACGCCCATGCGGTAGAAGGCGGCGGACAGGGCCGAGACGTGGGCCAGTTTCACGAACACGGCCGAAAAGCTGATGCAGGCCGCGCCAAGGATCAATTGCAGCATGGGCGGGACTCGAAATGGTCGAAGCCGTGCCGGGCGGCCGGCCGGCCGTTCACGACAATTCCCGGCGGGGCCGTGACCTCGCCGACGACAGACGCCTCGGGCACGGCCCGCAGCACGTCCGGCAGGGCCTCGGGGGCCGCGACGCCTAAAAGCGCGTACTCCTCGCCGCCGGCAAAGGCGGTCCCAGCCGGGTCCTCTCCGTGCGCGGCGGCGTGGGCGGCCACTTCGGGATGCAGCCGGGCGGGGTCCAGCCGGATGTCCGCGCCGGTTTGCGGGGCCAGGAAGCGGGGCAGGTCGGCGGCCAGACCGTCCGAGACGTCCATGGCCCCGCGCACGCCGGCGACCCCGGCCAGGGCCAGACCGGCATCCACGCGCGCGGCCGGGCGCAGGTGGGCGGCGGTGGCGGCGGGCCAGGAGGCCGCGGCGTTGCGTCCCGAGGCCTCGAGGACGGCCAGGCCCACAGCGGCAAGGCCCAGTTCGCCCACGACGAAAAGGACGTCGCCGGGCCGGCCCTTTCCACGCGTGAGAAACCGTCCCGACGGCCCCGCGCCGCCCCAGGCCGTGACCGCCAGGGCCACCGAGGGACCCCGGTTCAGGTCGCCGCCGACAAGGGGCGTGTCCAGGGCCTGGGCCAATGCGGCCATGCCGCGAAACACGCCGTCCCAGAAATCCTCGCCGACGTCGGCCGGGGAGGTGAGGACCAGGGAGAATCCCAGGGGTTTCGCGCCCATGGCCGCCACGTCGCTTATGTTCACGGCCAGGGCCTTGTAGCCGATGTCCTCGGGCGTGAAATAGGCGCGGCGGAAGTGCGCGTCCTCCAGGAACAGGTCCGTGGTGAGGCACACCCGGCCCGGCAGGTCCAGCACGGCGGCGTCGTCGCCGCGATGCAGGGGCACGGCCGGATGCCGGCGCGGGAAATGACGGTCGATGAGGCGCAGGAAGGCGTCCTCCGAGGCGATGCGGCTCATGGGTGAGGGATGTAGCGGGTTTTTGGGGGATTGGCGAGAGGGGATATGAAGCGAATTATTTATAATAAACGGTTTCCCATCGATGAAGGTAGTTGATTTTTTGTTGACCAAATATTTGTATTTAATTATTTAAATGGATATATACTGAACCTAAAAAAAGCCGAGTCCGAACTTATCCATGGTATACCCGGCGGGGTAAAATCAATACTAGGTCGAATTTTGTTCGGAGGTGAAAGATGCAGTATTTTCTTTGTGCTGTGCCAAAAAAACTAAAGAATAATTATGAAATTGGAATTATCTCTCATAAATGGGGGGTTGAGGAAAAGTATTATAAAAAAATAAAGAGAGTCCAAGAACATGACCGACTAATATTTCTTGTTGGTAATTATTTTAAATCAATACATGAAATAACAACAACTTGTCAAAAAGAATCAAATATTCTTTGGCCTCCCAAAAATGGCGATATTTTCCCATACAGGATTAACATTAGCGACCCTTTGATTAAAGGGAATGTTGACATATCTATAATAGCTAAAAAACTTGATTTTATCAAGCAGATAAAGACAGAGAAAATTAATACACAAAGGACATTAGCTGTTCAAGGTTCAAAAGGTGTATTCAATGATAAGCTAACAGATAATGACATTATTTGTATTGAATCAAGCATGAGAAAAGGAAATGAAAAATATACTATTTTTAGTGAGCCTGATCAAATCAAAAATAATATCAATAGGGATGAGTTGTTGCTGAAATTTTGCAAAAAAGATATTTTTGACAATGTAGAAAACAAATTGAATAAAATTGGTCTTGTGCTGTATCATGACAAGAATATAGGAAAAAGCGGTAGAGAGTTTGTAGTTAACAACGAAGAAATAGACTTTCTTTGTATTGATCAGAATAATAATTTCACAGTTATTATATTTAATGTAGGTATAGCGACTCAAAATTCATTGTTAAGAGTATTAAGATGTATGAGTTTGATAAGGCAAAATTTTGCTGATAAAAAAGATGTTAAAGGAATTATATTAACAGAAAAAACTGATAAAGTATTTGAAGAGATTGTTAAAGAAGTTTCAAGTGTAAGAATTGTTCACTATAGATTTGTTTTTGAAGATTTATAACGTGTTTTGGACAGTGTGTACAATGTGTACAGTGATAGTATGTACAGTGATAGTATTCACCTGACATGTCCTACTAGGTTCCTCACCGGGCAGATTTAGGGGGAAACCTGTTCAGAAGGTTCCCCCCCGGGCGGCAGAAGGCGGGCGGCCCTACGCCTTCACCCCCATGCGTTTCTCCAGCGCCGCCACGGCCAGCGTGGTCTTGATCACCGTGTCGGGATTCAAGGACATGGACTGGATGCCGCACTCCACCAAAAACTCCGCGAATTCAATGTAGTCGCTCGGGGCCTGGCCGCAGATGCCGATATACTTGTTCTTGCGTCTGGCCACCTCGATGACCTGCTTCACCATGCGCTTCACGGCCTCGTTGCGCTCGTCGTAGACGTGGGCCACCAGTTCCGAATCCCGGTCCACGCCCAGGATCAACTGGGTCAGGTCGTTGGAGCCGATGGAGAAGCCGTCGAAGACGTCCAGAAACTCCTCGGCCAGGATGACGTTGGAGGGAATCTCGCACATGCCGATGACCCGAAGCCCGCTTTCGCCCTGCTTGAGCCCGTATTCGGCCATGGTGGCCAGCACCTTGCGCGATTCGCCCACGGTGCGCGGGAAGGGGATCATGATCTCCACGTTGGTCAGCCCCATCTCGTCGCGGATCTTGCGCATGGCCCGGCATTCCAGGGCGAAGGCCTCCTTGTAGGCCGGGTCGTAGTAGCGCGAGGCCCCGCGCCAGCCGATCATGGGGTTGTCCTCGTGGGGTTCGAACTGGGCCCCGCCGATCAGGTTGGCGTATTCGTTGGACTTGAAGTCCGATAGGCGCACGATGACCGGTTTGGGGTAGAAGGCGGCGGCGATCATGCCAACGCCCTCGGCCAGCTTGTCCACGAAGAAGTCGGATTTGTTCTCGTAGCCCCGGGTCATCTCGTAGATCTTGCGTTTGACCTCGGTGTCCTTGAGGTCGCCGAAGCGCAAAAGGGCCAGGGGATGGACCCGGATGTAGGAGTTGATGATGAACTCCTCCCGGGCCAGGCCAACGCCGTCGTTGGGGATGAAGCTTTTCTCGAAGGCCTGCTCGGGGCTGGCCAGGTTCATGGTGATCTTGGTCTTGGGCCGGGGCAGGGAGGCCAGGTCGGTCTCCTGGACCTCGAAGTCCAGAAGGCCCCGGTAGACGTAGCCCGTGGAGCCCTGGGAACAGTCCACGGTGATCTCCTCGCCGTCAAGGATGGCGTCCGCGCCGGTCCCGGTGCCCACGATGCAGGGGATGCCCAGTTCGCGGCTGACGATGGCCGCGTGGCAGGTGCGGCCGCCCCGGTTGGTGACGATGGCCGAGGCGATCTTCATGATCGGCTCCCAGTCCGGGTCGGTCATGTCCGTGACCAGGACCTCGCCCTTGCGGAAGTCCTTGATCATGTGGGCCTCTTTGATGATGTGGGCCTGGCCCCGGCCGATGCGTTCGCCCACGGACTTGCCGGTGACGATGACCTCGCCCTGGCCTTTGAGCACGTATTTGGTGAGCTTGGTCAGGTCCTTTATGGCATGCACGGTCTCGGGCCGGGCCTGGACGATGTAGAGTTCGCCGGTCAGGCCGTCCTTGGCCCATTCGATGTCCATGGGCTTGAGGTAGCCGGCCCGGGAGGAGTAGTGGTCCTCGATGATGCAGGCCATTCGGGCCAGCTCCAGCACCTCGCAATCGCTTATGGTCAGCCGGCGGCGGTCCGAGTCGGGCACGGGCACGTTCTTGGTGGGCTGCTTGGCGTCCTCGGTGTAGACCATCTTGATGGCCTTCTCGCCGACCTTTTTCATGATGATGGGCCGAAAGCCCATTTTGAGGGTGGGCTTGAACACGTACCATTCGTCCGGGTTGACCGCGCCCTGGACCACGTTTTCGCCCAGGCCGTAGGCCCCGGTGACGTAGACCGCGTCCTTGAAGCCGGTCTCGGTGTCGATGCTGAACATGACGCCGCTGGCGGCCAGGTCGCTGCGCACCATCTTTTGCACGGCGATGGACAGGGCGATGGAGAAGTGGTCGAAGCCCTTGTCCACCCGGTAGGAGATGGCCCGGTTGGTGAAAAGCGAGGCGAAGCAGCGGCCGCAGGCCTCGATGACGTCCTCGGCGCCGTGGATGTTCAGGTAGGTCTCCTGCTGGCCGGCGAAGCTGGCGTCGGGCAGGTCCTCGGCCGTGGCCGACGAGCGCACGGCCACGTCCACGTCCTTGCCGTACTGGTCCTCCAGACGGCGGTAGGCGTCGGTGATGGCCTTGCGCAGGTCGTCGGGGAACTCCAGGTTGCGGATCATGGTCCGGACCTTGCGGCCGCGTTCGGCCAGATTGTCCATGTCGCCCGTGTCCAGGTCCGCGAGGATGGCCTTGATTTTGTCCAGGGTGTCGCCCTGGGCGAGCAGGTGGCGGTAGGCCCCGGCCGTGACCGCGAAGCCGTTGGGGACCCGGACGCCCTTGCCGGTCAGGGCCTGGTACATCTCGCCCAGGCTGGCGTTCTTGCCGCCGACGACGGGCACGTCCTCGATGGTGATCTGGTCGAACCACAGAACCAGCGCGTTTTCCTTGTCCATGCCGCACTCCTTTTCGCGGGCCGGCCGCGATGGGTTTCCGTCATGGTATGGATATCCACGCTTGGGCGCGGCAAGTCAAGAAGCGGAAGGGATGCGGGGGCGGGCTCTGGGTGGAAAGGCCGGGGCCGCCTGAGGCCCCGTCCTTTCCAATAGTCGATTCCGGCTACTGTTCCTCGGTCATGCTCTCCATGCGCCAGCGAAAGGCGTTGACGGTATTGACCATGAGCATGGCGATGGTCATGGGGCCGACTCCGCCGGGAACCGGCGTCATGGCCGAGGCCACGTCCTTGACGCCCTCGAAGTCCACGTCGCCGCACAGCTTGCCGTTTGCGTCGCGGTTCATGCCCACGTCGATGACCACGGCCCCGGGTTTGACCATCTCCCTGGTCACGAGTCCGGCCTTGCCCACGGCGCTGATCAGAAAATCCGCCTCGCGGCATTCCCGGGCGATGTCCGGGGTGCGCGAGTGGCATACGGTCACCGTGGCGTTGGCGAACGATCCGTTCGCGGAGAGCATCATGGCCATGGGCTTGCCCACGATGTTGCTTCTGCCCAGGACCACGGCCTTTTTTCCGGACGGGCTCAGGGCGTAATATTCAAGCAAGGTCATCACCCCGGCCGGCGTGCACGGCCGCAGGCCCGGCAATTCAAGCGACAGCCGGCCCACATTCTCGGGGTGAAACCCGTCCACGTCCTTTCGGGGGTCCATCAGGCACAGGCAGGCCGCCGCGTCCAACGGCTCCGGCAGCGGCAGTTGCACCAAAACCCCGTCGATGTCGTCGCTGGACCCCAGTTCCAGCACCAGCCGGTCCAGATGCGACTGTTCGGTGCGCGCGTCCAGCCGCCAGGTGCGCGACACGATGCCGGCTTCCTCACAGGCCTTTTCCTTGTTGCGCACATAGACCTGCGAGGCAGGGTCCTCCCCGACGAGCACCACCGCCAGACTCGGGGCGCGTCCGAACTTGCGCCGCAGCCGTTCCACGTCGCGTTTCACCCCCGCGCGTACTTCGGCCGCCACCTTTTTGCCGTCGATGAGGATCATGGTGTCTCCCGAAAAACTTTGTCGGCTTTGCTTCGTTCCCGGAACACCCGGTTCGTTTCCGGCGTTTCCCCAGGCCGGAACGGCCTGGGGAAAC
>JBMONM010000166.1:0-7566 GCA_049324675.1 Thermodesulfobacteriota bacterium
GCCGCCGCCACGGAGCCGCCGCCGGAACGAAAGGTCGGGGGAGGGGGGGGGGCGGGGAAGATGAATGTCGGGGAAGATGGGGGGAGGATGGGGGATGCGTGAGGAAGGGGAAAAGATGGGCACAGAGGCGGGACTGATGAAAAGGAGACCGGGTGGACTACATTCTTGAAGGGTTGCGGCAGGCCCTGATGTTGCTCTTCACCGGAGACCCGCAGACCTATTCCGCGGTCCGGGTCACCGCCATCACGTCTCTTCTGGCTATCGCAGCGGCCATGATCATCGGTATTTTCCCGGGATTTTTGATCGGCTATATGGATTTTCCGGGCAAACGGGCCGCGCGGACCTTCGTGGACAGCATGCTGTCCTTCCCCACAGTGGTCATCGGCCTCCTGGTGTACGCCTTTGTCTCCAGGCGGGGTCCCCTCGGGGATATGGAGCTGTTGTATTCGGTCCCGGGCATGGCCGTCGGCCTGACCATCCTGGGACTGCCCATCATCACCGCGTTGACGGCCTCGGCCGTGGAACATCTGGATGCCCGCCTCAAACCGACCCTGCTCACCCTGGGGGCCACGCCCTGGCAGGTGCTGCTGACCACGCTGTGGGAGATCCGTTTCGGCATCATGCTTGCGGCCATGGCCGCCTTCGGGCGCATCGTCTCCGAGGTGGGCATCGCCATGATCGTGGGCGGCAACATCAAATGGCATACCCGGACCATTACCACGGCCATCGCCCTGGAGACCTCCAAGGGAGAATTCGCCATGGGCATCGCCCTGGGATTGGTGCTGATGGTGGTGGCTTTCGCGGTCAATATCTCCGTGTCGGCCTTCCGGAGAATTTCCGAGAAATGAAAAACGTCCCGCTTCTCGAATTGCGTCACGTGGTCCAGGCCCATGGCGGACGCACGGTCCTCGATGTCCCCTCCCTCTCTGTGGACAAGGGGAGCATCGTCGGCATGACCGGCCCGAACGGCAGCGGCAAGACCACGCTGTTGCGCATCCTGGCCTTTCTCGACCGTCCGCTTCAGGGCGAGGTGTTCTTCGAGGGAGAACCGGCCCTGGGCCGGGAGGGAGCGTTGCGGAAGGACGTCACCCTGCTGGTCCAGAATCCGTACCTGTTGCGCCGCAGTGTCCGGGCCAACGTGGCCTACGGCCTGAAGATCAGGGGAGCCCGGGACATCCGTGCCAAGACCGACCGGGCCCTGGCCGCCGTGGGGCTCGATCCGCGCCTGTTCGCCGATCGTTCCCGGCACGAACTGTCCGGCGGCGAGGCCCAGCGGGTGGCCTTGGCCTCGCGTCTGGCCTTTCAGCCCAAGGTGTTGCTTCTCGACGAGCCCACCGCCAGCCTGGATGCGGAATCGGCGGGGCTCGTGCGTGCGGCCGCGCGCGATGCCCGGGATCGGCTCGGAGCCACACTGGTGGTGGTCAGCCATGACATTTCCTGGCTGAAAAACATGTGCGACAAGATGTTGACTCTGGAGAACGGAAGACTGTCGGGGTAGGGTCAGCGAAAAGTCGGCGGCATGGTCCCGCCGTCTTCCCGGGCATGGCTGCGGAGTCGGGAGGTTGTCTGTGAAAGCGATACAGATTGTCGGGTACAAGAAAAGCGGTAAGACCGCGTTGGCCCTGGCCTTGGCCGCCGCGCTCAAAGCCCGGGGCCATGCGGTCTCCGCGGTGAAATTCACGCATAATCCGTCTTTGGACAAGGTGGATACGGATACCGGTCGCCTTGGCGCCGTGTGCAAGGCGGTGGCCGCCTGCACCCCGTCCGAAAGCGCGGTGTTCTGGTCGAACCCCAGGTCCCTGCACGAGATGTTGCCCCTGCTCGACGCCGAGGTGCTGGTTGTCGAGGGCGGCAAGGAACTGGCCTGTATGCCGCGGATCCTTGTTTTGCGCGATCCCGCCGAGGCCGATGAGCTTGGGACCGGACTGGCCGCGGCCACCTTCGGGCCGGTCACGATTCCCGGGGTTTTGGCCTTACGCGGGGTGGAAGACGTGGCCGATCTGGTTCTGGCCAGCGGCTTTTTGCTCCCGAATCTGGATTGCGGGGCCTGCGGGGAACCCTCCTGCGCGGCCATGGCCGCGCGTATCGTGGCCGGAGACGCCGTCCCGGACGACTGCACGTCCGGCGGCGGATTGCTGCGCATCACCGTGAACGGCGTTCCCCTAGCCGCGAATCCTTTTGTGGGCCGGATCATTTCGGCCGGCATCAAGGCCATGCTGGCCCAACTCAAAGGCTTTGCGCCGGGACGGATCGAACTCGGGCTGGACGTGTAGGCGGCCTTGGCGACGGAGTGATCCGTCACCAAATCGGTTGTTCGGATGTCTTGTCTTTAAGGGTTTTCGCGGGTAAGTGTCGTATGTCGTCAACCGAGAAAGCGAGCCCACGCGAATGCCACATTCCGAGGATGCCCCCCGGGCGTTGTCCGTATCGGAGACCACCTCCGGACTGCCCGCGGATGCCTACATCATCGAGCGCGCCCGGTTGGATGCCGTGGCCCGGCGCATCCATCGGAAGATGGATGATTACGACGCCTACGGTTTTACCTCGCATCAAAGCATTTCATTGAACGTGTTTTTCGATCTGGCCCAGGAGTTCCCGGACCTCGAGGATCTCTACGCCATCTGTCTGCTCATTCCCCGCATGTTTTTCGAGGTGGACTGCGATCTGTTTATCCTCGACAGCAAGGATGGGATCCTCAAACGATGTGCCTACCGTTGCCTCACCACGCCCCTGGTCGAAACCCCGGAGCCGGTTTTTCCTGAAAAGCCCCTGCTCCGTGACAATTTTTTCTTTTTGCCCATCAAAGGGAATCACGATCTCATCAGTCAGCTTCCGTTCACCCCGCGTGGAGACATCATCGGCGTGCTGTGCATACATCCGGCCGACAAACTGAATGAGCATGATCGGATGTATTTCGAGAGGTACGCCAACAGGTTTGGGTATCAACTGCACAATCGCATCATCAATAACAAGAACAAGGAGCATGTTCAATTTATCCGGAGCCTTGTAAAAGATATCGGGCATAATGTCATTGTTCCGAATATATATTTTAAATTATATTATAAGCGCCTGCATTCAAAAATCGATCTTCTGAATATTTATGAGCGCAAGATTGAGCGCTTTCTGCAAAAGACAAAGGACAAGCTGGGCGATCTCTATGACGATGCCGAGGTCTTGTTGCGGGACATCCAGTACATTCGGGACGGCATGGATGATCAATACAGGCAGATTTACAATCATTACATGCATACCAGCCTGTTTTTGGAAACGCTTCTGCGGCGCAGCCATTTTGAGGAAGGGCGCTACGTTCTTGAAAAGCGGATGTGCAACTTCAAGACGCAGATCATCGATCCGCAGCTCGAACGGTACCGGCCGCGGCTGATCGAGCGGGGGGTGGAAATCGACACCTCCCTGGGCGGCGTGCCCGACGCCGAGATCGAGGCCGTGGCCGATGTGGGCCTGATCAGCCAAGTGTACGCCAACCTTTTTTCCAATGTGGTGAAATACGCCCGGGAGATATTTGACCCCGGCACGGGGCGCACGCGGAAATTCATGTCCTACGGCTGGGAGGTCATGAAGGATTTTTTCGGTCCGGGCCGCGATGGAATCAAGCTCAATGTGTTCAGTTCCGGACCGCCCATGGAAGCGTCCATGGCCAGGCGTCTTTTCAACGAAGGGTTTCGGGCCGACAACGCCAAGGGAGAATACGGCACCGGCCACGGATTGTATTTCATCCGCGAGGTGGTCCGGCTGCATGGCGGCCTTGAGGGGTACGAGTCCACAGCCCTTGGAAACAATTTCTATTTCATCCTGCCCAGGGAGCCCGAGCCGCCCCGGCCCATGTCGGGTGCGCTTGCGGAACCGTCGACTCCGGCGGGCGGGCATGTCCCGACGGAAGAGGACGGCGGTGTGGGCGCTCTGCAGACCCCGACGCCATGACCCTGGCCAGCGGCAAGCCCGCATCCGCCGGAGAAAAACGCGCTACCCTGGCCTGGAACGGACTGCGGTTTCTCGTCCCCGAATCCTGGGAGCCGGTCCGTCTGGGCCGGGACTATCTCGGTCTGGAATCCCCGGCCGGCCCGGTCATGGAAGCCAGGTGGCGGATCGGGGCCGGGAATCTCGATCCCGCCGACGTGGCCCGGCGCATGTTCAGCCGGTCCCCGCATCCCTGCCGCATCGACGATGCGGCCGTCCCCTCCTCCTGGCTCGTGGCCCTGGCCGGTCGGAAAAACGCGGCCTTCGCCATTTCCGGATATCCCCCCTCGCGAGGCGTGGCCAGTCTGTGCCGCCAGTGCGGCACGCTGGTGGTCTTGAGGTTTTTCGACACGTCCGAAGGCCGAGGCGGGGCCACGGAGGATATGGCCCGCGAGGTCTTGGACTCCCTGGCTGACCACGACGGCCCGGACACGGAATTCGCGCTGTACGGAATCCGTCTTGCGGTCCCTGGCGGGTATCGGTTGCAACGGTTTTCCTTCAAGCCCGGCCGCTTCGATCTGGAGTTTTCAGGTCCCGGCCGGACATTGGCCTTTTCCCGGTTCGCCCCGGCGGATGTGGCGCTCGGCCGGGAGGACCTGGCCGCCTTTGCCGGGCGCCATCTCGTTCCGTCCGGGGCGCGCTGGACCTTCGTCCCGTGTGCGTGGCGGGGGAAGGCGGCGGCCCTGGCCGTTTCCGGGCCTGGAACAGGTCTGTGGGGGCTCACGGCGGATGCGATAGGCCGGGTGTTTCGCCGTCGCCGTCAGGCCCGGGCCATGATCTGGCACGAGGAGGCGGTCAACAAACTGGCGGCCGTGGTTTGGTGCGGGGTCGCGCCGCTCGATGCGGAGGCCTTCGAAAGGGTGTGTGCGCGGTATGCCGTGGTTTAGGAAAAAACGGCCGTACGCCGGGGAGATGACCCGGGAGCGGTCCCTGGCCTTTGTTCCGGTCAGGAATGTGGCGGTCCGCGAGGAAAAAACCGCCGACGGCCTCGTCCGGCTGGGCTATCCCGTGACCGTGCGGCCCGCCTTTGCCGGAATGCTGAAGCGTGTGGGCTTGTGGGACGGCCGGCCCTCGCTCAAGACCCTGGAACTGGACGCGATGGGCAGCGCGACCTGGGCGTTGGTGGACGGGAGGGCCTCGGTGGGGGAGGTGGCGGCGGCATTCGCCGCGCGCTATTCCCTGGGATCGCGCGAGGCCGAGGTGGCGGTGGCCTCCTTCCTGCGCGAGCTCGGGCGTCGGGGCCTGATCGGGTTTCAGGAGCCGGAGGGCGCTACAGCCCGGGATCGGCCAGAATGCCCGTGATCAGAAGGCCCAGGGTTTTTTCGGCCTTTCGCGCGGCCGCGATGACCTCCTCCAGGCTGGTTTCGGCCATGCAATCCGGCAGGTTGACGTTGGTGATGCACGACAGGCCGAAAAGTTCCATGCCCATGTGCCTGGCGGCCACGGCCTCCAGGACCGTGGACATGCCCACGGCGTCGGCCCCGAGAATCCGCAGCATGCGCGTCTCGGCCGGGGTCTCCAGTTGCGGCCCGGGCAGGCCGGCGTAGACCCCTTGTTCCAGGCGGATGCCGCAGGCCAGGGCCTTCGTGTGGGCCAGGGAAAGGAGGCGGTGGGAATAGACCCGGGACATGTCCGGGAAGCGCGGTCCCCAGGGGTCATGGTTTTCCCCGGTCAGCGGGCTTTTCCCGGTGAGGTTGATGTGGTCGGCGATGGCCATGAGCGAGCCGGTCTGGAAATGCGGGTTCAGGCCGCCGGCCGCGTTGGTCAGGATCAGCCGGGCCACCCCCATCTCCCCCAGGAGCCGGACGCCCATGCACACCTGGGCCGGGGTGTTTCCCTCGTAGAGGTGGAATCTCCCGCACAGCATGACCACGTCGCGGCCGTGGATGCGCCCGCGCGTGATCCTGCCGGCGTGGCTTTCCACCGTGGAATGGGGGAATCCCGGTATCTCGGCGTAGGGCATGGACCAGGCGTCGGTCAGCGAGTCGGCCAGGGCCCCCAGGCCTGTTCCGAGAACCACGCCCACCGCGTCCCGCCCGATACGTGGCATGGCCTGGGCCACATGTCGCGCCGCATGCTTTACATCCGATGGATTTTGCATGTATTTCCCATGAGGTATGTTTATCGTTTTGTAGCATGGAACCGGCGGCCGGAAAAGGGGAGGCTTTTACGGCGGTCGGATGGCGGAAACAAACCCGTAGACATTTCCTGAAAGGCGCCGGCAGGTCCGTGTTTCGAGGCATGGCGCGGTTTCGGGTAGTGCGGCGGAGTGGGGCGGGTGCCTGCGGCGTGTTCGCCTATGGCGTAGTATGCCATATCGGGCGCGGCGCGTGACGTGAAGTGGTTGTCTGCCAACCGGCTTAACCGCGCGGCGGTGAGCGTCACCCTGTGCCGTGCGGGGCAACAAGCGGGACTGAAGGTATGGATCTAGCCACATTGCTCGGCCTGACAACGGGCCTTACGCTCGTCCTGGGCGCCATCTTCATGGGCGGGTCGCTTCTCCAGTTCGTGGATGTTCCGAGCCTGATGATCGTTGTGGGCGGCACCCTGGCGTCCATCTGCGTCACCTATCCGTTCGAGGAGGTCTTCCAGGCCTTCTCCGCGGGCATGAAGATCTTCGCCTCGCGCAAGGTCAAAGACGGCGAGGTGGTGAGCATGATGGTGCGCATCGCCGAGATCAGCCGGCGAGAGGGGCTCTTGGCCCTGGAAAACATCCAGACGGAGAACGCCGTTCTCAAAAAGGCCTGCCAGCTCATCGCGGACAATGCCGACGCCGGGCTCATCCGCGAGACCCTGCGCATCGAGATCGGTTCCATGAAGCGCCGCCACGCCGTGGGCGAAAGCGTGTTCAAGTCCCTGGCCGGGTTTTCCCCGTCCTACGGCATGATCGGCACGCTTATCGGCCTCATCCAGATGCTGGCCCGCCTGGACGATCCCAAGAGCATCGGCCCGGCCATGGCCGTGGCCATCATCACCACGTTTTACGGGGCGCTCATGTCCACCCTGTTTTTTCTGCCCGTGGCCGGAAAATTGCGCTCCAGGACCCTGAACGAAACCCTGCAGTTGGAGATCATCTTCGAAGGGGCCAAGTGCATTCTGGAAAACAACAACCCCAGGCTCGTCTACGAGAAGCTGTCCTCGTTCATCGCCCCCAAGGAGCGCCGCTATGAGCGCCGATGACGAATTCGAAGGCTTCGACGACGAAGAGGAGGCCGAGGTCCCCAACGAGTGGCTGACCACGTTGGCCGATTTGTCCATGCTGCTGATGGCCTTTTTCATTCTCCTTTTTTCCATGTCCTCGCTGGATACGAAAAAATTCACGGATTCCTTCCAGTCGGTGAAAAAGGCCATCGGCGCCAAGGGCAAGGAACTCATGACCGCGCCGATCTCCGTCCGTGACGTCTCGGTCATGGTCGAGCAGGCCAAGCTCAAACAGCAGATTATCAATGAGCAGCGCAAGGTCTACAACGAATTTCGGTCCTACGTCTCCACCAAGGGGGTCGAGGGGGTGGTGGCGGCCACCCTGGAGGCCGGAAAGATCACCCTGAACATGCCGTCGGGCGTCATGTTTGCGAAGGATACCGCCGAACT
>JBMONM010000167.1:0-7338 GCA_049324675.1 Thermodesulfobacteriota bacterium
CGGCCCGGGGCGGCTCGGGCTGGGCCGGAGCCTGGTAAGAGCCTTTGGCGTAGCCGCTGGGGCCTTGGGAGGCATAGCCCTTTGGACCTTCCGGAGCCTGAGCCGGGGCCTGGACCGGACCCTGGGGCTGTTCCGGGGTCTGGGCCGGTTTTTGGCCCATGTACCGGTTCTGTCCCTCCTCGGCCTTGTCGGTCCCGGAGCAGGCCTCGGCCGCCATGGCTTGGCCGGCCTGGGGGGCACCGGCCGGACCGACGGGACCGGCCGGGCCAACCGGTCCGGATGTTTCGGCCGGGCCGGCGTATCCGCCGCTGTCCGCCTCGGGGGCGTAACCGGCCTGGACGCCGCCCGGCACGGGCATGCCGGGGACGTACGCCGGGGCGCACCCTTCCTGATACATCGCGTTTTCCATTCTCGATCTCCTCTAGGCTTGAGGTGTCAGGCCGAAGGCCGCGGACAGCTCCCTGGCCAGGTCGGCCGTGCGGTCCGCGTCGTCACTGGTGAAAAATTCCTCCATGCGGCCGGGGTCGATCCGGCCCGGGTCGTATTCCAGGACCAGGGACCGGGCCAGGATGTTGAGCCGGGCCCGCACCACGCCGTTGCCGTTCCCGAAAAGGGACGCCAGACCCGCCGCCTTGGGGTGGTGGCGGACGGCCGGATCGAGCTTGAGCCGGATGCGGCCGGGCACGTGATGGGCCACGGTGATGAACCGCCTCAGTTCCGCGATGTCGTCGACGTTCATGCAGCCTCTCCGGAGGGTGCGGCCGGGAGTGGTATGGCCGGTTTGTAGGCCAGAAGCCGCGAGGAGTTGGCCAGGACCCCCAGGGTGTGCACGATGTGCAACAGCCCGGCGGCCACCGGCGAGAGGAGCCCCACCGCCCCGGCCACAGCCCCGCCCAGGTTGGTGGAGGTGGCGATCCAGAAGTTCTGGCGGGCCACGCGCAGGGTCTGGCGGCTTAGGTCGCGCACGTAGAGGATGTCGGCCAGGTCGTCCTTGACCAGGGCGATGTCCGCGGCCTCGATGGCCACGTCCGAGCCGCCCGCGCTCATGGCGATGCCGATGTCGGCGTCGGCCAGGGCCAGGGCGTCGTTGATGCCGTCGCCGACCATGATCACCCGGCGATCCCCGTTTTTGAGCTCGCGCACGATGTCCGCCTTCTGCTCCGGGAGCACGCTGTGGCGGCATTCGTCGATGCCCAGGCTCTCGCACAGGGTCAGGGCCGTGTTTGCCGTGTCCCCGGTGATCAGGGCCACCTTGGAGACGCCGGTGCGGTACAGCTCGCGCACTGTGGCGGCGGCGTCCGGTCGCAATTCGTTGGCGAAACCGAGAGCGGCCAGGACCGTGTCGTTCTTGGCCAGGAAGATGACCGTCAAGCCCCGGTCGTTGAGCATGTCGGCCCGTTGCCCGGCCCGCGCCGTGTCGATGCCGGCCTCGTCCAGGTAGCGGCGGTTGCCCAGGCGGATGACGTCGTGCCCGATGGTGGCCTTGACGCCCTTGCCCAGGGTGAAGTCGCATTCGATGTGCGAGAGGGGGTCGATGCCCCGGGATACGGCTTCGTGCTTGATGGCCAGGGCCAAGGGGTGGTGGTTGTGCATCTCCGCCGAATAGGCCCACAACAGAAGCTCGTCCTCGGACATGTCCGAGAAGTTCAGAATCGCCTCGATACGCGGCTGATTGGTGGTCAGGGTGCCGGTCTTGTCGAAGCACACCACCTCGGCCTTGCCCGCCTCCTCCAGGTAGCGGCCGCCCTTGATCAGGATGCCGCGCCTGGCCGCGGCGGACAGGGCGGAACTGACGGCCGTGGAGGCCGAAAGCACCGTGGCGCAGGGGCAGGCCATGACCAGAAGCACGGTGAAGGCCCGCCACAGGCTGCCGGTCAGGACAAGGGTGCCCAGGGTGGACCACATGCCGATGCGCAGAAGCCTGCGGGCCAGTTCGTCGCCCGTGTTCTCGATGGGGGCCTTGTTTTCCAGGGAGTCCTCCACCAGACGCATGATCCGGGCCAGGTAGGTGGCGTCGCCCACGCATTCGGCCCGCACGTGGATGATGCCCTGGCGCACGTAGGCCCCGGCGAAGACCTTGTCCCCGGCCGTGCGCAACTCCGGCTCGGCCCGGCCGGTGATGGGCGATTCGTCCACCAGGGCCTCGCCGGAGATGACCTGTCCGTCCACGGAAATTTTTTCGCCCGTGTGCAGGACCACGATGTCCCGGGGTTTGACCGCGGTCACCGGCACCTCCACCTCGACCTCGCCGGCCAGGATGAAGGTGTTTTTGGCCGTGAGGTCCAGGATGGCCGAGATGGAGCGCCGGGAGCGTTCGGCCACATAGGCCTTGAGGGTCTCGGCGCCGGCGTGGATCCACAGGATCTCCAGGGCCGTGACCGCCTGCCCGGCGGCCGTGGCGGCCACGCACCCGGCGGCCAGGAACCCCTCCATGGTGAAGCGTTTCTGTTTGGCGTGACGCAGGGATTCCCGAAAAAGGGGTGCGGCCGCAACCAGGGCGGCCAGTCCCAGCGGCGAGACCAGGGTCTGGGTCACGGCACCCTTGAACACGACCTCTTTGACGAAGACGTAGGCCATGACCCCTGTCAGGGACAGGAAGCGGACGAGCTGGCGTCCCACGGACGAACGGGGTTTTTCGGCCGGGCAGACGCAGGCCGGGGCCTTGTGGTCAGGCAGCGGATCCCCGGTTCGCCCGGGCATCGCGGCCCGGACGGCCGCGACGATGGCCGCCTGGGTCGCTGTTTTCGGGTCGTAGCGCACCACCAGGGCGGAGCAGGCCGGATTGACCCGGGCGTCGAGGACCCCGGGAAGGTTTGTGCAAGCGTTTTTGGCCGGGGCCAGGAGCGAGCCGGGGCGCAGGGCCAGGCGCAGACGTCCGGGAAGGGCATGCTTGATACGCAGGGAGGTATTCATGACGAGAACGTCTTTCCGGAAAGTGTTCCGAGAGGCGGCCTGTTCAGAAGATGCCTTGGTCGGGATGCGAAGCGGCCGTGCCGGCCGCGCCGCACAGGGGCCAGGCACTTTTTTCGAATCCAATTATGATTTCCATTTTCATATTGATGAAGGTCACTACCCCAACCCCCCGAATCAGGCAAGGATTTTGTGCGTGGGGCCGACCGTTCCCGGAATTGACCCGACAGTGGGGGAGTGCTACCTGTTGATCACGCGGGATGGAAAGGCCGCAACGCAGCCATGAGCAAGCCAACGATCCTCATTCTCGACAGCGAAGAAATGGTCCGCGCCCTGCTGGCGGATTTTTTCGCGGACAACGGCCATGAAGTCCATGCCGTGGCAAGCGTTGGAGACGCCCTGGTGGAACTGGCCAGGAGGCCCTTCGATGTGGCCGTATTGGATCACGGCCATGGAGACACGGAAGGGGATGTCTTTCTGTCCATGGCCAGGGAAATGCGTCCCGAGCTGCATTACATCCTGCACACCGTGTCCATGGAGGACATCCCGTCCGGCGGATTCGCCCGGGTGCTTGGCGTCCTGCCCCGTCCCGTACAGGATTTGAACCTTTTTCTGGATCTTCTCCGCAAGTTGCCCGCCGTCCGGGAATCGAGGGCCTGATCCGGCCGGTCCCCTTCAGGACGCCGCCGGGGAGGCGGCTTGGCCCGAAATCAGGGGCAAGGCGATGGCGAACACGGTCCCCTTGTCCGGTTCGGACGAGACCGTGAGACGGCCGCCGTGGTTGTGGGTCACGATGACCGAGGCCACGGAAAGCCCGAGCCCAACGCCGCCGCCGGTTTTTCTGGCTGGGAAGAAGGGCTCGAAGACACGCGGCAGGACGTTCGCGGGAATGCCGGGGCCGTTATCGCCGACCTCGATCACCGCCTGACCGTCCCTGGTGAAGGTGCGCAGGGTGATGGACGGCATGGGAATGGCGGCCTCGGTCAGGACCTGGGCCGCATTGCGCAGAAGGGTCAGGATGACCTGTTTGATCTGGGCCGGCATGCAAGGGACCGGGGGCAAGTCCGGAGTCAGGCGTTTGACGATGGTGATCCGCCTGAAATCGTATCGCGTTTTGGAGTTGTATTCGCTGGATGCCAGAAGCAGGCAGCTCTCCACCAGGGCGTTGATGTCCGCGTTTTCCCGGGCGGATTCAGGGACGCGGGCAAATCCCAACATGCCGCGCACAATGGCGGCGATCCTCTCTCCGGCCTCACGAATGCCATCGAGATAGGTCAGGATGCGGCGTTCGGCCAGATACTCCAGGACCCGGGCGAGATCGATATTGTGGCGTTTCGCGGCCTCGGCGTTGGGCGGCAGTTCCGGGTCCAGGCGGCGCAGGGTCCCTTGGGCCGAGTGCAGGATGATGGCCAGGGGGTTGTTGATCTCGTTGGCCATTCCTGCGGCCAGTCTCCCCAGGGAGGCCATTTTTTCGGTGTGGATCAGGGCCTCCTGCATTTTTTTACGTTGTGTGACGTCGCGAACCAGCGCCAACGCCACATTGCCGTTTATGGACGGCAGGGGAGCGAGGGAAACCTCCACTTCCACCGGTTCCCCGTCGTTGCGGCGATGGACCCATTCAAAGACCAGGTTGCCCTTGGCGACCTGGGACAACTTGCGCGCGGCCAATTCCGAAGACGGGCGGCCATCGGGTTGCCTGACCGGAGAGAGGTCCTGGGGCGTGCGGCCCAGGAGTTCTTCCCTGGCATACCCCAGAAGGGTCGAGGTCGCGGGATTGCAGTCCGTGATGCGGCCGTTTTCGAGGATCATGATGGCATCGGTGGCCGCCTGGAACAGGGCCTGATACCGGAGTTCGCTCTCCTTGCGATCGGTGATGTCCGTGGCGGTCCCCACGAAGCGCAGGGCCTTGCCCGTTTCGTCCCTGGCGACCACCCTCCCCCTGTCGAGAATCCACCGTACCGCCCCGGAGGGGGTCACAAGGCGGTATTGATCCTCGATGATGTCGTCATGCAACAGCCCGGCCTCCAGACGGGCCAGGGCCCGCTGCCGGTCCTCGGGATGCACGCGGGACAACCAGGTCGCGATGACGTCGGTGATGGTTTCTGAAGAAAGGCCGTAGGTGTGCACCAACCAGGGGCTCAGATGGGCGATGTTTGCGGCCAGGTCCCAGTCGACGAACCCGTCGTTGGTGGCGTCGAGAATCAACGCCAGGCGTTCCTCGCTTTCGGCCAGACAACGTCTGGCCTGGGCCAGACTGGTCACATCCGTGGCCACGCCATATATCCCCGTGATCTCACCGTGTTCGCCGAACACGGGCGCGGCCATGATGGAGGCGTGTTGTTTCTCCAACTCGGCGATGTAGTTCACCGGCTTGCCGGAAAGCGTCTGGGCCAGCCCGTCCATGATCATCCGGTTGTTCCCGAAGAAATCGGACACGGGCCGCCCGGCCATCTCCTGCGGGGACAGGCCTATCCCCTCCAGGGCCTTGCCCTCGATATGGGCCACGGTCCCGTCGGGGGCGATTTCGAACACCACGGCGTCGGAGTTGAGCAGGACATTGCGCAGGTGCAGGTCCCTCTCCCGCAGGGCTTTTTCCGCGGATTCGCGGCGGGCGAATTCGGCTTCGAGTTCCCGGGTTTTTTCCGCGATCCCGCGCTTCAGGCCGCGGGAATAGAGGTGGAAGAGTACGGAGATGACCAGGGTGGCCGCAAACAGGCCGATCAGGACGAAGATCGTCCAGTGGGGAGGGGCGACATCCTGGCGCAGGGGCAGCCATTTCTGAATGATAACCTGTTTGTTTTTGTTCGGGAGGTTGTCCAGGACCTTGTCCAGTATGGAGCGCAATTCGGGCCAGTCGTCGCGCACCGCCATGCGCAGGGCCGATTCCTGGCCGATGGCCCCGGCCAGGCGCAGGTTGGGCAGCCCCTCCTTGTCGATCAGATAGGAAACAACCCCCTGGTTGCCCACAAAGGCCTCGACTTCGCCGAAGGCGACGTGCCTGAGCGCTTCCCGGACCGTTGTCGCAGGAACCAGCGTCATCCCGGCCGGGCCGTTCTCCGTGAACCAGCGGTCGCCTCCGTAGCCGGGCACCATGGCGACCCGGCGTCCGGCCAGATCGTCGAGGCTCCGGATGGCGCTGTTTTTGGCGGACACGATGATCACGACGGGTATGGAGATGTAGGGCTGGGTGAAAAGCAGGTATTGGGCGCGTTCCGGGGTGTAGACGATCTTGGCGGCCATGTCCGCCCGACGTTCCTTGAGGGCCTCCAGCAGGGCCGGCCAGTCCCGGGCGGGGGTCGGGATGATCGTCAGTCCCGTGCCTTTCAGGGCCGCCCGCAGGAGGTCGGCGGAGAGTCCGGAAAATTCGTTTTGGAAGTGGAATTCAAAGGGGGGAAATTCCGGATCGAACACCACCCGGATTTCGGGATGGGTCTCGATGAACCGGCGCTCCTGGTCGGTCAGGTCCAGGGGCGGCGGATCTGCGGCGACGGGCCGCGCCGGGACGAACGGCCCGGGGAGCAGAAAACAGCCAAGGGCGAAAAGAAAAAAGACAAGGACCCGTCTCGCTGATGCGGTGTCCGGGCCGGGGGAGGGCTGGATGGCATGGCCAGTCATGGCCAGTGTGATATTCCGGACCAGGAGAGGATGCAAGATCGTTGTCGGGAGAGGCGGGCGCCCCACATATTACGGCGACTGGACAATGCCCTGGTCTCTATGGAGAATTCGTTGTAACCTATGACGGATGTTATCGCATTTTTGCGAAGGGATTGTTTCAGTCGGGCATTGCTCTTGACAGAAATGCAATTTTTGTGCGCCATTGTCGCGGACAGGATGCCGCATTGCCCGCAGGTCCTGCGTGATTACCCCGCAAAGGAATCAAGTATGCGCCAACGCCTCAGGAAATTGTCCCGACAGGCCGGCAAGGCCCTTGATGCCCTGGAGTACACCGGCGATGTCCCGGCCGAAAAGACCACAATCACGGCGACGGCCTACGGGCCGGACGGAGCGGACACCGCCGTGCTGACCGGCCGGGAGGATCCCCTCGCGGCTTTCGGAGACGGACCGCGCAAGGTGTGGATCGACGTGGCCGGCCTGTCCCAGGCCGAGGCGATCCGCCGGGCGGGGGCGCTTTTCGGGGTCCATCCGCTCATCCTGGAGGACATCGTCCATGTGGGCCAGCGGCCCAAGATCGAGGACATGGACGGCTACCTGTTCGTCATAGCCAAGGCCTGGCGGTACGACGAGACGGCCAGGGAGCTTTCCGAGAGCCAGGTCAGTTTCATACTGGGCCCCAATGCCGTGGTCACCTTCCGGGAGGCCGACGTCCCGGCCTTCGACGCGGTCCGGTCGCGCATCGATTCGGGCAGGGGCCGGATCAGGAGCATGGGGCCGGATTACCTGCTGTATGCCCTGCTCGATGCCCTGGTG
>JBMONM010000168.1:0-7268 GCA_049324675.1 Thermodesulfobacteriota bacterium
GGATCTCCGGCCAGGGAAGCGGGCAGGGACGGCAGGGAGCGGCCGGAATCAGCTCCGGCATCAGGTGCCGGGGCCTTTTCCTCGAGAGCGGGCAATGCCGCGGGCCGTTTCTCGTCCCGGCCCTGCGGCGGTTCGGACGGCGTCTTGAAGTCGGATGGCCCGGGGACGCCCGGAACAGATGCGGACGGCGCTGAATCCGGCGATATCCCGGCCTGGGGGCCAGGACTGTCCGCGGTCCATTTCGTGCCAAGGGGGTCCCGATAGATCTGGATTTTGATCGCACCCTCCCCGGCCGGCCAGCCAACAAATCCGAAGGCGTCGGTGCGAAGGGTCACGATCAGGCCATGGGATGTCGGCTGCACACCGGCAATGAACCGGGACTGGGAAAAATCGAGATTCTCGGGAGGAGCGTCCGGGACCGGCATTCCAGGTGGAAACACCAGGGTGATTTCCTTGCGCCCGGTCCGGGTTACGGTGGGATGACCGCCAGCGGGGGGAAACCCCACCGTAAGGGTGTCCATGTCCGACTTGGTGGTGAAGGAATACGACGCGGCCCAGACGGACCGGGGGAGTGCGGCCAAGCAGACCGCGAGGACAAGAAGCCGGAGGACGCCGGCCGGAAACCGGGTGATCACGGGGCGCATCATGCAAGGACCATGCTAACGCTCACTTTTCCAGCGGCCGGAATAGAAAATGGCAGGGAAAAGGCCCGCGCAACAAGACGCGACATGTCGCCGTCCGGGTTCTAACGATTCGCAGGTCCCGCCTCCCGTTTGTCGCGCAATGCGGCGCGAAGTTTCCGGACCGCCCCGATCGAGGCCCGGATGTCGTCCTCGCATGTCCTGTGATTGACAATCGCGGCCCGTATGACGGTCGAACCACGACATTGCGTGGTCGAAAAAACAGCCTCTCCGGAGACCTGAAGGGACTCGACGATGCGTTTGTTGAGCATGCCGCCTTCCTCCGGACCCATATCCGGATCGGATGCGGAAAAGCAGCAGACATTCGATCGTACCGGAGCGCACAAAGACAACTCATCCGACTCTTCGACAATTTTTCCCATCAATGCGGCAAGCTGGCAATTCCGTGTTATCGCCGAACCCATCCGCGACGTTCCATACACCTTGATCGCGGCCCAGGCCTTGAGGGCACGAAATCCTCTCGAAAGATCCGTTCCATAATCGCAATACCATGGCTCCCCACCGCCCAGTCCATATTCCTGCCCCGCAAGATATGAAGGACGGGCGGCAAACGTGGCCCGGTGCATATCCCTGTCCCGGACGAGAACGGCTCCACAGTCGTACTGCACGTACATCCACTTATGGAAATCAAACGCCACGGAATCGGCCCGTTGGAGTCCATCCGTCATGTCGCGCCAGGGAGACCGCGCCAGTCGCGTCCAGGCGCCGAAGGCGCCGTCCACATGAAACCACAATCCTTGCCCGGCGCAAAAATCCGCAAGGGCATGCAGATCGTCGAACTCGCCGAGATCGACGGACCCAGCGGTTCCGATGACGCAGAACGGACGGGCGCCCGCAGCGCTGTCCCGGGAGACCAGTTCGGCCAACGCATGGAGGTCCATCCCCCCATGTGGGCTCCTGGGCACGACCCGAAGCGCCGAGGATCCCAGTCCCAGCACTTCAAGCGCCTTGACCACGGCGCTGTGCACCCCTTCCACGGCATAGGCCGTGAGCCAGGGCGCATGCCGCACACCGTCCCGGCGCACGTCCACGCCGAGGGCCCGCGTCCGGGCGACCGCCAGGGCCACCAAGGTGGCCTGGGAGGTGCCCGTGACCAAAATTCCGCTCGCGGTTTCGGGAAAACCAAAAACCCGCCGGCACCAGTCCACCACCGCGCGTTCTATATACGTGGCGGCATGATCCCTGCCCCCGCAATTGCTGTTCATGGTCGCCGCGACCATCTCCGTCAGCAAACCGGCGGCCAGTCCGGTCCCGTGAACCCAACCGAAAAAACGCGGGTGGGTGTTGCCTGTTGCGAAGGGGAGAACGTGGGTGACGAGTTTCCCGGCAAGATCCCGGTACGTTTCCTCTCCACCCGCGTCAGGCAGGGGATATTCCCGGAGGGACCCGGGGGAAACAGGGCGCCAGGGAAAGTCCCGGGCGTTTATGAGGCGATCCACGCAGGCGTCCAGAACAGCGTGGGCCTGAGAGCGGAAATCCTCCCAGTCATCGGGATCCAGTAGGGATTTTTGCATGATGCTCAGACCTGATCCGTATGCGGGGACATCTCGCCACCCGGTCTCGCCGAGGCGGCGCTCAGGCGCGTCCCAGAATCAATGCCGGCGCATTCCGGAAACGACATGCCTGGCACATGATAAGAGCAGATGGCAGATTGTCATTTCATGTTCCGGGGCGTGACTCTAGTCGGCGGCCAGATTCCGTTTTTTGAGTTTTTCGATAAGCGTCGTGCGCTTGATGCCCAGGATCTCGGCGGCCTGGTTCTTGACCCCACCCGCTTCCTCCAGGGCTTCAAGCAACAGCCGCTCCTCCATCTGATCCAAAAACTCCTTGAGTCCCAGTCCCTTTTCCCGAAGATGCACAATCCTCGGCCACACAAAACCGTTCGTGGCCGTTTCCGTGGCGGCAGGAGGCTCGGCGGTGGGAAAGCCCGTCACATCCAGAATCTTGCGCGGCAGATCATCGGGTTTGATCTCGTCGTGCTCGCACAGGATGGAGAGACGCTCCATGAAGTTTTCCAACTCCCGGACATTGCCGGGCCAGGGATAACGCAAGAAAAGGTCCCGGGACGAGGCCGGGATGGTAAGCTTCTTCCGCTGTTTTTGTCGGCAGAACCGGCCCAGGAAATGCTCGGCCAGAAGCAGAATGTCCTCTCCCCGTTCGCGAAGCGGCGGCAAATGCAGGGGAATAACGTTCAAACGATAAAACAGGTCCTCCCGGAAGCGACCGACCTTGACCTCCTGTTCGAGGTCGCGGTTGGTGGCGGCCACGATGCGCACATCGACCTTGAAGGTCTTGTTCCCCCCCACCCGCTCGAACTCTTTTTCCTGGAGCACGCGCAGGATCTTGACCTGGAGGCTCAGGTCCATCTCGCCGATTTCATCGAGAAAGATGGTCCCCCCGTCGGCCAGTTCGAACCGGCCCGGACGGCTGCGGATGGCCGAGGTGAACGCCCCTTTTTCATGGCCGAAAAGTTCGGACTCCAGAAGCTCTCGTGGAATGGCCCCGCAGTTGACGGGCACGAAGGGCTTGCCCTGGCGACGGCTGTTGACGTGCAGGGCCCGGACCAGAAGTTCCTTTCCCGTGCCGGATTCGCCGGTGACAAGCACGGTGCTGTCCGTTGGGGCAACCTTGCCCAGTATGCGATAGACATCGTTCAAGGCCGGACTTCTGCCCACGATGCCGCACAGATTGAGTTCCATCCTCCCTCCGGAACCGCCGCACACGGATCGTCGCCCCGGCCCCGAAAACGTCCCGGGGACAGCCGAAGCGGATCACGCCCCGGGTCATAAAAAAAACTGCCATCCCGGCACGCAGCGGTCCGTCAATTTCCTGACAGATTTTTTCTGAAAAGGAAACCGGACTTTTCGAAAAAAAGAAAAAAAGAGGAGGATGTCCCGCGGCTAGGCAGTCATGTCCAGCACAGACCCCACAAGTTCATCCTGGGTGCGGATGGCGACAATATTCGCGGAATAGGCGTGTTGATCGCGGATCATGTGCACCATCTGGACGGCCAGATCCACGTTGCTGGTCTCCACGGCCGTGTATTCCTGAGTGTATCCGCCGTTCTCGGTCTCGACGGGTCTGTTCTCGTAATAGATGGAACCGGGGCTCTGGTCCCGGGTGATCTGCTGCACATTCACCCCGGTCCCGCCCTGCCCGGTTTCCAGGGTCACCCGGGCGGTCTGGTAGCCGTCGGTGTTGATATTGGCAATGTTGTCGGCCGTGACCGCCTGGGACACGCCCAGGGCGGAAAGCGCCTGGATGTTGGACGATACGCCGTCGATCATGGTCGGTCCCCCTGGTGCACAGCCCGCTTCGTCCCGGTGCATTCCTTGGCCTACTGTGCCATGTAATTCCTTTCCGCCTGATGCGCAAGGCCCGGATCGAAAACAGACGCTCCGGGGATTGTGCTCCTCTCCGTCCAGGGCTAGATTCGGCACATGTCCAAAAGCCCGCGAACGCAACCCTGCCGGATCGGAGCGACGGCTCCGCCCATGTTTCTGGCCGCGGTGTCGCTTGTGCTCCTGGCCGGCCTTGCCGCCCTGTGCGGCTGCCGCAATGAGCATCCGGAGCCCCTGCGCACGATCAATACGGCTTACGGCTTCAGCATCGTCCTGCCGCCGGGCTGGAAGACCTTCGAGGAAACAACCCGCGATTGCATGGCCTGCCTGGGGGCCGAAAACGGTCACGGGGGCCTCGTCTACGTCTGCGTGCGACACCGCCCGCCACAGTTCGCGACATCCCAGGACGACTTCCTCAACCGTGAACAGATCAAATCCTATGTGGAGAAAACCCTTCTGGGCCGAAACGTGGAGTGCCGGCAAACCTCCATTCAAGGCCGCCGGGCCTACGAAACCCTATATCTGCGGACCGTGGAGGGCCCAAACGGCGGGGTGCGCGTGCAATTCGTCAACCAGACCTTCCTGATCCGGGGCAATCTGCTCTACGCCCTGACCACCTACGCCATGGGCGACACCGAGGCCGAGGCCCACGCCCGCTTCGACAGCTTTTCCGAGGCCGCCCTGCGTTCGGTCATGACCTTTTTCCTCCACGACCTTCCCGCCCCGAGGCATTGACCGTCACGAACCGAAGACTTCATTCGAAAACCCCTTGCCCGCGCGCCGAAACACGGGTATCGGCCTCTGTCGTCCACGAAAAACAGCTCCGCGCCCGGCGCGATAATCCCTTTGGCCTGTGAGAGTCCGCCATGAAGCTTCCCCCCTTTGAACTGGAACGATATTTCGCGATCCACGAGTTCACCGCCAGACGCCTTCTGTGCGTCTCGGACTGCCAGCCGCTGTCCGTGGGAGAACTTCTGGCCCTGGAGGACGGCGCGGCCGAGGCTTTCGCGGCCCTGCCCCTGGGATATGCCGATTCCAAAGGCACACCCGCACTGCGCCAGGCCGCATGCGGTCTTTACCAAACCCTGACTCCGGACGATCTGCTCGTACATGTGGGCGCCGAGGAGGCCATCTTCACCTTTTTCGCGTCGGTGTTGGAACCCGGCGACCAGGTGATCGTGCAGACGCCCTGCTACCGCTCCCTGCGCGATGTGCCGTCGTCCCTGGGGGCGCATGTGGTGGAGTGGCCCGGCCGCCAGAAGGACGGCTGGATTCCGGACCTGGATGTCCTGAAAACCGCCCTGTCCGAAAAGACCCGGGCCGTGGTCGTGAACTTTCCCCATAACCCCACGGGCGCCCTGCCGGACAAGGACACGTTCGGGGAGATCGTCCGGCTGTGCGATCAGGCCGGGGCCGTACTTTTTTCCGACGAGGTCTACCGGTTTCTGGAATACGACCCGGCCGACCGGTTGCCTGCGGCCTGCGATCTCTCGGAAACGGCCGTCTCCCTGGGAGTCCTGTCCAAATCCTTCGGCCTGGCCGGGCTGCGGGTGGGCTTTGCGGCCTCCCGCAACGCCCGGGTGCTCGCGGGCATGGCCCGGATCAAGGACTACACCAGCATCTGCGGCTCCCCGGCCACGGAATTTCTGGCCGCCCTGGCCCTGCGCAACAAGGAAAAGGTCCTGGCGCGGACCCGGGCCATCACCCTGGGCAACCTGGCCGCCGCCACGGACTTCATGGCCCGCCGGACGGACATGTTCGACTGGTCGCCGCCCAAGGCCGGCCCCATCGCCTTTCCCAGACTGGTCGACGGCGGCGATGCCGAGACCTTCAGCGCCGAACTCCTTTCGGCTACAGGCGCATTGCTGTTGCCCGGCCGGGTTTACGGGCCGTACCCGTCCCACTTCCGTCTGGGATTCGGCCGGACGGGTTTCATCGACGGCCTGTCCGATCTCGAATCCTTCCTGTCGCACAAACGGCCCGGCAGATCATGAAACAGCCGCAATTGCATTGAAGATGCTTCGAATTCATTGATTTTTCATCTTGTTTTTTTATCATGATTCGGCCAATCATTGCACATTTCGTCACGAAACGGCCATTTCCGGACCCGTCCGGTGCGTGAGCAAACAACAACCACACGGAACCAAAGGAGAAAACGCATGTTCAAACGCCTCGCCCTGACCCTTCTGGCCCTGTTGACCCTGACCGGCTCCGCCATGGCCAGGGACATCGTGTTCGCCACGGACGCCACCTGGCCGCCCATGGAATTCGTCGGCCCGGACAAGGAAATCACCGGCTTCGCCGTCGACTACATGAAGGCCGCCGGCAAGGAAGCCGGATTCAACCCGGTGTTCAAGGCCGTGGCCTGGGACGGCATCTTCGCCGGGCTCGACGCCGGCAACTACGACGCCATCTGCTCCTCGGTGTCCATCACCGACGAGCGCAAGAACGCCATGGATTTCTCCATCCCGTATTTCAAGGTCCGCCAGGCCCTGGTGGTTCCCAAGGCCAGCACCGCCAAGACCATCGACGACATGAAGGGCAAGACCCTGGGCGCGCAGATCAGCACCACCGGCCATTTCGCCATCAAGAAGGTTGAAGGCGTCAAGGACAAGTCCTACGACGAGGTCGGCCTGGCCTTCGAGGATCTGTTCAATGGGCGCATCGACGGCGTGGTGTGCGACGACCCCGTGGCCGCCCAGTACGCCCTGCAGAACGAAAAGTACAAGGACGCCCTGAAGATCGCCTCCATCATCGAGGCCGGCGACGAGTTCTACGGCATCGCCATGAAGAAGGGCAACAAGGAGGTCCTCGACCTGGTGAACAAGGGCATCAAGGCCGTCCAGGACAAGGGCGTCGACAAAGAGATCCAGAAGAAATGGATCGGTCAATAGAAACAGCCGGTACGGCTGCCTCCCGCCCAGGGCGGGGGCACCGCTCAACGTTTTGTACGCGGCGCGCCGGATGCGTGGTCCGGCGCGCCGCAAAAGACGCCTGACATGAACGAAGAAAAAAAGACCTCTCAAGACATCACGCCCGTGGTCATCGCCGTCGGCGACGGGGCGGCCATCCCCTCGCGGGGGGACCGGGGGTTGGTATCGGCCTGGAAGCTGTCGTTTTTTTTCGCCGTGGCCACCCTGGCCTACCTGCTCATCGTCCGGCCCACCCCCTACTGGCGGCTTTTCAAATTTCTGCCCGACGGCATCCTGGTCACCTTCCAGGTGAC
>JBMONM010000169.1:0-7045 GCA_049324675.1 Thermodesulfobacteriota bacterium
CGGCACGCGCGGACACAGGACCGCCGCGTGTCGGGGTGCAGGGGACTGAGTCCCCTGCCGGGGGTGCGGGGGCGCCGCCCCGCGGCGGTTGCCGGGGGGTTAGCGGTCGCGGGCCTGATAGCGGTTGATGCGTTTTTCCAGGCGTCGGGAGAGGGCGGTTAAGACGTAGCAGATGATGAAGTAGAGCACGGCGATGGTGACGAATATCTCGGTGGGGGCGTTGAGGGTGCGGTTATTGACCTGGGTGGCGGCCTTGGTGAGTTCGTTGACGCCGATGATGAAGGCCAGGGAGGTGTCCTTGGTGAGCGAGACGAACTGGTTCACGAAGGAGGGGATCATGTTGAACAGGGCCTGGGGCAGAATGACGTGGCGCATGGCCTGGAAGCGGGTGAGGCCGGTGCCCCGGGCGGCCTCGGTCTGGCCTTTGGGCAGGGACTGGATGCCGGCGCGCACGATCTCGGCGATGTAGGCGCTGGTGAAGACGATGAGCGCGATGAGCGCGCTTTCGGCCTCGGGCAGGGAGTGGCCGAAGGCGATGGGGGCCAGGAAGTAGAACCAGAAGATGACCATGAGCAGCGGGGTGCCGCGGATGATTTCGGTGTAGACCAGGGCGAAAGAGCGGGCGCTGCGGCTTTTGGAGATGCGCATGAGTCCGATGACCAGACCCAGCCAGAAGGCCCCGAAGATGCCGCCCAGGGCCAGGAGGATGCTCATGGCCAATCCGCCCAGTGGGCCGTTGGGATAGGCGCCCACGAGGAAGTAGCCGAAGTTGTTGACGATGACGTTCCAATGCACCGCAAAAGCCCCGCTAGCGCGCCACGATCCGAAGGACCCGTGTGTTATACAGATTGATGGTATAGGAGACGATCAGGGAGATGGCCAGGTAGATGCCGGTGGCCACGGTGAAGGCCTCGAAGCCGTGGAAGGTGTGGGCTTCGATCTGCCGGGCCATGTAGGTCAGATCCATGACGCCGATGGTCATGACCAGGGACGAGTTTTTGATCAGGTTGAGGAACTGGGAGATCAGGGGCGGAATGACGATGCGGAAGGCCTGGGGCAGGATGACGTAGCCCATGGCCTGGAGGAAGGACAGGCCGCAGGCCCTGGAGGCCTCGAGCTGGGTTTTTGGGATGGCGAAGACGCCCGAGCGGATCTCCTCGGCGATGAAGGCGGAGGTGTAGACGGTGAGCGCGATGACCCCGGCGGCGAATTCGAAGTCCTGTTTGTAGAGCCACTGGTTGACGAAATCGGGCAGCACGGCGTGGGAGCCGAAGTACCAGAAAAATATCTGCACCAGAAGCGGGGTGTTTCGGAAAAATTCGGTGAAACCCAGGCTGAACCAGACCAGGGGTCTGACCCGGGACAGGCGGAAGACGGCGACAATCGTGCCCAGGACCAGGGAAAAGACGATGGACACGGCGGATATCTTCAGGGTGGTGACCAGTCCCTGCACGATCCAGTCGCTGTAGGGTTCGGCGAGGACCAGTCCGAAATCAACGCTATAGCTCAATCACGCGTCTCCACGAGCCCGTCACCGGAGGCGGCGGGCGTTTGGCGGGTTTTGTGTCCGTCAGGCGGTTTCCACGATGTTTCGGGCCGGGTCCCGGGCGGGAAGGCGGTTCCGGGGCGCGGCCCGAAGCGGCGTGGAGGCTCCCGCCCCCCGGGAAACCGCGGGCGGGAGGAAGAAAAGTTTACGGCCACATCTCCATCTTCCATTCCAGGGGGATGTAGAACTTGGTGTCCTTGCCGAACCACTTTTCGTAAATCTTTTGGTATTCGCCGGAGGCCCACATCTCCATGAGGGCGATGTTGACGAAGTCGCGGAAATCGGATTCGTTTTCGGCAACGCCCAGGCCGTAGGGCTCGGGGGAGATGTATTCGCCCACGATGGCGAAATCGCCGGGCTTGTCGTCGCTGTTCTGCAGGCCGACCAGGATGCTTTCATCGGTGGTCACGGCCTCGACCTTGCCCTGCTTGAGGGCCAGGAAGGCCTCGGGGTAGGTCTCGAAGGAGATGACGGTGCATTCGGGCTGGGCCTTTTTCACGTTCTGTTCGGAGGTGGAGCCCTTGACCGAACCGACCTTCTTGCCGGCCAGGTCCTTGACCCCGGTGATGCCGCCGGCCTTTTTGACCAGAAGCTTCTGACCGGTCATGAAGTAGGTGATGGAGAAGTCGACCTGGTCCTCGCGGCCCTTCTGGTGGGTCATGGTGGCGGCCACGAGGTCGATGGCCCCCTGGGTGAGCATGGGAATGCGGGTGGAGGAGGTCACGGGCTTGGTTTCCAGCTTGACGCCCAGCCTGTCGGCCAGGGCCTTGCAGATGTCGATTTCGAAGCCCACGATCTGGTTGGTTTTTTCGTCCACGAAGCCGAAGGGGGGCTGGGAGTCCTTGACTCCGGCGATGAACGTGCCCCGGGCCTTGATGTCGTCGATTTTTCCGGCCAGGGCCGGGGATGCGGCCAGGACCAGGATGGCCGCCAGGGCCAGAAACAGTGCCGTTTTACGCATGGGGTCCTCCTTGGGTTGGGGTGGAAAGAGGGATGGCGACGATCGCTATAAAATTTCCTTGAGAAAGAGCTTGGTCCGTTCGTGCCTGGGGTTGCTGAAGAATTCCTGGGGCGGCGCCTGTTCCAGGATCTCCCCGAAGTCCATGAACACGACCCGGTCGGCCACTTCCCGGGCGAATCCCATCTCGTGGGTCACGCACAGCATGGTCATGCCGTCGCGGGCCAGGTCCTTCATGACGTTGAGGACCTCGTTGATCATTTCCGGGTCCAGGGCCGAGGTCGGTTCGTCAAAGAGCATGATGCGCGGCTTCATGGCCAGGGCGCGGGCGATGGCCACGCGCTGCTGCTGGCCGCCGGAGAGTTCGGCGGGGTATTTCTGGGCCTGTTCGTGGATGCCCACCCGTTCGAGCAGGGCCATGGCGGTCTTCTCGGCCTCGGCCCTGGAGACCTTCTTGACCTTCATGGGGGCCAGGGTGATGTTTTTAAGCACCGACAGATGGGGGTAGAGATTGAACTGCTGGAAGACGATGCCGATGTGGGAGCGCAGCTCGTTGACGTTGATGTCGTCGCCGTGGATGTCCTTGCCGTCGATGAGGATGTGTCCCTTCTGGTATTCCTCCAGGCGGTTCACACATCGGATCAGGGTGGACTTTCCGGATCCGGACGGACCACAGATGACCAGCACCTCGCCCTGCTCCACGGACTCGGTGATGCCTTTGAGCACGTGGAAGTCGCCGTACCATTTGTGCACGTCGTGAATTTCGATCAATGCCATAAAAGGAACCGTCCCAGGCGGCTACCCGTGCGGCCGGGGCCTTTGTATCGAGCCCTGGCCCGGGTCATGCCGGGCCTGTAAGATGTCTTGGGGTAAAACCGTGTTTCAGGCATGAGCCGACAAGGCCCGCCGCGGCCTTTTTCAGAGCGTCGCGGACTTGCGACATTGACCCGGATTCCCCAAATTGTCAATGGCGGCGCGGCAAAACAGGGCTTCTCACCATGGCGGGACCCTTCCCGGCGTCTGGGAAAAAAAGAGGGGGGCGTGGTCGCCCCCCCAAGACCGGATCCGTTCCCGGCCCGAAGACCGGAACCATCCGGTTTCCCTACTTCAGGGCCTCGCCGCTGGCGGCGCCCTGCATCTTGATCTCGACCTTCTCGGTCAGACCCTCGTAGTACTTGCGCAGGATGGCCAGGACCTCGTCGCGGCCGAAGTGATCCGGGATCTCGCCGCCCTCGGAGAGCATCTTGCGCAGCTTGGTGCCGGACAGGATGACGCGGTCTTCCTTGGCGTGCGGGCAGGTGCGCAGGGAGGCCATGCCGTCGCACTTGAAGCAGTAGAAGGTCCAGTCGATCTTCAGCGGCTCGCACAGAAGGGCCTTGCCGGGATCCGGGCAGGCCTGCTCCTTGTACGGGATGCGGTCGAAGATTTCCTGGGCCTCGAACATGCCGTAGAAGTCGCCCACGCCGGCGTGGTCACGGCCGATGATCATCTTGTTGACGCCGTAGTTCTGACGGAACGTGGCGTGCAGCAGGGCCTCGCGGGGACCGGCGTAGCGCATGTCGAGGGGGTAGCCGCCCTGGACCACGTGCTTCTCGACGAAGTAGTGCTTGACCAGGGTGTCGATGCACTCCACGCGCACCTCGGCCGGAATGTCGCCCGGCTTCAGGTTGCCGATCAGGGAGTGGATGATGACGCCGTCGCAGACTTCCACGGCGATCTTGCACAGGAACTCGTGGGAGCGGTGCATGGGGTTGCGCAGCTGCAGGGCGGCCACGTTCTTCCATCCGCGCTCGTCGAAGATCTTGCGGGTTTCGGCCGGGCGCAGATACACGCCCTTGTACTTGGTCGGGTACTCGCCCTCGGACAGCACGTTGACCGGGCCGGCCAGGCACACGGCCTTGCGCTCCATGACCATCTTCACGCCGGGGTGGTCTTCCAGGGCGACCTTCCAGAACTTCTCACCGGCGGAGTCCTCGCCGGCGCCCTTGTACACCAGCTCGGATTCCCACTTCTTTTCGGCCTCGGTCATCTCGAACTTCTCGGTGACCTTCATGGTGGCGTAGATTTCGCCCTTGCGCTCCAGGGTGATCTCGTCGCCTTCCTTGATCCCGGCGGCATCTTCCTTGGACACGGCCATCATGACCGGAACCGGCCAGAAGGTGCCGTCGGCCAGAGTCATCTTCTCGCACACGCTCTTCCAGTCGGCCTTGGTCATGAAGCCGCCCAGGGGGGAGAAGCCGCCGATGCCGATCATGATCAGGTCGCCCTTCTCCTGGGCGGTGATCTCGATCTTCTTCAGGCCGGCGGCCTTTTTCAACTCGGCAGCCTTGGCGGCGCCTTCGAGCAGCTTAATGACAAGACCTTTGCCTCCATGCGGCGGAACCAACTTGGACATGTAACGCCTCCTTACAGTGGATTTTTTTGCGTTCGTTCACTGCGCGGGCCCCGAAAAACCGCCCGGCGCGGGCGCACAAAATCTTCGCGCGAAAAAGCTATACATGACGGCGTCAAGAATACCAAGCCCCCGAAAGGCTGTTTTTGAGGAGAAAGTGAAATTTTTCACGCGCAAAAAATTTTTTTACGCGTCCGCGATGTCGCCGGGAAGGAGGGTCACCCCGGAACGCATGCCCGGCGCAAGCATTCCCATGGTCTTTTCCAGGCCCAGGGTCCGGGCCGGGGCCACGGTCAGGGCGGCCAGGACGGCCGCCAGGGTACAATTTTTCCAGTGTTCAAACAGATAACGGACTTCGTTCCAGAGGTCAAGGTCATGGTTTGAGGCCGGACTGTCCGTGCCCAGGCACACCCGGGCCCCGGCCGGGAAAAGCGCGTCCCACGGGGCCTGGCCCACGCCGATGAAGGCGTTGCTGCGCGGGCACAGGCAGACCCCGCAGCCGCGCGAGACCAGGGTGCGGATGTCCCGGTCGTCGACATGCACCACGTGCACGGCCAGGGTATGCGCGTCCAAAAGCCCCAGGGCGTCGGCGTGGGCCACGGGTGAGCACCCGGGCGGGCGGTAGTCCCGGGGCAGGACCCCCGCGCGCAAAAGATCGGCGAATTCCCCGGTTCCGTCGCAAAGGAGCCGCACCTCTCCCTCGTGTTCGGCCAGATGGAGGGAAAAAGGCCTGGCGTGGCGCAGGGTCCAGGCCTTGGCCGCGCGCAGGCGGTCCGGATGGGTGGAATACAGGGCGTGCCCGGCCGCGGAGACCTGGACGGCCTCTCCCGCGGCAAGGCCGTCCAGGTCGGCGGGGAAGTCCGGATCGGGCCCGGTCGGGGGCGCGAAGCCGAACTCCTCGAAAAACACCACGGCCGCCAAGCCCTCCCGCTTAAGTATCCGGGCCGTCCGGCCGGGGTGGCGGGTGGCGATGTCGGCCACGCCGGCCGTGCCCGAGGCGGCCATCTCCCGGACCGCCGCCGTGGCGGCGTCCTGGTCGAAGCCGCGCATGGGCAGGGACAGGAGCCTTCGCACCCAGCCGGCGAACCCCAGCCCCGGGGGGATGGCCCCGCGCAGGTGGGCCAGTTCCAGGTGGCAGTGGGCATTGATCAGGCCGGGAATCAGGGTGGCCGGGCCGTGGTCCAGGACGGCGCCGGAACAGGTCTTGAGAACCACCCGGCGGGGGCCGACATCCACGATCTCCCGGCCCCGGACCGCCACGGCGGCATCGTCCAGGGGCGCGGCGTCAGGGACCATGGTCAGGGCGCGGCGGGCCAGATGGATCGTCAGCCGGGATGGGGCCGGATCGTCAGGCGTCAAGGGGAGCGGGTGCGGCATGGGCGGCTCCGAAGAGGCGGGATCGTCCGCCCGGCCAGTCGCACGAGGGGGCGGGACTCCGCTTTCAGCGAAAGATCTCCTGGGAAATCTCGAGAAAGGCCCTCAGGCGGTTCACGCGGTCATTGAACAGACCCAGGTTCTCGGTCAGCCGATCGTTCTTGTGGCCCTCGATCTCCTGTCTGGAGACGATATATTTGTTCTCCACAATCTGTTTGAAGGCGCCGCTTATGTTTTCGATACGATCCAGGATGTATTTTCGTTCATCCTTGGTAAAGCAGTAGGTGGTCTTTCCGTACAGAAAATACAGATCGCGAAGGTTCAGGACCAGGCCGAGGGTCTTTTCGAGACGAGTCACCAGGTCAAAAAAGAACAACGAATCGGCGTCGGAGAGGGTCTCGTCCTTGAGGATTTCTTGAATCCGGATGCTCTGTACCACCGTCTCGTTGAAATACGTCATGAAGGTGTTGATGCTTTCCTTGATGCCCGGCCCATTCTGGGCCTGGGCCGAAAATGGGGAACAAAAGGTGAACAGGGCCAGGACGGCCAACAGGAGCGACAGCTTTTTCATGATGGTCCCCGCGACGGGAGTAAGGTTCACGGCGGCGCGCGCGCCAGCCCTGCCGATTGAATTTCACTCCATTTGAGGTACAAAGTCAAACATCCGGCGGGCTGACCCGGGGCCGCCGGACCGGAAGGCCGGTCCTGGCGCGGTTATTGCTTAAAGTCATGGCGGGGCGGGCCCGAACGGGGCCGCCCGCCCCCCACCCGGCCC
>JBMONM010000170.1:0-6981 GCA_049324675.1 Thermodesulfobacteriota bacterium
CGGCCGTGTGGCCGCGTCCGGGGGGTGATCAAGGGCGTCCAGGGGCGGGAATCAGCTTTCGCGGTGGGTGCCGAGGTAGTGTTCGAGATCGGCGGCGAAGTCCGGATGGTTGATCCGGTTGTGGATGAGGAGGTCCTCGGTGGCCAGGCTTTTTTTCAGGGCGTCCACGTCGGCCTTGAGCAGCTTGCGCACCCCGATGAGCGTGGAGACGGGCCTGGACAGCTGGGAACGGGCGAAGCGCATGGCTTCCTCTTCGAGCTTGTCCCGAGGGGCCACCCGGTCCACGATGCCCAGGTTCAGGGCCTCCTCGGCCGAGAACCGGTTCCATAACAGGACCTCGGCGGCGGCCTTGTAGCCGATCAGCCTTGAGAGGAAAAACGCCCCGCCGCCCTTGGTCACCAGCCCCAGTTCGGCGGCCGAGTTTTCAAAGACGGAATCGTCGGCCACGATACGGTAGTCGCAGGCCAGTCCCATGTTCAGGTGGAAGGAGGAGATGCGGCCGCATTCGGCGCGCACGGTGATCTTGTCCATGCTCGTGAGCGCCACGGTAAAGGTGTTGACCAGGTTGAAGAGACGTTCCAGGGCGTAGTGCTCGCGTGGCGAGGACAGGACCTGGCTGTAGAACTGGGCGGTTTCCAGGCCGCCGGGCTTGTCCGGCGAACCGAAAAAGACCACGGCCCTGATGCGTGGGTCCCTGGCGATGGCTTCGACATAGGAGAAAAAGGCGTCCGTGACGGTCAGATTCGTGGTGTGCCGGATGATGTGCTTCTTGTCGCGCACGACCAGGACGTCGTCCTGCAGGCGGGCCGAGAAAAAGGCGTTGTCGGTATCGAATGTGGAAGCTGCCATGGCGTGTCCTCCTTCTTCCCGCTGTTGCCGCAAGCCTCATGTCCAGGTTGCCACCGCGGGGCATGGCCGTCAACGCCGGATGCGCAACGGGAGAGAAAAAGGGAACAGGGACGGGAGGTTCCGTGAAGGCCGGGAACCGGGCGGTTCGTGCCCGATCTTGTTGGGACGGCGCTTTTCAGGTAGGACCCGGACCCAGGATGGGACATATCCCGGCACGCCGGCCATGATCTCGCGGGCGCGGGCGGCCATGGGGCGCGGGACTTGCGCGCCCGCCGCATGCTGACGGACACGGGTTGTCGTCACACGAACCGCGACGCGAGGAAAAACGCCCATGCACCATGTCGATCTGATCGCGGACATCGGCCTGTCCATCGTGGTGGCCACCGCCCTGGGGGTCCTGGCCAAGGCCCTGCGCCAGCCGTTGCTTCTGGCCTACCTGGCGGCGGGCATCCTGCTCGGCCCCCGGATGGGCCTGGGGCTGGTCACGGACGAGGCCACCATCACCCTGATCGCGGAAATCGGCCTGATCCTGCTGCTTTTCATCATCGGCCTGGAAATCGACTTGAAGAAGCTGGCGGCCTCGGGCCGCACCCTGGTGGTCACGGGACTGGCCCAGTTTCCCCTGGGCGTGGCCCTGGGACTGGGGTTTTTCGGCCTTCTGGGCTTTGCCCTGGGCAGCGGCCGCTTCGACGCCCTGTATCTGGCCGTGGCCCTGGCCCTGAGCAGCACCATGATCGTGGTCAAGCTGCTCTACGACAAGTTCGAGCTGACCACCCTGCCCGGCCGCATCACCCTGGGGGTCCTGGTCTTCCAGGACGTGTGGGCCATCCTTTTCCTGGCCGTGCAGCCCAATCTGGCCGATCCGGCCGTGGGCACGGTGCTTTTGTCCTTCGTCAAGGGCGGGCTTCTGGTCGCGGCGGCCCTGGCCGTGAGCAGGTTTCTTCTGCCCCGGCTTTTCGCGTTCATCGCCAAGGTCCCGGAACTGCTTCTGGTCACGGCCGTATCCTGGTGTTTCCTGGTCAGCGGGGCGGCCGGGGCCGTGGGCCTGTCCCGGGAGATGGGGGCGTTGGTGGCCGGGATCAGCCTGTCCACGTTTCCCTACAACGTGGACGTCATCGCCAAGGTCATCAACATCCGGGATTTTTTCGTCACCCTGTTTTTCGTGGGCCTGGGCATGCAGATACCCGTGCCCACAGGCGAGCTTCTGGGGTATGCGGCCATGGCCTCGGTATTTTTGGTGGCCGGGCGGTTCGCCTCGGTGTTTCCGGTCCTGTACGGCCTGAAAAACGGCCTGCGTCCGAGCCTCATCTGTTCCATCAACCTGTCCCAGATGAGTGAGTTTTCCCTGGTCATCGCCGCGTTGGGCCTGCAGATGGGGCACGTTTCGGACCAGACCGTGGGCATCCTGACCTTCGTCTTCGCCGCCGCCTCCGTGGCCTCCACCTACATGATCCAGTACAACCACGAGATCCACAAGGTCCTGGCCGCGGGCCTGCGCCGCCTGGGGCTGCGGGACGTGGCCGGGGGGGCGGAGCGCGAGGAGGCGCACAAGGACCCGGATGTCGTGTTCCTGGGATTTTTTCGCGAGGCCAGCTCCATCTTTCAGGAGATCGGGGACCTGCGCCCGGCGGCGGGGGCGGCCGACACCGATTCCGGTCGGCCGGGGGCGCCGGAGATCCTGGTGGTGGACTTCAACCCGACGGTCATGCGCGAACTGGCCAGGCGGGGCGTGCGCTGCGTCTACGGCGACATCGCCAACCTGGACACCCTGACCCACGCCCACATCGACTCGGCCCGGGTGGTGGTTTCCTCCATCCCCAATTCGGTGCTGCGCGGCACCACCAACCAGCGCATCATGCGCATGGCCCGAAGACTGTGCCGCCGGGCCCGGGTGGTGGTCACGGCCAACACCATAAAGGGGGCCATGAGCCTGTACGCCGACGGCGCGGACTTCGTGTTCGTGCCGCGTATCCACTCTTCCGCCAGGGCGGCCGAGGTCCTGCTGTCCTTTCTCGACGGCGCGGGCGACGAGGTGCGTGAAACCGAGCAGGCGGCCCTGGCCGCGCGCGACGAGGTATTGGGCTGATCGGCCCGGATCATGGGCAAGTACAAGGAATACCGCCTGAACCTGGAGGAGATTCGGGACTCCCTGAAGGATGTGCAGCGGAACTTCGCGCGCTTGAGCGAGGAGATGCTCATGCGCCGCGAGCCCCTGGACGACCGGATCATCGACAACCTGCTGGCCGGCTACGCCTATGTGGATCAGCTTTTAGAGGACAAGGTGGATCTGTTCACCCTGAAGGGTTCGGACCATATCCTCGAACTCAACCATATCGTGCTGTGCGGCCTGGACGAGCGGGTGCGCCTGGAGTTCGGGCCGCATATCCTGGAGACGCGCAAGCGTTTCAGCCGGGGCATCGGCCAGATACTGGCCTGGTACGAGGAGAAAAGGTCCAAGTCCGCGTACAAGCGGGCCGCCGGGGTGTATGTGCTCGAGGTCAGCCAGCCGCAGCTTTTCCTGGAGGGCAACCACCGCACCGGTGCGCTTCTGGCCAGTTACATACTGGTCAAGGACGGCAAACCGCCCTTTGTGCTGACAAAGGAGAACGCCCTGGCCTACTTCAACCCGTCCACGCTGATCAAATACAAGCACAAGAAGAAATTTCTGGACATGCAGTACTACTTGAAGAGGTATATGAAGTATTTTGCCGAGTTTTTGGAGGAAACCCAGGATAAGCGCTTTCGGCGCAAGGTGGTGCCCCCTGATGCGCTGAAATAGGTTTTCGGAGTGGAATCCCTGGACAACGTGTGTGATTCTTGGTTACTCCCCCGAGTAAGTTTAAAGAAGTGTCATGATGGTGCGCTCTGAGAGCGGAAGGTTCGCACCGGGGGCGTTGAGGAGCTGGCTCCCGTATAACGCGGACGGAGGCCGGACGTGTTCAGGATGAAATACGTCATCCTTGCATTCGCATGCGTGGCCGTTGCGGCGGCAATCCGGCCGATCACGGTGGTCGTTGCCGGAGAGGCCGGCAAGGGCGGCCCGGCCGGCCGCATCCTCATCGTGCAGAGCTACAACCCCGAATACGTCTGGACCCGGCAGATCGACAAGGGCCTTCGTGACGCCCTGGCCGGGGTGGCTGTGGACTTTGGCGTGGTCTACCTGGATGCCAAACGCCGGCCTGACCCGGGCTTGCAGCGCGCGGCCGCGCAAAAGGTCCTGGCGCGCATCGAGGCCGAAGCCCCCCGGGTCGTTGTCGCCGTGGACGATCCGGCCCAGGCGTATCTTGTCGCGCCGTTCCTCAAAGGACGCTCGAGCCCGCAGGTCGTTTTCTGCGGCGTCAACGCCCCTCTCGAAACGTACGGGTATCCCGCCGCGAATGTCACGGGGGTGCGTGAGCGCTACCATTTCCGGGAAGGTTTCGAGTTGGTGAAAAAGATCGTGCCCCAGGCCGAACGTGTCGCCTTTCTGGGGGAGGACTCGGAATCCATGCGTTATGTGGCCGGGGACCTGCGGGAAGACCTGCTTCAAAACGGCCCGTACGCCCTCGATCTGGCCGGCGTGGACCAGTGTGCGACCTTTCAGGAGTGGCAACGGAAGGTGCGGTATTATCAGAAGCACGCCGACGTGCTGTCTTTTGGGCCGTACAATTCCTTGAAAGACGAGCGCACGGGACGGGTCGCGGACATAGACGAGGTCATGGCCTGGACCAATGCGGCAAACACCAAGCCGACACTGGGATTTGCGGATATCGCCAAACAGCACGGGGCGCTGTGCGGCATCCTGGAATCCGGGCATGAGCAAGGACTTCTGGCGGGGGCGATGGTCCGCGAGATCCTGACCACGGACAAGGCCGCAGGGCGTGTGCCTGTCGAGGTCAACGTCAAGGGCCTGGTCCTGATCAATCTGAAGACCGCGGAGCGCCTGGGCGTGCGCGTGCCTTACGAAATCATCGAGGCCGCGACCGAGGTGATCCGGTGATCGCGTTTCGCCGACTGTTCAGGGGGCTGGCCCTGGACCGGCGTCTGGCCCCGGTCCTGACGGTGGTGTTTTTTGGCGTCGTGGTCAGCACGGGCGTAGCCTATTTTTATACCAAACAGAATCTGGAAGAGTTGGCCCTGGGTCGAACCGAGCAGACCCTTGGCTTTTTCGACCGCGAGGTGACGGCCAGGGTTACGGAGGTTCTGTTCAATCTGCGGCAGTGGCGTCAGGAGGATGTCTTCCGACTGGCTCTGGAAAGCCCCTATTCCTATCTCGGGCTGTCGGCCCTGGAGGCCGCCAAGAAGCGCCTGGCCGGAAGGATCCGGCGCGCCGACCATGACCGGCTGCTTTTGGTCACCCCGGAGGGCGCGATCATCGCGGCCTCGAAACCGGACATGGAGGGCGCCTTCACCGTCGCCGACCGAGACTACTTCAAGCGGGTCATGGCCGGGGAGACAGCCATGGAGACGCTGGCCGCCGGCCGCTATTTCAACCGGCCGGTCATGATTGTCGCGGCCCCGGTCGAGGGCCTGCCGGGAACCGTGCTCGGCGTCATGGTCATGGCCGTGGATATGGATTCTTTTGCCGAAGGGTTGTTACGCGGCTTGGTCAAGGGGAATTCCGACAAGGGCTACATTCTGGACTCCCGGGGGGTGGTGCTGGCCTCGCCGTCGACCTCCGAGGCCGGGAAGGTCTGGCCGAAGGAACGCATGGCCAGGGTCGTCGAGTCCACGGCTTCGGGAAGGACCGTCGTGTACGACGGCGAAACGGCCCCGCGCATGCTGGCGGCCATGACGAACGCCACGACCGGCTGGTATCTGGTCCTGGAGGCGGACGAGTCCGAGGTGCTCAGGCCGGCCATCCGCCTGGCCTGGATCAGCGGCGGCGTGTCCCTGGGCACCCTGGCCCTGGTGGCCCTGGCCCTGGTGGCCCTGGGCAAGGCCATGTCCGGTCTGCGCCAGTCCGAGGAGAAGTTTTCCAGACTCTACCAGAACTCTCCGGACAGCATCCTGTTGGTGGATTTGGAGACGTCCCGGATCGTGGACGTCAACGACACATTCACGCGTCGGACGGGATACGGCCGCGAGGACGCCGTGGGCAGGACCTCGCGGGAGCTGCCCATCTACGTGAACCTTGAGGACCGGGAGAAATTTTACGATCTGCTGCGGCGGGACGGCCGGGTTGACAATTTCGAAGCCGAGGCCCGGTACAAGGGCGGCCATCTCGCCGTCTGTGCGCTTTCGGGGCAGGTTGTGACCATCGACAACCGCCGCTATCTGATGAACATCATCAGGGACGTCACCGAACTCAAGAAGATGCACGAGATGATGATCCAGACCGAGAAGATGATTTCCGTCGGCGGCATCGCCGCGGGCATCGCCCACGAGATCAACAACCCCCTGGGCATCGTGCTCCAGGCGACCCAGAATCTGGCGCAACGAACCCGGCCCGACTTTCGCAAGAATGTGGAGGCCGCCGAAAAGCTCGGCCTGGATATGAGGCTGGTCGGCGAGTACATGAAGGCTCGCAAGCTCGACGTGTTCATCGAGGACATCCAGTCCGCGGCCGCCCGGGCCTCGGCCATCATCCGGCACATGCTCGACTTCAGCCGGCGATCCGAATCCCGGCGGACCGTCTGCGACCTGCGGGCCATCGCCGATAGTGCCGTGGATTTGGCCTCGAACGATTACGACTTGAAAAAAAGCTATGACTTCAAGAAGATCGAGATAGCCAGGGAGTATGACGAGGACCTGCCGGGAATCGGATGCACCACCACGGAGATCGAGCAGGTGCTGCTCAATGTCCTGCGCAACGCGGCCCAGGCCATGGCCGAGGCCGACCCCCCGCCCGACAGGGCGCGCATCGCCATACGGATTCGCAACCTTGAGGATCGGGAGCGCATTGAGATCGCGGACAACGGCCCGGGGATTCCCGAGGCTGTCCGGCGGCGCATCTTCGAGCCTTTTTTCACCACCAAACAGCCCGGAGTGGGCACCGGGCTGGGGTTGTCCGTGTCCTATTTCATCGTGACCAAGGGGCACGGCGGCAGGATGTCGGTGCGAAACAGCCCGGAGGGCGGGGCCACGTTCATCATCGACCTGCCCAAGGAAGGGGGGCTTGAGACGTGAAATGGAGCCCGCCCGCGCACACAT
>JBMONM010000171.1:0-6921 GCA_049324675.1 Thermodesulfobacteriota bacterium
TCCAGAAGTTCCCGGATGAGCTCATGTTCTTCTCTTCGCTTCTGGACCAGGAAGAGGGTGTCGCGGGCTGAGAACCCGAGGCTTCTTCCCGGCCTGTCCTTTCGATCGCATCAGTGCTATGATTTTTTCGCAACGCGGCCACCGCTTTCCGGTGGCCGGCAAAGCCCGTAACGCTATGAGCAAGACATCCCAGGGCGGCGAGAAGCCCATCGCCCCCAACAAAAACGCCCGCCGGCTCTATGATCTCCTGGAGACTCTGGAGGCCGGCCTGTCCCTGACCGGCTCCGAGGTGAAATCGCTTCGGGCCGGCAAGGTCAGCTTCAAGGACGGCTACGTCCGGTTTTCGGACGGAGAGGCCTGGCTTGTCGGCGTGCACATCGCGGAATACGAGAACGCGGGCTATTCCGGGCACGAACCGGAGCGGCCGCGAAAACTCCTTTTGCACGCGGCCGAGATACGGCATCTGCGGACCAGGGTGGAGCAGAAGGGACTGACCGTGATTCCGGTGCGCATGTATTTCAAGAACGGCCGGGTGAAGCTGGAGATCGCCCTGGCCCGGGGCAAGAAGGTCCACGACCGCCGTGACGACCTGAAAGCCAGGGACATCGACCGGGAGACGGCCAGGGAACTGGCCCGGGCATGAGCGCCTCCTCCTCCCCGACCCTGCCGCCCGCCGTCCGCCGCTTCCTCTCCGAACTCTTTCCCGGCGACGCCGCTGTGTTCGCGCCCGAGGAAACCTGCGTCTTCGGGACCGACGCCTCCCGGCGCCAGGCCCTGCCCGCCGCCGTGGTCCGGCCGGAGACCGAAGAACAGGTCCGCGAACTGTTGCGCTTCGCCCACGCCGAACGCATCCCCGTCTATTGCCGGGGCCGGGGCACCAACACCGTGGGCGATTGCGTGCCCACCGCCCCGGGCGTCGTGGTCTCCACCACCCGCTTCGCGGACATCCTCGAGATTTCCGAAGACGATTTCGTGGCCGTGTGCCGCCCCGGGCTGGTCACCGCCGACCTGCAAAAGGCCCTGGCCAAAAAACGCCTGTTCTATCCCCCCGATCCGGCCAGCGTGCGCTTCTCCACCCTGGGCGGCAACGCGGCCACCTGCGCCGGGGGCATGCGCGCCCTCAAATACGGCGTCACCCGCGACTTCATCCTGGGCATCCGGGCCGTCATCCCCGGCGGCGAGGTCATCGTCACCGGCGGACGCACCCACAAAAACGTGGCGGGGCTGGACCTGACCCGCCTTCTGGCCGGTTCCGAAGGCACCCTGGCCTTTTTCTCGGAAATCACGGTCAAGCTGCTGCCCCTGCCCGACGCCACGGCCACGGCCCTGTGCGCCTACGCCGACCCCGACGCGGCCCTGGCCGCGGCGGGCGACGTCTTCCGGGCCGGGATGCTGCCGGCGGCCATGGAATTTCTGGACCAGACCTGCCTGGAAACCGTCGCCGCCGTAAGACCCCTGCCCTGGTCCGGGAAAGCCGCCGCCGCGCTGCTGTTGCGCCTGGACGGATCGGAAGGGGCCGTCTCCGCCGATCTGGACAAGCTGACCGGGGTCATGGCCCGGCGATCCCCCCTCTTTGTCAAAACGGCCCTGGACGTACCCGGGCAGGAGGTCCTGTGGGAGATACGCTCCCTGTTGAACCAGGCCTCGTTCCAGGTCGCCCCGGATAAAATAAGCGACGACGTCACCGTGCCGCGCGGGGCGCTTCGCCGCGCCGTCGCCGGGATCCGGGCCATCGCCGCCCGGGCGGCCCTGCCCGTCCTGGTCTTCGGCCATGTGGGCGACGGCAACCTGCACGTCAACATCATGCATCACGCCGGCGATCCGGGGCAGCGCCAAAGAGCCCTCGCGGCCCGCGAGGAGATCCTGGACCTGACCCTGTCGCTCTCCGGCACCATCTCCGGCGAACACGGCGTGGGCCTGTCCAAGCTGCCCTACCTGGACCGCCAGATCGGCCCGGGCGAACGCGGGCTCATGCGCCGCATCAAGGCCGTCTTCGACCCCCACGGCATCATGAACCCCGGCAAGGCCTACTAGGCTCCTCGAATTTCAAGAATAACAACTTGAAATAATTATTTTTTCTTAAAAAATACCGGCGTATTTTTTAAGGGGCGCAACACGAGACCTCTTCCATAAAAGGTCCCCTCACGGAGCTCGCATGGGATTTGAGCACTCCTATTGACCGTGCGTCTCCCGAGGCTCCATGCCGCCCCAAAGTCCCTTGGTCATGAGGCCGACGCTCACCGGCTCGAAGGAATCAAAGCGAATGTCCCGGACGTGGGTCATATCCTTCCAGAGCAGGTCATAGCCTTTAAGACAGCGGAATATATTGATTCTTTTCCGCCAAAGGTGCTCTTCCGCCTCAGTGGCCGGCCGTAGTTCTCCTGCCATGCCCAACAGACGCACCCCGGGAGCCGTCGTGAAGCGGCCCCGGAAAAGCGAGGCCATGGTGCTCCAGAATCCCCCGTGGGCAGCCAGGACACAAACCCGTGGATTCTGATCGAGGTTGCGAGGCATTGTTTTCGGGAATTTTTCGAAATAATAGGCTTGCCCCGGAGCGTGGAGGATCAGCGATCCGATGGGGGTGACATGGGGCGATCCGTCCGGGTTCACCGTGGCCATGGCGCAGAAGCCCGTGGTCTTCAGCGTCCTCTCGACAACATCGCAAATGGTGTTCCAGTGCGGCAGGACATCCATGATTCTCTCCTTTGGTTACATCATGGGGTGCTGTGTTAAGCCGGCTCTGAATCGCCGTCCCGACGTGACCTTTTCCCAGGCTAACCCAGGTATTCATAAGGATTGCGGAAACTGACCCGTGCCCCCATGCGTTCAAAGAGTCGCAGAAGCCCATAGCGGGTCCGATGGAGAAAGATGAAATGCGGGTTGAGGTCCATGTGCGTTCGTATCTTCAAGGCCACAAACATGCGATGTTTTCCGGCCGGGATGAAATCTGGATTTTCCCGAAAATCGAAGGAGTCTTCCCGGTATAACCGGGCAAGCCAGCGGCCTGTCGCCTGGAGCTCCTCGAAGATGCGCTCCTCGACTTCCGCGGAGACAGGGGTGGCATGCTGCTGAAAGCCGGCAAACAGGGACAGGTAATCGTTTTTGCCGCCGTTTATGGAGATGGCGGGCAGCTTGCTGTAGAGCGCGACGAAGTGCGGATCAAAATGCTTCACGCAGCCGAAATCCACCAGCCCGACGGTCAGATCGGGGTGCACGAGGTAGTTTCCGGGGTTGGGATCGGCATGGATGCCATGCAACCGGTAGAGTTCGGATACAAACAGGTCCTGGATGGTCTGGGCGACCCGGTCCCGTTGCTCCTGGCCGGGGTTTGTTTCGAGCCAGTCGATCAGTGGCGTGCCGCTCAGGTATTCGGCGCTGAGCACCGTGTCGGAACTCAGGTCCTCGCGGCACTTCGGAATCAGGACCGGGTCCTGGCGCAGGCCCGCCCGGAAAAAGGCCATGTTTTCACGTTCGCGGCGGTAGTCGACCTCCTCCAGGAGGCGGGCCTCTATCTCGTCCAATACCGGCGCCAGGAGCCGGTGGTCAGGCAACGGCCATGTCGCCGTCCGCAATAATTGTATGTCGTTTTCGATGGTCTCCCGGATGCCGGGATACTGGAGCTTCACCGCCAATTCCTGGCCGTCCCGGGCAACGGCTCGATGGACCTGTCCCAGGCTGGCGGCGGCGAAGGCCTGTCCATCGAAATCCCTGAACAGTTCCTCGGGCGGCTTCCCCAGGGCGTTGCCCACAATCTTGCGGGCCAGGGCCCGATTGATGGGAGGCGCCTGGTGGCAGGACTTCTTGAGTTCTTCCGTGACTTCGGGCGGCAAGACATCGGCCTCCAAGCTTAGGAGCTGGGCCGCCTTCAGGGCCGTTCCCCGCAAGAGGCCCAGCCCCTGGAAAAGCAAGGCGGCGGACTCCCGGTTCAGGGCCTTTCTGGCTTCGGTCCGCTTCCCGCGCGTCTGAAATGGCTTTCGGGAAAGGTAGGCGAGGGTCTTGCCACCCAGCCTGCTCGCGGTCTTGCCTACGCACAGCCCCCTTTCCCACTTAGTCCTGGGAATGCCGTCGGCCATTTTCTCCTCCCCTGGTCGGACGTTTCCACTGCTGCATGATATCCATCCGTTCTCGGAACATATCCAGACGGGCCACGACATGATGCCGGAAAAGAAATGAGGCCATCTCCATGGCCTTGTTGAGAAGGTCCGCCCGGATGAAGCCGATGGCCAAATCCAGGCTTTTATCGATGAGGATCGTGGTGTTCTGGAATTGCTCCGAACGGTCTCGCATCCAGTAATGCACAAGGCCGATGAAATAGTCCCAGAAGCACTGGCACGTCAGCTCCAGAAAGGCCTGTTCCGGTATTTCGCCGGCCTTGACGGCCGCCATGAACATGTCGGTGACGACGTGAAAGAAGCGGGAGCGGAGAGGCCGCAAATACTGGTAGTCGGAGGTCAGGGAGAAGGTCACCGCCCCGAAGGTGTCCGCGACGAATTCGCGATCCGGCAGAAACTGCTCCAGCAAGGTTTCGAAAAAAGTCTGGAGCTGTTCCCGCAGATCGTACGCGGAAAAATCCGGGATCGTCCGCAACCGCTCGATGCCCTCTTCCAACCGGTCCTCGTAATAGGCGTAGACGATGGCCTCCTTGGTGGGGAAGTAGTTGTAGATGGTGGCGTCGCCGAGCCCCGCCGCCCTGGCGATCTCCCGCATCGTCGCCCCCTTGACCCCTTTTTCGGTCATGGCCTCGACAGCCGACCGGATTATCTGGTTCCGGTTCTCCCGTTTTCGATCTTCGCTAATTTTCATGAAGCACCTCTGGTTCCTTTTATAAAGATAAAACCAATAATTAATGCCCCAATCGAGAAATAAATGAATCTTTGGGCGACATGAACAGAGCTTTCAATAATATTGAAAACGACAAGAAGTTCAGGGAGCAACAGAAGGCCTCTTAACAGAAATATAACACCAATACATAAAAGTATTTGTTTTAACCATGGCAATCTGATAATTTTATCAGCACCTGAAAATGCATATACTCCGAATAAAGCGAAGATTGCACCGACAATTATACTGGTGATAATTAAGGCATTTGTGTTTTTGACTAAAGATTCAGGCGCTCCAAAATACAAGCTTAAAGACGGTGAAAATCCAATTACAATCTGAAATATTGAAAGAGTAAAACATATTATGCCGGCGAACAAAAGCAATCTTTTTGAATTATTCATAGTGTTTTTCCTTTAATAATTTGTACAGAGATAGTATTCACCTGACACCGCCGTCCCCGGCGGGGTAGCGACTAGGCTGCTTCCATATCCTCGTCCGCTTCGGATTCCTTGGAAGGGAAGAGGCCTTCAAGGAAAACGGTGTACGGCGTCCGACCGTTCATGTTTCGGCCTTGGTGTGGGCGCTCGTGAGACGATCGCTTTTTGTGCGGGTTCTCCGCCATGCCCCTTGTCGGCATAGAGAAACGATGTCTCCAGGCCTGGTTGCGCAGAGACTACACCATCGAGAACCCGTGCAAGCTGGCTGACATCATGCTTATTTACTCCTGTCACGATCAGCGACAGCGGGATGCCACATCCGTCCACCAGGACAGCCGCTTGCTTCCTTCCCCCCGGTCCGTCGGGTTCGGCCTGATGGCATTTTGTGCCAGCGGGTCTTGATCAGAGAGCCGTCGATGCTTTGCCATTTCCACGCAATGCCCTCCAAGTCGTCATGCCCAGCACGGCCTGCCCGCCAGGGATATTGAAAAATCCAGCATCGAGTCAGTCATCGAACTTTTCCTAGAGTGATCCCCTGGATGACCAGGGAGATACTCGAGGGAAAAGTCAACGAGTCACGGATAAGACCACAACAAAATTTGCTATTAATTAATAGCAAATTTTATGGGATTAATATGTAGCCATTTTTTTAAAATGGCAAGCTTTTTCTTGGCCGACTCGGATAGAAAACAATCATGGCGGGCCGGAGAAACCGAACGCGGGCTCATGCGCCGCGTCACGTCCGTCTCCGGCCCTCACGGGATCATGAGTCCCGGCCCTGGCCGGACCGCTTGACCCGGCCCGGATCGGCCCCATACTGTGATGACCATGACCGCCGTCCAGGCCCCCGCCTCCGCACCCGGCCACGACTGCATCCTGTGCGGCCGCTGCCTGGAGGTCTGCCCGCTTTTCGCCGCCACCGGCCGCGAGGAACTCTCTCCCCGGGCCAAGTTCCACATTCTCGCCAGGTTGGCCGCAAACGATCCGGCCCTGCGCGGGAAAGCCGCCTCGGACCTGGCCGGGCTGTGTCTGTCCTGCGGCCGCTGCCAGAAGGCCTGTCCCCTCGGGCTGTGCGCCCCGGACATGGTCGGCGGCCTGCGCGCCGCCCACCCCGGCTGGGCACATTTTTTGTGGAAGGTGTGGATCACCCGGGCCGGCCTGGTCTGGCCCGTGGCCATGTCCCTGAACCGTCTGGCCGGGCAGCCTTCCCCGCCGCCCGCCGGTCCTTTCTCCCGGGCCAGGGCCGCCCTGGCCGCGCTTGACCCGGAGCAGGCAGTCAGACCCTGGCTCGTACCCGTCCGATTCGATGCCTCCCACGCAGGACGCCGGGTGGTCATCTTTCCCGGCTGCGTGGCCAGCCACGCCCGCACCGACTGGATACGGGCGGCCCGCTTCCTCCTTCGCGGCCTGGGCGTCACGCTCCTCGACGACCCGGGGTTCGCCTGCTGCGGCGGGCCCCTGGGCCATGCCGGACTGCCCACCGCCCGCGATGTCGCCCGACGCGCCAACATCCAGATCTGGCGGGACGCGGGACGCCCGACCCTGGCCGTCTTCTGCGCCTCCTGCCATTACGCCCTGACCGCCTACGACCCGGCCCTCTTCGCCCCGGGCGAGGCCGAGGCCTGGCGCGAGTCCATCATCCCCCTGGCCGCGCTCCTCGGTC
>JBMONM010000172.1:0-6899 GCA_049324675.1 Thermodesulfobacteriota bacterium
CTGACCCGTCACGGCGGCCGGCGCGAGGACATGCTCATCGTCCGGGTGCCCGGGGCCTTCGAAATTCCCCTGGCGGCCAAAAAGCTGGCCCAGGGCGCCGAATACGACGCCGTGATCTGTGTGGGCGCGGTGATCCGGGGGGCCACCCCGCACTTCGACTTCGTGGCCGGGGAATGCACCAAGGGCCTGGCCCTGGTCTCCCTGGAATCCGGGGTGCCCGTGGGTTTCGGGGTGCTTACCGTGGACACCATCGAGCAGGCCGTGGAACGCGCCGGCAGCAAGGCCGGCAACAAGGGAGTGGAGGCCGCGGCCGCCGCCCTGGAGATGGTCCGCGTCCTGCAGCAGTTGTAGGCGGCCGGACGCGGCGGGACATGGTTTTCCCGACGCGCGGCCTTTGCTTCCGGCACGATAGCAACCCAGGCGGCGTCCCTTCGCGGCCGTCCCGCCCCGAGCTTCCGAAACATGCCTGAGACCCCGACCACGGCCCCCCCCGGCGCCGAAGGCCCCAAAGGAGGACGCCGCAAAGCCCGCAAGCGGGCCTTCGAGATCCTCTACGGCCTGCATTTCGAGCCCCCGGCGGACGAACGTTCCCTGTCCCGGCGCTTCGCGGCCTGCCCCCGGGACGAGGACGTCCCGTCCCGTCCCGAGAACAGCGATTTCGCCTGGGAACTGGTGCTGGGCGCCTGGAACGCCCAGCGCGAACTCGACGAGGTGATCGCCCGGTTCTCCAAAAACTGGAAACTGACGCGCATCGCCAAGGTGGAACTGACCATCCTGCGGCTGGCCATGCACGAGATCCTGCACCGCCAGGACATCCCCCTGCGGGTGGCCATCAACGAGGCCGTGGAACTGGCCAAGACCTACGGCGACGACAATTCCCCGACCTTCGTCAACGGCATCCTCGACGCCGTGGCCCGGGCCGTGGACAACGGCGAATTCACCATCCGCAAGGGTCTGTGACCCTTCCGTCCCCGGAGTCGCCGATGCGCAGCCCGTTTGCCCCCCTTTTCCCGGCCCTGCTTCTGACGCTGCTTCTGGCCCTGGCCTCCGTGGCGGCGGCCCAGTCCCCAGGCCAGGACCCGGATCCCGAGGCCGTCCTCGGCGACCTTGAGGACTTCATGGCCCAGACCATGCGCGACTGGGACGTGCCCGGCGCGGCCGTGGCCGTGGTCAAGGACGGCCGCACCGTCTACGCCAAGGGGTTCGGCCTGCGCGACGTGGACGAGAAACTCCCGGTCACCCCGGACACCGTCTTCGCCATCGGCTCCTGCACCAAGGCCTTCACCGCCGCGGCCCTGTGCCTTCTGGCGGACCAGGGAGCCCTGAACCTGGACGCCCCGGTGCGCGACGTCATGCCGGCCTTCCGGCTCTTCGACGACTACGCCACGGCCCACGTCACCCCAAGGGACATGCTTTTGCACCGCACGGGCCTGCCCCGCTACGACGCCCTGGTCGCGCTGCGGCCGGACCTGACCCGGCAGGAGATCGTGGACGCCCTGCGCCATCTGGAACCCAACAAGGAACTGCGGGCCGGATTCGAATACAACAACCTCATGTACGCGGCCGCCGGACGGCTGGTGGAGGTCGTCTCCGGAAAGTCCTGGGAAGACTTCGTGGCCGAGCGGTTCTTCGCGCCCCTGGGCATGGCCTCGGCCTCGTTCGACCCCGAGCGGGTCCGGCAATCCCCGGATCACGCCCTGCCCTACGCCTTGCGCCGGGGCAGGCTCGTGGAACTCCCCATGAAGGACATCACCCCCGTCGGGCCGGCCGGGTCCATCAACGCGTCGGTCTCGGACATGGCCCGCTGGCTGGCCTTCCAACTCGGCGACGGCCGGGTCGGGGACCTTCCCATCCTGTCCAAGAAGGCCATGACCCTGATGCACAGCCCCCAGATCATCACCCCCTCCGGCGAACCCAACCCGGAAATCCCCTTCGGCGGCTACGGCCTGGGCTGGGGCGTGACCGCCTACCGGGGACATTTGCTGGTCCTGCACGACGGCGAGATCGACGGCTTCAAGGCCCTGGCCTCGCTCATGCCCGACGACGGCCTGGGTGTGACGGTCCTGACCAACCGCACGGGCACGCCGCTCCCGGAGATCGTGGCCTTCCAGGTCTACGACCGGTTGCTGGGCCTGTCCCCCTTCCCCTGGGGCGACCGGGCCAAGGCCCGCCGGGCCGAGGCCGAGAAGGCCGAGGCGGCCGGGAAGGACGCGGCCCGAAAGGACCCCGGCACTCCCTCGCCGCCCACCCACGCCCTCACGGAATACGCCGGGACCTACGTCCATCCGGCCTTCGGACAGGTGGTCGTGTCGCACCGGGACGGGACCCTGGAGGCGACCCTCGGCGGCGAGACCTTCCCCCTGATCCATGCCGCCTACGACATGTTCCGGGCCGGTCAGAGCCGGGAAGCCAGGGACCGCGACGAACCGGCCGAGGACCTTTCGCTGAAGTTCCGCATGGACGATGCCGGGGCCATCGCCCGCCTGGACATCTCCCTGCAGGCCAACGCCAAGGACATCGCTTTCACCAGGTCCGCCACCGGACCCGGCCAGTCAGGCCCATCCGGAACATCCGGCGGCGCACCCCAAGGAGCCACACGCCCATGACCAAGTACGTGCCCGAGGACGTCGAACGCAAATGGCAGGACATCTGGGGAAAAAAAGGCAGCTTCCACGTTGAAGCCGAACCGGACAAGCCCAAATACTACGTCCTGGAGATGTTCCCCTATCCCTCGGGGCGCATCCACATGGGGCACGTGCGCAACTACTCCATCGGCGACGTGGTGGCCCGGTTCAAGCGCATGGAGGGTTTCAACGTCCTGCATCCCATGGGCTGGGATGCCTTCGGCATGCCGGCCGAAAACGCGGCCATCAAGCACGGCGTGCACCCCGCTTCCTGGACCTTCGAGAACATCGACACCATGCGCGCGCAGCTCAAACGCCTGGGCTATTCCTATGACTGGCGGCGGGAGCTGGCCACCTGCCACCCGGGCTACTACGTGCACGAACAGAAGTTCTTCCTGGACTTCCTCAAGCGCGGTCTGGCCTACCGCAAAAAATCCCCCCAGAACTGGTGCGAGACCTGCCATACGGTCCTGGCCAACGAGCAGGTCATCGAGGGCTGCTGCTGGCGCTGCGACAATCCCGTGGTGCAAAAGGACCTGGAGCAGTGGTTTTTGCGCATCACGGCCTATGCCGACGAGCTTCTCGACGACCTCAAAAAGCTCGAGGGCGGCTGGCCCGAACGCGTCCTGACCATGCAGCGCAACTGGATCGGCAAAAGCGTGGGCGCCCAGATCGATTTTCCCCTGGAGCGGCCCACGGCCTCGGGCGCTTCCACGGTCACGGTGTTCACCACCCGCCAGGACACGGTGTTCGGGGCCACGTTCATGAGCCTGGCCGCCGAGCATCCGCTGGTGGCCGAGCTGATCGAGGACTCCCCGGAAAAGGCGAAGGTCCTGGCCTTCGTGGACAGGGTGCGCAACATGGACCGCATCGTGCGCACGGCCGAGGATATGGAGAAGGAGGGCGTGTTCACCGGGGCCTACTGCGTAAACCCCTTCACCGGGGCGCGGATGCCCATCCACGTGGCCAACTTCGTGCTCATGGGCTACGGCACGGGCGCGGTCATGGCCGTTCCGGCCCACGACCAGCGCGACTTCGAGTTCGCGAAAAAATACGGCCTGCCCATGAAGGTGGTCATCAGCCCCGCGGACGAAACCCTGGACGCGGCGACCATGGCCGAGGCCTACACCGACCCGGGCGTCCTGGTGGACTCGGGCGAATTCTCGGGCCAGGACAACGAATCGGCCAAGGAGCGCATCGCGGACTATCTGGAAGAAAAAAAGCTGGGCCGGCGCAGCGTCAACTACCGCCTGCGGGATTGGAACGTGTCCCGGCAGCGCTACTGGGGCGCGCCCATCCCGGTCATCTACTGCCCGACATGCGGCGTGGTGCCGGTGCCCGAGTCGGACCTGCCCGTGCTTCTGCCCCGGGAGGTCAAGACCCGCCCAGACGGCCGCTCCCCCCTGCCCGAGACCCCGGAATTCGTGAACACCACCTGCCCGGTGTGCGGCGGGGCGGCCCGGCGCGAGACCGACACCTTCGACACCTTTTTCGAGTCCTCCTGGTATTTCGCGCGCTACGCCTGCGCCAGGGAACAGGCCCGGCCCTTCGATCCGAAGGAGGTCGGCTACTGGCTGCCCGTGGACCAGTACATCGGCGGCATCGAGCACGCCATCCTGCATCTTCTGTATTCGCGCTTCTTCGTGAAGGCCCTGCGTGACGCCGGCTACGTGACCTTCGACGAGCCGTTCTCCAACCTTCTGACCCAGGGCATGGTCATCAAGGACGGCTCCAAGATGAGCAAGTCCAAGGGCAACGTGGTCGACCCGGACGTGATGATCAAAAAGTACGGCGCGGACACGGTGCGCCTTTTCGCGCTTTTCGCCGCGCCGCCGGAAAAGGACCTGGACTGGAGCGACACCGGCATCGACGGCGCGGCCCGGTTCCTGTCCCGGCTGTGGCGGCTGGTTACGGAGGAACTGGCCGGGATGCTGACGGCGGTTTTGCCCTGCGAGGCCATCTCAGAGGCCGAGTTGGCCGCCCTGCCGCCGGTTTTTACGGAACTGCGCCGCCGCGAACACCTTCTGGCCCACAAGGCCGGCAGCGACATCCGGGAGCGCTTCCAGTTCAACACGGCCATCGCGGCGGCCATGGAGACGGTGAACTTCCTTTTCGCCAACGTGGAGGCCCTGCGCGCCGCGCCCAAGGGCGGCAGGGTGATCTCCTCGGCCGTGGCCACGGTCCTGACGGTGCTCTCGCCCATGGCCCCGCACATCTGCGAGGAATTGTGGGAGGCCATGGGACACGCCGAGAGCCTGTCGGGCAGGCCCTGGCCGGTTCACGACCCCCGGGCGCTTCTGACCGACGAGGTCGAGGTGGTGGTCCAGGTCAACGGCAAGCTGCGGGGCAAGATCAGCGTGGCCCGGGACGCGGCCAAGGATGCGGTGGAAAAGCTGGCCCTGGCCGAACCCAACGTGGTCCGGCACCTGGAAGGGAAAACCATCCGCAAGGTGGTGGTGATTCCGGCCAAACTGGTCAACGTGGTGGCGGGGTGAGGGGAAGGCCGGACGAGGACAAGGGAGCATCCTGATCGCTCCCCGCCCGGGGCGGCCCTGCCGGGCGAATTCCCCCTGTATTTCCAGCAAACGCCTCACCGGCCGTCCCTCACGCGGCACGCGGTTTTTGCCCGACGAACACCTTGAAGGCGGGATCGATGCGGGATGGGGTGATGGTTTCGGATACAAAGCCCGCCGACTCCATGAGGGCCTGAAACGGTCCGGGCTCAACCAGGAGCGAGGCCCCGGGGGTCATGGCCGACCACATGTGCATGATCGCGTCGATGGGATACCTGCCGTCCCGACAGAGCGTGGCGACCGCGATCCTGCCGCCCGGCCTCAGCCACGCGCAAAGTTTCGCCAAAAGGGGCAGGTGCTCGGATTCCGGGAAATAATAGATGTTGTTGAAAAGGGTTATGCAGTCGAATCGGTCCGCATAATCAAGCGACCTCATGTCCACGGCATGAATTTCCGAGCGGGAATCCAGGCCCGACCGGACAAGCCTGTCCTTGAGCGCCCGGGCGACGGACGGGACACGTTCGATGCCGGTGGCGACAAGTTCCGGATTCATGGCCAGGGCGTGGATCAAATACACGCCGGAACCGCTGCCGATCTCCAACAGGTCGAACGGTCCCGACCGGGGGATGAACCGATCCATGGCGCTCTTGAGCACCGGCTCGGCAATCCGGGATGAGCGGGCGATGACCTCCGCGTGGTCGTCGCTTAATTCCAGCAGCCGGGAGCCGTCGCCCTCCCCCTCCAACGCCGAGCCGATGTACGGCACATGAAGCCCGCTCGCCTCCTGGGCCAGCGCCAGGTAGGGGTCGAATTCCTCACGGGACAAGCCTCGGGCCAGCTTCCCTTTGAGGCGATAGCGCCCGGCGCTCAGGCCGATTTCTCCCAATGTCCGCCCCAGGTGCAAAAACGCGGCAAGGCACGGCGCCTTCTCCGGCACCACCCGCATGGCCTCCAGCAATTCCCCCAGGGTGCGCGGTTTCGCCGACAAGGCCGAAAGAAGGCCTGTTTTCCCGGCCTGGGCCAGAAAGGATATCCGGTAACAGGCCTTGCTGTCCCGCGACAGGCGTAAAAAGATTCCGGCTTCCCCTTTCACGATCCATTTCACATAGTCCATGCATTTCATTGGGCATCCTCCATGTTGCGGACAAGGCCTTTTTCAAACAGGGCCAAGGCCTCGCGTAATCTGTCCAGGGCCTGGACCGGATCGAAAACCTCTTCGTTGAGCCCTGCGAGCAACTCAAGAAAATACAGTCCGAAAAAACCGCGGGCCGCCAGAAGGCTGTCGACATCGCGCCGGTATTCGCCACGCGCCTTCGCCCTCTCCATCATCTCCGCCACATGACCCACAAAACGCATTGTGTAGGCAACGGTGCGTTTTCCCCATTCCCCCCGCAAGAACAGCGATTCCTTGATCAGCACCCGGAACAGGGAGGGGCGCAGCGCGTAGAAGGCGTACAACTCCCGCGCAAGGTGCAGGAGCCGTTCCCGGCACGTCGCATCCGCGGGCAGGCCGGCCCAGGCGTCGGCAAGGACCCGTTCCAGCTCATCCTCGAGCGTCGCCGCCAGCAGGGAGGGCTTGTCCGGGAAGTGGACGAAGATCGTCCCTTCGGCCACGCCCGCCTTGCGCGCCAAACGACTGATCGGCGCTTCGGCGTTGGCCTCCGCGGAATAAATCTCCTTCGCCGCCTCCAGGATGATCCGGCGCGTTTCCATGGCCGCGGCCTTGCGGCGCATCAGATTCTGGCCCATACCCACCTCTCTG
>JBMONM010000173.1:0-6813 GCA_049324675.1 Thermodesulfobacteriota bacterium
GGGGCCCCGGGGGGGGGGGGGGGGCCCCCCGGCCCCCGGCCGCTCCCGGGGGGCCCTTCGCCGGCCGGAGCCGCCTGGGGTTGCCCCTTGCCAGAATCCCATCTTCTGTGGAATCCTTATTTCTTTGTGACGGTTGCGCGCCGTAACCTCGTCCCGCCAAAGGAGGACGCTTCGCCATGCGTGGAAAACTCATGACCGAGGGCCTGGAAAAGGCCCCGCATCGCTCGCTTTTGCACGCCCTGGGACTGACCCGCGAGGAATTGGCCCGGCCCCTGGTGGGCGTGGTCAACGCGGCCAACGAGGTCATTCCGGGGCACATCCATCTGAACACCCTGGCCGAGGCGGTCAAGGCCGGCATCCGCATGGCCGGCGGCACGCCCATGGCCTTCCCGGCCATCGGGGTCTGCGACGGACTGGCCATGAATCACGGCGGCATGCGCTTTTCCCTGCCCAGCCGGGAGATCATCGCCGACTCCATCGAGATCATGGCCTCGGCCCACCCCTTCGACGCCCTGGTCATGGTCCCCAACTGCGACAAGATCGTCCCGGCCATGCTCATGGCCATGCTGCGCCTGGACATCCCGGCCATCCTGGTCAGCGGCGGCCCCATGATGCCCGGCCGGCACAAGGGCCAGGGCTGCGACCTGATCACCGTGTTCGAGGCCGTGGGCAAGGTCAGCCGGGGGCAGATGGACGAGGCCGAACTGGCCGAGCTGGAGGAGGAGGCCTGCCCGGGCTGCGGGTCCTGCGCGGGCATGTTCACGGCCAATTCCATGAACTGTCTTTCCGAGAGCATCGGCCTGGCCCTGCCGGGCAACGGGACCATCCCGGCCGTGACCGCGGCCCGGGTGCGCCTGGCCAAGAAGGCCGGCATGCAGGTCATGGAGCTTCTGGCCAAAAAGATCACCCCGCGCAGGATCGTCACCGAAAAAAGCGTGCAGAACGCCATCGCCATGGACATGGCCCTGGGCTGCTCCACCAACACCGTGCTGCATCTGCCCGCGGTCTTCGCCGAGGCCGGGCTGGACGTGAGCCTGGACGTGTTCGACGCGATCAGCCGCAAGACCCCCAATCTGTGCAAGCTTTCCCCGGCCGGCCACCACTATCTGGCGGACCTGGACCAGGCCGGCGGCATCCCGGCGGTCATGAAGGTCCTGGCCGGCAAGGGGTTGATCCACGAGGACGCCCTGACCGTGACCGGGCGCACCGTGGGCGAAAACCTGGCCGCGCTTAAGGCCGCGATCAGGGACCCGGACGTCATCCGGGCCGACGCCCCCTACAGCCTTGAGGGCGGCATCGCCATCCTGCGCGGCAATCTGGCCCCGGACGGCGCGGTGGTCAAACAGTCGGCCGTGGCCCCGTCGATGATGCGGCGCACCGGCACGGCCCGGGTCTTCGACAGCGAGGAACAGGCCATCCCGGTGATCCTCGGCGGCGGCATCAAGGCCGGGGACGTGGTGGTCATCCGCTACGAGGGACCCAAGGGCGGACCCGGGATGCGCGAGATGCTCTCGCCCACGTCGGCCATCATGGGCATGGGCCTGGGCGGCGAGGTGGCCCTTTTGACCGACGGCCGGTTCAGCGGCGGTACGCGCGGCGCGGCCATCGGACACATCTCGCCGGAGGCGGCCGAGGGCGGTCCCATCGCCCTGGTTCAGGACGGCGACCTGATCGAGATCGACATCCCGGGGCGCGTCTTGTCCCTCAAGGTGTCCGAGGAGGAACTGGCCCGGCGGCGCGCGGCCTGGACCCCGAGGGTCAAGAAACTCGATTCCCCGTTTTTGCGCCGCTATGTGAAAACGGTCATGTCCGCCGCCTTCGGGGCGCGGCACAAAAACGAATAGCCCCGAAAAGGCGGTTCGCTGCATATGGCCAGGCTTTTGCTCATCGACGACGACGCGTTTTTTCGGGAAACCACCGGCCGGGTGCTTGAGCGCATGGGCCACGAGATCGTGTTCGCGGCCACCCTGGAGGAAGGGAAGACCCTTCTGTGGGCCGAGCGGCCGGACGTGGTCTTTCTGGACCTGCGCCTGCCCGACGGCTACGGGCTGTCGCTCATGCCCGAACTCCGGCAGGTCCCGGACTGCCCCGAGGTGATCATCGTCACCGGCGAGGAGGACCCCGAGGGCGCGGAACTGGCCATCAAGAGCGGGGCCTGGGACTATCTGCAAAAGCCGGTGACCCCGGCCTCCCTGGCCCTGCCCCTGTCCCGGGCCCTGGAATACCGGGCCCAGAAGGCGGCCAAGCGGCCCAGGGCGGTGCTTCGGCGCGAGGGCATCGTGGGCGTCAGCCGGGCCATCGAGGCCTGCCTGGAACTGGTGGCCCAGGCCGCGGACTCCGACGCCGGGGTGCTGGTCACGGGCGAGACCGGCACGGGCAAGGAGCTTTTCGCCCGGGCCATCCACGCCAACTCCTCGCGGATGAACAGCAATTTCGTGGTCGTGGACTGCGCGGCCCTGCCCGAGACGCTGGTTGAGAGCGTGCTGTTCGGTCACGTCAAGGGGGCGTTCACCGGCGCGGATCGGGACCGGGACGGGCTGTTCCGGCTGGCCGACGGCGGCACCCTTTTTCTGGACGAGATCGGCGAGTTGTCTCCGGCCATTCAGAAGGTTTTCCTGCGGGTGCTCCAGGACGGCCGCTTCCGGGCGGTGGGGGCCAAGCACGAATCCCAGAGCGATTTCCGGCTGGTGGCGGCCACCAACCGCGACCTGGGAATCATGGCCGAACGGGGCGGATTCCGCGACGACCTGCTGTACCGCTTAAAGACCATGGTCATCTCCCTGCCGCCCCTGCGCGAGCGGCCCGAGGACATCAAGCCCCTGGCCATCCACCACATGAACCGGCTGTGCGAGCGCTACCGCATCCCCACCAAGGGTTTCTCCGAGGAGTTTTTCGGGGCCCTGGCCGCCTATCCCTGGCCGGGGAACGTGCGGGAGCTGTTCAACACCCTGGAGCGGATGCTCCTGCAGCACCGGGACCAGCCCGTGCTGTACCCCATGCACCTGCCCGACGACATCCGCATCCGGGCCATCCGGGCGGGCAGCGCCTTCCGCGAGGGCGCGGCGCGGCCCCGGGAGGGGACGGGCGGGGCGGTGAGCGAAACCGGGCGCGGGTCGCCGCACGGTGATCTTCCGGCGCGCAAGCCGGATGTTGCGGGACCGGGAGGCGGCGCGGTTCCGGCCTTGCCCCGGATGCCGGGCGGTCTGGGGGCATGGAAGAAATATCGCCGCCGGGCACTTGAGGAGGCCGAACACCGCTATCTGCGGGATTTGATGGGCGAGGCGGGGGGCAACGTGTCCCGGGCTTCCGCGGTGTCGGGACTGTCGCCGTCGCGGCTGTACGATCTGTTGCGCAAATACGGTCTGCCGACGCGGTGACCATCCTTTTTTTTGGTAACAAATAGCGATTCCGCCGTAATAATCGTTTTTTCCCGTAGCCTGGAGCGGCGGCCCGTTTCAAGAGCGTCAGGCAACATATCGACTTCATTGGTTATAATTTTTTTCAAAAAAACCAGGGCTTGGTATGCTTCTTGGAATATGCCGCCGCAGAGCAGACAATACCTCCCTATTGTTCTGACCTCTCCTTCAACTCCTGCGCGGGGGCCTTCACGGCCCCCCACTTTTTTGCGGCGCCCCCGGACAAGGGCTTTGTTTCCTGCCCGACCTGGGGTAGCGTGCCGCACACGGAACCCCCGCCATGTCCACCAGAAAACTCCTGTCGCCCGTGGCCTTGCCCATCTACGTCTTCGCCGGAGCCATCCTCGCCGGCGCGGCGTTTCTGCGCAGTCCCGCAAGCCACGCCGGTCCGACAGTCCCCTTTCTGGACGCCCTGTTCACCGCCACCTCGGCCACCTGCGTCACGGGGCTCGCCGTGGTGGATACCGGCACGGCCTTCAGCATCTTCGGCCAGACCGTGATCCTGGTGCTCATCCAACTGGGCGGCCTGGGAATCATGACCTACACCAGCCTGTTTTTTTATCTCTGGCGACGCCGCGTCTCGCTCACCGACCACATCGCCGTGGGCCAGAGCCTGCTTCAGGACCCGTCCTTCCATCTGGGCCAGTTCCTGCTGCGGGTGGTGGCCGGCGTGGCCATCATCGAGGCCGCGGGGGCGCTTTTTCTGCACCTGCTCGATCCCGAGGGCTTTTCCCCGTTCTCGGCCGTGTTCCATTCCGTTTCGGCCTTCTGCAACGCGGGATTCGGGCTGTTCCCGGACAGTCTCGTGCGCTACCGGGGGAGCGTCGGCGTAAATGTCGTCATCATGGCCCTCATCGTTCTCGGGGGGCTCGGCTTCACCGTCATCGTGGAAGTGTACCGCCTGACCCGGGAGCGCCTGCGGCCCCGGGCGCCCCTCGTGCCCCGCCGGGGCCTCACCTGGTATTCGCGCACGGTCCTTTCCACCAGCGCCTTTTTGATCGTGGCCGGGGCGGCCCTGCTGTATCTGGGCGAATATTTCGGCCAGAAGGGGGGGGACGGGTCGTCCACGGTCCTGGCCGCCCTGTTCCAGTCCGTCACCAGTCGCACCGCCGGGTTCAACACCCTGGACATCGGCCGGATGGGCGAGACCTCGCTGGTGATCATGATCCTGCTCATGTTCATCGGCGGGTCCCCGGGGTCCTGCGCCGGGGGCATCAAGACCACCACCTTCCGGGTCCTCGTGGCCTTCGGCCGGGCCCAGATGCGCGGGGGCCGGCAGGCCGTGATCGGTCGCTTCGCCGTGGATGGGCCCACCCTGAACAGGGCCCTGACCCTAACCATCTTCGCCACGGGCATCGTGCTTGCCGCCCTGCTGATCCTGTGTTTCACCGAGGGGGCCACCCAGGCCCACCACCTCGCCCGGGGCCGGTTCCTGGACATCTTCTTCGAGGTGGTTTCGGCGTTCGGCACCGTGGGCCTGTCCACCGGACTGACGCCCGAACTGTCCTTTGCCGGAAAGATCGTGGTCATCGCCCTGATGTTCGTGGGACGCCTCGGCCCCATCGTGTTCCTGTCCGTGCTTCAGGGATTCCAGGAACAGCCGCGGTATCAGTGGCCCGAACAATCGATGCTTATCGGGTAGTGTCGCGTTCACGAAAAATCGCGTAGCATCCGGGAAAACGTCAGATCGGTCGCCCGGGCCGAAAACAGGGAATGGCCATGGCCGTCATGCAGATCGGAATCATCGGGCTTGGGAAGTTCGGATACCACCTGGGGAAAAACCTCGTGGACATGGGGCATCAGGTCCTGGGGCTGGACGCCGATCCGGAAAAGGTGCGCGACGCCCAGGCCGTCTTCACCCAGGTCTACCAGCTCGAAGCCACGGACAAAAAGGCCCTGGAGCAGATACGGGTCGCGGACATGTCCCACATGGTGGTCAGCGTGGGCCATTCCATGGAGGCCAGCATCCTCATTTCCCTGTATCTCAAGGAGCTTGGCGTGCAGAAGGTCTGGGTCAAGGCCGTGTCCACGGACCACGAGAAGATTCTGCGGCGCATCGGGGTGGACGAGGTGTTCATCCCCGAACGCTACGCCGCCAAACAGCTGGCCCACCGGCTGGCCAATCCCGGCCTGATCGAATTTCTGCCCATGGACCAGCACGTGGCCATCAAGGAGCTTGTCGTGGAAACCTGGGCCGGGAAAACCCTGCGCCAACTCGATCTGACCAACTCCGCCGGGGTCCAGGTCATCGCCTACCGGCTGCGCGGCGAAAAAAATTACAGCTACATCCCCAAGGCCGACGAGATCCTGCGTCCGGGGGACTACCTGGTTGTCGTGGGCAATGAAAAACGGCTCGGCGAGCTCAAACCGTAGGACACACCATGCGATTCGTGGATGAGGCGGTGATCACGGCCCGGTCGGGCAAGGGCGGGGCGGGCTGCGTGTCCTTCCGCCGGGAAAAGTTCATTCCCATGGGCGGTCCCGACGGCGGCGACGGCGGCAAGGGGGGAGATGTGGTCTTTCAGGCCTCGGACAACCTCCTGACCCTCTACGACCTGCGCCTGAAGCGCGTCTACGAGGCCAAAAACGGCAAGGGCGGCATGGGCCGGCAGCGCTTCGGCCCGGCCGCGTCCGACCTTGTGGTGCACGTGCCCACAGGGACCCAGATTTTCGACATCGCCGAGGGCGGGACGCAGACCCTTGCCGCCGACCTGGTCCGCGACGGGCAGTCCTTCGTGGCCTGCAAGGGCGGCCGCGGCGGCAAGGGCAACATGCACTTCGCCTCGGCCACCATGCGCGCCCCCCGCTTCGCCCAGCCCGGAGAGCCCGGCGAGGAAAAACGCCTGCGCCTGGAACTCAAGGTCCTGGCCGACGTGGGCATCATCGGGCTGCCCAACGCCGGGAAGTCCACCTTCATCGCCGCCGTGTCCCACGCCAAACCCAAGATCGCGCCCTACCCCTTCACCACCCTGGCCCCCAACCTGGGGGTCATCGAGGACGACCAGGGCCGGCGCATCGTCCTGGCCGACATCCCCGGGCTCATCGAGGGCGCGCACCAGGGCCAGGGGCTGGGACACCGGTTCCTCAAACACGTGGAACGCACCCGGGTGCTCCTGCACCTCATGAGCGTCGAGGACGTCAACCTCGACGACCCCATGGCCGGATTCGCCGTGGTGGACGAGGAACTGGCCCGCTTCGACCCCGAGCTCGCCAAACGCCCCCAGATACGCGTCTTCAACAAAATCGACCTGCTGCCCCCCGACGCCCGCGCCCGCCTCGCCCGCGCCATCCCCCCGGACGCCTTCCTCATCTCCGCCCTGGACCATACCGGCCTCGACCTCCTCATGGCCGCCGTCAGCCGTCTGGTCCACCCCGACAGCGAATAACCGGGGCTGCC
>JBMONM010000174.1:0-6809 GCA_049324675.1 Thermodesulfobacteriota bacterium
CCCGCGCGCGTCGCGCGCGGGCAAAGGACCGCCGCGGGTCGGGGTGCAGGGGACCGAGTCCCCTGCCGGGGGGCGTGGGGGGCGGCGCCCCCCGCCTCCTCCCTACGACTGGAAGGTGGCGGCGTAGCCGCTGACGAGTTCGGCGAGCAGTTCGGCCACGGACACGATGCCGGTCACCCGCCAGGCGTTTTCGCCGGCGAAGATCAGGCCGTTGTTCATATGTCCGCGTTTGGCGTTGAGCAGCGCCAGGGTGATGCAGAAGGGGCTGGACAGGTAGTCGCAGCCGCGAAGGCAGTGAAACGGGCAGGACACGGGGCAGCGTTCGCCGCCTTCGACCTTGTCGATGAAGGTGTTGCGGATGACCCGTCCGGGCAGTCCCACCGGGCTTTTGATGATGTGCATGTCCTCTTTTTTCGCATCCACGTAGGCCTGTTTGAAGGCCGGGGCCGCATCGCACTCGTGGGTGGCCACGAAGCGGGTGCCCATCTGCACGCCCTTGGCGCCCAGGTCCAGGTATTTGCGGATGTCCGCGCCGGTGTAGATGCCGCCTGCGGCGATGACCGGGATGTCCGGGGAGAACTCGGCCACGGCCGTGATGACCTCGGGCACGAGGCGCTCCAGGCGGAAGTCCGTATCCGCGATCTGTTCCGGCTTGAAGCCCAGGTGTCCGCCGGCCATGGGTCCCTCGACCACGAAGGCGTCGGGCAGGCGGCCGAACCGGGAGCGCCATTTCTTGCAGATCACGCCGGCGGCGCGTCCGGAGGAGACGATGGGCACGAGTTTCGGGGAGGTTTTGCCGGCAAGGTGTCGGGGCAGATCCAGGGGCAGTCCGGCCCCGGAAAAGATGATGTCGATGCCCTCTTCCACCGCGGCCTGGACCAGTTCGGCGTAGTTGGTCAGGGCGACCATGATGTTGACCCCGAGGACGCCGGAGGTACGGCTCCGGGCCTCGCGGATCTCGCGACGCAGGGCCCGGGAGTTGGCCGGCACGTAGTTGCTCTTGAAGTCCGCCTCCTCGCCGCCGATGCCGGCCGCGGAGATGACGCCCACGCCGCCGGCCTCGGCCACGGCGGAAGCCAGGCCGGCCAGGGAAACGCCGATGCCCATTCCTCCCTGGATGATGGGGATGGGGACGGTCAAATCCCCGATGACAAGCCGAGGCAAGGCCATGTTCTGTCCTGATGAAGTCTCCGAGCCAAAAAAACAGGCCCCATCCGCCCGACCGGAGGCCTGTCCGGAAAATGACCCGGGAAGGAAGGTGTTGGTGGGAAAACGCACCGCTGTCAAGCGGGAAATTGTTTGGCACGAAAAACACCCGTTTTCCGCAGGGAATCCAGGCTGTGCCCGGGTCCCCGGCCTCCCGGCGCCCCAGGTCCGGGGAGCGCGGGGCGGGGATTGCCAGGGCCGTCCGTCCGTTTTTTCCCTCCAAAGACCTTTTTTGACAGGATGTTAGGAGGCGCGTAAGAGCCAGGCAAATTTTCGAGCCAGGGAGGGGGAAAATGGCCAGAAAGACGATCCAGGTCGAGGAAAAGGTTCCGTTTCTGCAAGGAATTCCGCTCAGTTTCCAGCACCTCTTCGCCATGTTCGGGGCCTCGGTCCTGGTCCCGACGCTTTTTAGGATCGACCCGGCCGTGGTGCTTTTGATGAACGGCATCGGCACCCTCATCTATCTGGTGTTGTGCAAGGGCCGGGCCCCGGCCTTTCTGGGGTCCAGCTTCGCCTTCCTGTCGCCGGTCTTCGTGGTCCTGGGCGCGAACCAGGCCGTCTGGGGCCAGAACTACCCCCTGGCCCTGGGGGGGTTCATCGCCTCGGGCCTGGTTTTCATCGCCGTGGCCCTGATCATCTGGAAGTTCGGCCCCGGATGGATCGATTTCGTCCTGCCCCCGGCCACCATGGGTCCCATCGTGGCCCTTATCGGCCTGGAACTGGCCGGGGTGGCCACGGGCATGGCCGGCTTCGCCCCGGACGCCCAGGGCGCGTACAACGCAAACGGCATCATCGCGGCCCTGGTCACGCTTCTGACCGTGGCCTTCGGGTCCCTGCTGTTTCGGGGATTCATGGCCGTCATTCCGGTCCTGACCGGCATCGTCGCGGGCTACGCGGTGTCCATCCCCCTGGGGCTGGTCACCTTCGACGGCATCGCCGCGGCCCCGGTCCTGGCCCTGCCCACGTTCTACGCCCCGGTCTTCGACCCAAACGCCATCCTGATCATCATTCCGGCCGCCCTGGTGGTCATCTCCGAGCACATCGGCCATCTGGTGGTCACGGGCAACATCGTGGGCCGGGACCTGACCCGGGACCCGGGGCTGCACCGGTCGCTGATGGGCGACGGCGTGTCCACGGCGCTTTCGGGATTTTTGGGGTCCGTGCCCACCACCACCTACGGCGAGAACATCGGGGTCATGGCCATCACCAGGGTCTATTCCGTGTGGGTCATCGGCGGCGCGGCGGCCATCTCCATCGTCCTGGCCTTCATCGGCAAGCTTTCGGCCGTGATCCAGTCCATCCCCGGCCCGGTCATGGGCGGGGTGTGCATCCTGCTCTTCGGGGTCATCGCGGCCTCGGGCATCCGCATGCTGGTGGAGGCCAGGGTGGACTATTCCAAGCCCATCAACCTGACGCTCACGGCCATCGTGCTCATCGTGGGCATAAGCGGCGTGGCCGTGAAGATCGGCAACGTGGAGCTCAAGGGCATGGCCCTGGCCACGGTGGTGGGCATGGCCCTGTCGCTGGTGTTCCGCCTGCTGGAACGCGCAGGTCTGGTCAGCTCCCAGACGGACATCTAGCGTCCGATGCAAAAACGAAGGCGCCCCTTCCGGGGCGCCTTCGTTTGCCCCGGGCCGTGCCCCCGGGCAGCCTCGCCGCGGCCCAAAGCGATTGACACTGGAAAAAGAACAGAGCATTCGCAATAGACATCCCCTTCTGTCACGGAGACGCCATGTCCAGAGCGATCCTGTGGGCCTTTTGCGTGGCCCTGTTTGTGACCGCGGACGTCCCGGCCGCATCCGGGCAGGCGTCCCGCATCCTTTTCCGCATCTCCACGGAAAACACCCCGAACCATGTGCAGTCCCAGGCCGTCCGGCGTTTTGCCCGGCTTCTTTCGGGCAAGGTCGGGGACAGGATCGAGGTGGAGTATCATGACGCCGCCACCCTGTTCAGGGACAAGGACGTCTTCAGCGCCCTGACCGAGGGCAAGCTCGAAATGGCCGTGCCCGGCACCTGGCATGTGGCCCGTTTCCAGCCGGACGTGAACATTTTCCTGATGCCGGTGTTCTATGGCCGCAGCGCCGGAGAGAACCACGCCGTGCTCGAAAGCGACGTGGGCCAGGAGCTCAACCGGCGCATCGAGGAGGCCCTCGGTGTCAGGATACCGGGCAAATGGCTGGATCTGGGCCATGCCAACCTGTACACCCTCTCGCGCAGGCTCGCCGGGCTGGGCGAGGTCCGGGGCCTGAGGATCCGCGTGGCCGGGGGAAAAGCGAACGAGATGCGCCTCGATGCGGCCGGCGCCGACGCCATCACGATCCCGTGGCCGGACTTTCCCCTGTGGCTCGACAGGGGGCAGGTCGACGGCGTCCTCACCACCCACGAGACCGTGCGCAGCGCCATGTTGTGGACCCACGGCATCCGCTACTGCCTGGAGGACAGGGAATACTTCCCCATGTACGTGCCCATGATCAGCGCCCGGGTCTGGACGCTGCTTCCTGAGGATGTCCGCCTGGCCATCGCGGACGCCTGGGAGGACACGGCCGTCCTGGAACGCGAGATGGCGGCCCAGGCCCAGATCGAGGCCGGGGAGGACCTCGCCCGGCACGGCGTGGAAATCGTCATCCCGGATCAGGCCGACATCGCGCAATGGCGCAAGCGGCTGTCATCGAGCAACGAGGCGATCATCACCCGAATCGGGTTGGACAAGGATCTCTATGCCCGCGCCGTCCGAATCCTCGACCGGTGACAAAACCAAAAGGTTCAGGCCATGACGCGGCTGCTCAAGGAATACCGGTTCCTTTCCGTCTGGTTTCTCGTCTACACCCTGGTCGCCCTCGGAAGCTGCGTCCTGGTGTACCGGTACCTGGCCGAGCAACGGCGCGCGATCCTGGATCTGGCCGCCCTGCGGATCAGCACCGACGCGCGGCAGGTGGCGGCCACGATCGGCGGCCAGTTGCGGATCATCGACCTGGGGCTTTTGGCCATCACGGAAATGGAGGGGTTCAGCCAAAGCGTCCGGGCCCGGGATGGACAGGCCCTGGCCCGCATGATCCGCCCCAGGACACCGCTTCTGCCCAACTTCGTCTCCATCCAGCTGGCCGACGCCCGGGGCGACGTGCTTTACAGCCAGGGGTCGCCCGAGGGCTTTCTCCCGGATATCGCGGCACAATCGTTCTTTGGGCGGCACAGGGACGCCCTGGTCCGCTTCGAGGTTTTCACCCACCCTCCCGGAGCCCCCGAACCCCGGCTGTATCTGAGCCGCGGCGTGGAGGACGCCCGGGGGCGCTTTCTGGGGGCCATGGTCATCTGCGTCGCCGGCTCCAGCATGTTGGGCCAATTCGAGAGGCTCAACACCGCCTCGGCGGACACCATCCTGCTCTACGACGACCAGCTCCATGTGCTGGCCTCCTGGTCCGGGGCATACAGCGGACGCAAGACCGCTTTCGGGTCCCCGGCCGACGACCCGTTCCTGTCCACGCTGGACAAGACCTTCTTTCTCCAGGGAGGCTCCCGCCTGCTCAGCACCAAGGACGGCATTGTGGCGACCACGCAGCTGACGCGGCTTCCCTTCTCCGTCAGCGTTTCCTCGCCGACATCGCCTCTGCTCGCGGACTGGCGGACGGGCGCCCTGCGGACCGTGGTCATCGTCGGCGTCGCGTTTCTCGGCGTCACCCTGGCGCTCGTCTACGCCGCCCGGCAGTTCGTCAAACGCTCGGCCGCGGAGTCGGACCTGCTGCGCAGCAAACTGCGCGAGGCCCTGTATGCGGCCATGTTCACCGAAAACCCGTGCATGCAGCTGCTCATCGAGCCCGGCTCGGGCCGCATACAGGACGCCAACCCCCGGGCCAGGGCCTTCTACGGCCTCGACAGGCCCGGCGGAGAGAACGTCTTCTGGAAAGACATCGACGTCTCGTCCCGGGAGGCCCGGGAGGAATTCCTGGCGACCAGCGCCACCGGCGAAAAAAACCGCCATCTCCTCCAGCACCGGATCGGCACCGGCGAACTGCGGAACATGGAGGCCTACACCGGGCGCATCGATCTCGACGGCGCCATCTTCATCCACGCCATCGTCAACGACATCACCCCCAGGCTGCGGGCCACGGCCGCCCTGAAGGAGGCCACGCTCCAGGCCAAGGCGGCCAGCAAGGCCAAGTCCGAATTTCTGGCCAACATGAGCCATGAAATCCGCACGCCGATGAACGGCGTCGGCGGCATGCTCCAGCTCCTGCGGACCACGGCCCTGGACGAGGAACAGGCGGAATACGTGAATACCGCGCTCATGGCCTTGAACAACCTCCTGGGAATCATCAACGACATCCTGGATTTCTCGAAAATCGAGGCGGGCAGGCTCGAGATCGTCGAGGCCAGGGTGGATGTCGCCGGACTGTGCCGTTCCGTGATCGACATTTTTCAGAAACAGATCCTCACCAAAGGACTCTCCTTCGTCCTTGAACCGGCCCCCGGACTTCCGGACGCCGTACTTGCCGATGCGGGACGCCTGCGGCAGGTCCTTTTCAATCTCATCGGCAACTCCCTGAAATTCACCGACAAGGGCGAAATCCGCCTGAGCGTCGGCCTGTCCCGGGAGGCCGTCACGGATTCCCGGGGAAAACTTCTTTTCATGGTTTCCGACACCGGCATCGGCATCCCCGCGGACAAGCTTGCGGTCCTCTTTCAGCCGTTCACCCAGGTGGATGGCGCCCTGTCGAAGAAATACCCCGGAACCGGGCTGGGACTGTCCATCGTCAAGCGTCTGGTGGGCTTGATGGGAGGCGATGTCGGCATTGAAAGCACCCTGGGCGAGGGCACCACCGTCCGGTTCACCGTCGATGTCGGCATCCTTCAGGACGAACCGGCGGCCGCCGCCGGGGACCCGGACGCCCGGACTCCTTCGCCGCGGGGAAGCGGGCCATGGGCCGCCGCCCCACGGATTCTCCTGGCCGAGGACGACCCGTCCAGCCGGAAGGTGTGCCTGGGCCTGCTGGCCCGCCTCGGGGCCGAGGTCGTCAGCGCCCGCGACGGCCGGCAGGCCATCGAGCATCTCGCCGGAAACGACTTCGATCTGGTGCTCATGGATGTCCAGATGCCCGCCATGGACGGCGTCCAGGCCACCGAGGCGATTCGCGGCGGGGCGGCGGGGCGGGGCAAGGCCTCCGTTCCCATCATCGCCATGACCGCCCACGCCATGGCCGGGGACAGGGAAAGGCTTTTGGCGGCGGGAATGAACGACTATATCGCCAAACCGTTCTCGGCGACCGAGCTTGCCGCCGCCATCGACAGGGTCATTGCGGGCAACGGCGCGGCCGGGTAGGACCCCGGGCCGCCGGCCGCGGAATGCCGTATGCGGCCGCCGCCCGTCGGTGGGGAAATGGGGCCGGCCCCTTACTTGGTGCCGAAGATCTTGTCCCCGGCGTCGCCCAGGCCCGGCAGGATGTAGCCCACCTCGTTGAGCCGCTGGTCGATGGCGGCCAGATAGACGTCCACGTCCGGATGCTCCCGCTCGAGCCGGGACAGGCCCTCGGGCGCGGCCACCAGGAAAAGCCCCTTGATGCGTTTGCAGCCGTGCTCCTTGAGCAGTCTCACCGTGGCCAGGAGCGTGC
>JBMONM010000175.1:0-6724 GCA_049324675.1 Thermodesulfobacteriota bacterium
AACCGGACCATCCATCTGCGCGGGGAGATCGTGTCCTATGTCCGGTTGCGGGAGGTGTTCGGGATATCGGGCGGGCCCCCGGCCATCGAGCAGGTGGTGGTCACCCGGCACGGCGAGGCGAGGACCGGACTGGCCGTGGACGAGGTCGTGGGACAGCGGCAGACGGTGATCAAGAGCCTGGGCGCCTATATCGGCACCGTGGAGGGCATTTCCGGGGCGACCATCAACGGCGACGGCTCCATGTCCCTGATCCTGGACGTGCCCGCCCTGGTGGCCTCGGTTCGGGGCGAGGCGGCGTAGCCGCGTTTCAGACCGCGGCCCCCAGGACCATGTTGTCCCGGTGCACGGCCTCGGGATACGAGGCCTGGCCAAGGACCTGGGCGATGCGGGTGCTGCGCAGGCCCATGATCTTTTTCAGGTCGGCCGCCGCATAGTTGGTCAGGCCCACTCCCACAGCCTCGCCGCCGGCCAGAAGGATGCGCACCGGCGCGCCCATCTCGAAATCCCCGGCCACGTCCACGATGCCCGCCGGCAGAAGGCTCTTGCCGCGTTCCCGCAGGGCCCTGGCCGCGCCCGCGTCGATGACGATGTCGCCCTTGGGCTCCAGGTTGTAGGCCAGCCAGTACTTGCGCCGGGAGATGGCCTTTTTTTCGGGCATGACCCAGGTGCCGATCTCCTCGCCGGCAAAGGCCCGGACCATGGCGCCCGGTTCGCGGCCGCACAGGATCAGGGTCGACGCGGAAAGCTGGGCCACGCGTTTGGCCGACAAGAGCTTGGAATGCATGCCCCCGGTGCCGAGCATGGTCTTTTTGCCGCACAGGGAGTCGATGTCCAGGGCGCCGATATCCGGGATGCAGGCCATGGGAGGCGCGTCCGGGGCCTCGTCGGGGTTTTGGGCGAAAACACCCCTGGCCGAGGTCAGGTTGATCAGCAATTCCGCGCCGATCACGCCCACCAGCAGCCCGGCCAGGCAGTCGTTGTCCCCGTAGACCAGTTCCTGGACGGCCACGGAGTCGTTTTCGTTGATGACCGGGATGACCCCGAAGTCGAACAGGGTGCGCAGGGTGTTGCGCAGATTGAGGTAGCGTTCCCGGCATTCCAGATCGTCGCGGGTGAGCAGAACCTGGGCCGCGGCCTTGCCGTGGCGGGCGAACTCCTGGTCGTAGGCGTGGATCAGGCGGCTTTGGCCGATGGCCGAGGCCGCCTGGCGATGGGGCACCGAGGCGGGATTGTAATGGCTGGCGATGACGCCGCGTCCGGCGGCCACAGCCCCGCTCGAGACCATGAGGATTTCCCGGCCCTCGGCCGCAAGCCCGGCCACCTGCCGGGCCAGATCGGCCACCACCTGCTGGTCCACTCCGCCCGGACCGGCCAGGACCGCGCTGCCCACCTTGACCACTACCCGGCGGGCCTCGGCCATCACCCGGCGGCGATGCTCCCGCCAGTTCGTCTCGTCCATGCGCCCCCCGCGCTTTGCCTCACGCGTGACCGCCACAGGTCATCGCGTGTCGTGTCTCGTTTTGAAAAAGATGATCACCCTTCCGGAGCAAGCCTGGCCGGCTCTTCGCCGCGTCAGGGCTGCCTCGTTAATATCTTGCAATTTCGAATTTATTGATAGAGAGATGGCTTCCCGGCAGCCCCCTCTCGCGCCTGCTCCGTGTTTTGCATGTGCTTTGAGGCGGTTATTTTTTCCGTGATCTAGACGCGGGTGTCCACGAACCGGCCCCAGGCGATCTCGCCGGGAGCGCCCCGCCAGGCCGAGGCAAAGGAGTCCCGGGTCAGGGCGCGCAGGTCGGCCAGGAGGTCCCGCGGACTTTCCCGGCCGCGCCGTGTGACGACCGCCGGGGGGGAAGCCGGCTCAAGGGGCGGGATGGGTCCTGTGGCCATATCGGGCGGGGATGTGGAAGTGGTCAAGGTCCGGACCGCCGTTGCAAGATTTCATCCGGGCGAAAGCCTGGACGCGGTTGCCTGAACATAGCGGCTCGCCTTTCCCGGGGCAAGGGCCGGTGTGGGATGTGACGCGGGAAGTCCGGTCAAGGGGAAAGCCGTATGCGCATCGTCATCTCCAATCTGCTTTCAGGGGCCGCCCGGGCCATGGGCACGGCCGTGGTCATCGACGTATTCCGGGCCTGTGCGACGGCCTGTCATGCGATTGCCGCCGGCGCGGCGCGGATTGTCCCCGCTGCGAGCGTTGAGGACGCCCTGGCCCTGAAGCGGGCCCACCCCGAATTCCTGCTCATGGGGGAGCGGGACTGCCTCAAACCCCAGGGGTTCGATTTCGGCAACTCCCCGACGGAGATTCGTGACGCGGACCTGGCCGGCAGAACCCTGGTCCACGCCACCAGCGCCGGCACGCGGGGAATCCTGGCGGCCATGGAATCGGCCGACGAGGTTCTGGCCATGTCTTTCGTCAATCTTGCGGCAACGGCCGCCTACCTCTCGGCCAGGACGCCGGAGATGGTCACCCTGGCGGCCATGGGCCGGGCCGGAGAGACACCGGCCCCGGAAGACAAGTTGTGCGCCATGTACCTGAAAAACGAGCTGGAGGGCGTGCCCAACAGCATGGAGGCCATCCGGGGGTTCTTGCGCGACACCCCGGGCGCCGAGATTTTTTTCGGGGAAACAGCCATTGTGCCCGAGACCGATTATGATCTGTGTCTGGCCCTGGACGCCTTCGACTTCGTCCTGCGGGCCCGTCGCGGCCCGGAGGGGCTTGCGGAACTCGTCGCGCTGGGTCCCGGGGCCGGGCGGGACGGCGATGGATGAGCGGCCAAGAGGGTTGATCGGGAGGAGGTCCTCCCGGGCGCCTTGCGGCGCATGGACGGAACGTCTTGACCCCGGCGGGAGAGAACCCCGGGATGGGTGGGGAGTGAAAACCGTATGCCGGAAAACCGGTGCCGGACTGGAACGGGATATTCGATGAGCAAGGTCGAAGAACCCTACGACGGCAATGCTTTTTTTGCCATCTCGCCGCTCATGATTTTCCCCAGGGCCCTGGGGAGATTCAAGGTGTTCATCAGGCAGGCCGGAAGGTACGTGCTCTATGCCAGGGAGAATGAGCATTTCACGGAGCGCCACAGGAAGAAGCTTCACGAAAGCGGCGTGACCGAGGTCTATGTCCAGTCCGAGCAGCGTCAGGACTATCAGGTCTATGTGGAGCGCCATCTGCCCCAGATCCTGGCCGACGAGGTCATCCCCCTGGATGAGCGCACCAAGGTCCTGCGCACAGCCGCGTCCGCGATCGTCCAGGACGTTTTCGACAACAAGCTGCCCACGGGCATGACCAAGCGGGAATACGCCCGCATCTTCAACTTCGTGGAAAAAGCCACAGTGTTTTTGGCCAGGGAGGAGGCCCTCAGGCAGATCGCCTCCCTGGTTTCCCATGACTATACGATTTATTCCCACTGCGTTCAGGTATTTGTCTACGTCACGGCCATCCTCCAGGCGCTCAAGGCGCCAGAGAGCCTTATCGTGGAAGCCGGGGTGGGGGCCATGCTGCACGACATGGGGAAGATGGCCATTGACAAGGTCCTTCTGCAAAAACCCGGTCCGCTCACCCAGGAGGAACGCCGTCAGATAGAGACGCATCCGGCCAGGGGCTTGGCTTTTTGCATGGACATGCCCATCACGCCCGTCGTGACCGCCTGCATCCTGTTCCACCATGAACGATTGGACGGCTCGGGCTATCCCGGCGGCCTTTCGGGCGAAGGCATCCCCATGCACGTACGGGCCCTCGCCGTCGCCGACACTTACGACGCCATGACCACCAGGCGTTCCTATGCCGAGATATTTACGCCCTTCGAGGCCCTTCGGATCATGCGCGACGACATGCCCGGGGCCTTTGACCCCGACGCCTTCCGGACCCTGGTCATGGTCTTGAGCGGAGCCCACATCATCTGACTGAGGGAGAATGAGAATGACGGGAAATCATGCGGGCCGTCATGGGGCCGCGGGGTTGCATGTCGCCTGTCCGCTCTGCGGCGGAGAACTCAAGGTGGGCAGAAGCTGACGCCGGGCCTTTCTGCGCTGCGGGTCCTGCGGCGCGCAGTACGATCCGGCCCGGTTTCTGGATGAGATGGACGAGGAATTCGATCAGGCCTTTGCGGGGATGCCCCTGGACAGGCTGTGATACAAAGCGGGCGTGAAACCGGCCGTCAAGGGATGTTTTCCTTGGTCCTCGGGCCCATCGGACCCGGGGACGGTCAGGGCGTCTGCGGCAGGATGCCGGTCTTTTTCAGTTCGCGCAAAAGGACGTCCGGGCGCAGGGGCTTGGGGATGTAGGCGTCGGCCATGCCGCTGAAAAACGATTCGCTGACGTTTTTGGTATCCGTACACACGGAGATCATCACCAGCTTGAAGCGGTCGGATTCCGGAATCCCCAGAGCGGCCTCCTCGTTGCGCAATTCCCGCACCACACGGTTCCCGTCCATGTCCGGCATGAGAATATCCATGAAAACGGCCGAGAACGGCTGCTCTTCCCGCATGGCCTGATGGAAAGCGGAAACCGCCTCTATGCCGTTTTGCGCGCAGACGCACAGGGCGTAGGGTGAAAGGCATTCCTTCAAAAAAATCAGGATGCTGTCGTCGTCATCCACAAAAAGGAACTTCATAACGGCGAACTTCTTTTTTTCAATGATATCCCTTTGTTTTGGCCATGACAACCGGTCCCGGGGCCGGGCGCCGTTTCAGGTCATGGTCCGGCCTCTGGCGGCTTCCAGGACGATGGTTTCTCCCAGACGGTCGAGCAGGCCGTTCATGGCCGTCGTGTCGCCGCGCATGGCCGCCTTTTCAATGGTCGCGCCCAGTTCGGCCATGGACTCCACGCCATAGGTCAGGGCGGAACCGCGAAGCCCATGTCCCATGATGCGCAGGATGTCCAGATCGTTTTGGGCCAGGGCGTGGCGCATTTTGTCCAGGTTGCGGGTCTGGATGGAAAAAAAGACGGGCAGAAGCCGCGCGACCTCGGGAGGCGGCGGGTCGTGTCCGGCCATGACCTCGATAAAGGCGGATTGTTTCGGCCCGTTGTGCGGCAAGGCCTCGAACAGGCGCGCCTTGCGCACGGGTTTGACCAGGAAATCCGTGCAGCCGGCCTCGATCATGATTCTTCGGAATTCGGGGAGATCATGGGCGGTCAGGACGATGATCGGGGTCGGAGGGGCGCCGGCCTCGGTCTCCAGGCGGCGTATTTCCCGCGTGGCCGCGAATCCGTCCATGACCGGCATGTCGATGTCCATGAGCACGGCTGCATAGGCCCCGGGCTGAAAACGCTCCACGGCCTCGGCCCCGTTGACCGCCATGTCGGCCGTAAATGGCGATCCTTCCAGGAACAGGGAAATGACATCGCGGTTGCCCTGGTTGTCCTCGGCAACCAGGATGCGTTGCGGGGCCGTGTCCGCCGCTCCCGGCGCGCATGCCGCTGGCGGAAGCGACGCGATGGATGGCCCCCCTGCGTCCGGACCCCCGCAAGGAAGGGCCAATGGAGGCTGCGCGGTCGCGCGTGAGGGGCGTTTCAGGGGGAGGTCGAGGGTGAACAGGCTGCCGAGCCCGGGCCGGCTTTCCAGGAGGATTTGCCCGCCGAGGAGCCCGGCCAGCCTGGAGGCCACCGCCAGGCCGAGCCCGGCCCCGGAACGGACGCGCCCGGAGCCCGGGGCCGTGGCGAAGGGTTCGAAGATGGCTTGGTGGTCGCGGGGATCGACACCCACCCCGGTGTCCCGGACCCGGAAAAAGAGGCGGTCCGCGTCCGAGCCTGGCGATACGAGTTCCGCAATGAGTTCCACCTCGCCGCGTTCCGCGAATTTCACGGCATTGTCGGCCAGATTGCCCAGTACCCGTCGCAGGGCCAAGGGATCGCCAAGCGCGGTCTCGGGAAGGTTCGGATCCACCCTGACATGCAGCCGCAGGCCCTTTTTCGCCGCCAGCGGGGCGATGGCCCCGGCTGTTTCCCGAAGCAGACGCCCGGGCTCGAAGGGAATGCTTTGCAGGGACATCCGGCCGGAGTCCATGCGTGAGATGTCCAGGACGTCGTCGATGAGCCTGAGCAGGGTTTCACCGGACTGATTGATGGTTTCGATGCAGTTTCGGTGGGTGGGATCGAGACGGGCCTCGGAGAGCACCTCGCACATGCCGAGGATGCTGTTTAAGGGGGTGCGCAGTTCGTGGCTGACCCGGGCCAAAAATTCGCTCTTGGCCCGGGAGGCGGCGTCGGCGTTCTCCAGGTCCCGACGCAGTCGGTCCTCCACGAGCAGGCGTTCCAGGCGGGTATTGGCCGCGGCCAGGGCCTTCTCGGCCGTGGTGCGCAGGGCGATTTCCAGGGTCAGGCGCAATTGGGCGGGTTGGAGGGGTTTGATGACGAAACCTGGAGGCGCCGCGTTTTCAATGCGCCCGAGCACGGCTTCGTCGGTGTGGGCGGTCATGTAGACCACGGGGATGTTCAGGACCGAACCGATGCGGTTCCCGGCGGTCAAACCGTCCATGTCGCCGGGCATGCAGACGTCCATGAGCACCAGATCGGGACGCAGGGAGGCGGCCAGGCGCAGGGCCTCCATGCCGTTCGGGGCCGCCCCGGCCACGGCGTGCCCCATGGCCGGCAGAAGCTTTGCCAGCCAGGTGCGCACCACCGGGGAATCGTCGGCCACCAGGATGTTCGCCATGCCTCGCCTCCGGAAGGTTCCGCCCTGAGGTCGGAATAACCTTTTTTCACTGTCCGGGACAAGCCCCGCCAGGA
>JBMONM010000176.1:0-6688 GCA_049324675.1 Thermodesulfobacteriota bacterium
CCCCCGGGCGGGGTTCGGGGCGGCAGCCCCGAAAAGGAGCACTCCATGCGCATCTCCATTGATGTGGAAAAACGGCTGAATGGTTCGAGGCGCTCGTTCACCCTGGCTGCGCGGTTCGCCACGGACGAGGGCCGGGTGGTATTGTTCGGTCCGTCCGGGTCGGGAAAATCGTTGACGCTTCGGGCCGTGGCCGGGCTTCTGCGGCCCGACGCGGGCCGGATAGCCGTTGACGGCAAGGTGCTTTTCGATTCCCGGGAAGGCGTGAACATCCCGGTACGCCGGCGTCGGGTGGGGTTCGTGTTCCAGGACTACGCCCTTTTTCCGCATCTTACTGTGCGGCAGAACACGGCCTTCGGGCTGGGGGGGATGTGGGGACGCCTGACCCGGGAGATGCGGAAGCGGGTGGATACGATGCTCGATCTCTTCGGACTGACGCGCATGGCCGACAGCCTGCCGCGCGAATTGTCGGGAGGGCAGAGACAGCGGGTGGCCCTGGCCCGGGCCGTGGCCCCGGGTCCGGCGGTGCTGCTCCTGGACGAACCGTTCTCGGCGTTGGATCTGCCCTTGCGGGCCAGGCTGCGTGAGGAAGTCTTGAATCTGTTGGAACGGCTCGGGATACCGCTGATTCTGGTGACCCACGATCCCGAGGAGGCGGTGCGTTTCGCCACCGTGGCCGTGCCGTACCGCAAGGGCGAGACCGGTGAACTCATCGATATCGGCATCAAGGCCTGCGACGAAAACAAAACGTCCGGCTGGCCGGGCCACGCCCTGGCCGCGGACCGGTTGGTCCGGTGCACTTTCGACACGGCCGAGGCGTAAACAGTCGGGAGACGGTTTAACCGGTTGCCCCGCCGGCCGGCCTGGGATAGGCAGGGGCCATGATTTCGGTGCTTTTGCCGGTCCGAAACGCCGCCGCCACCCTACCCGCCGCCCTCAAGAGCCTGCTTTCCCAGACGCATGCCGATTTCGAGCTTCTGGTCCTGGACGACGGTTCGGACGATGGAGGCCGGACCTGGGAGGTCATCGAGACGGCGACCCGGTGCGACGCCCGGATACGGCCCGTCCGCCTGCCCCACGAAGGCATCGCCAGGACCCTGGCCGCGGGCCTGAAGATGGCCCGGGGCGAACGTATCGCCCGCATGGACGCCGACGACACCTGCCACGAAACGCGGCTGGAGCTCCAGGCCGCCTTTCTGGACGCGCATCCGGACATCGGCCTGGTCGGATGTCTGGCCCGATTCGGCGGGAACCCGACGCGCGCCGCCGGATACAACCACCACCTGGAATGGACCAACAGTCTGGTCACCCCGGAGCAGATCGCCCTGGGCCGGTTCCGGGAATCCCCCCTGCCCCACCCCACGGTCATGTTCCGGGCAGAAATGGTCAGGCGGCACGGCGGCTACGTCCACGGCCCCTTCCCCGAGGACTACGAACTGTGGCTGCGCTGGCTGGACGCCGGAGTGCGCATGGCCAAGGTGCCCGAATACCTGGTAACCTGGAACGACCCGCCGGACAGGCTGTCGCGCACGGACCCGCGCTACGCCCCGCACCGCTTCCACCGCCTCAAGGCCCCCTACCTGGCCAGGTATCTGGCCCGGACCAACCCGTTCCATCCGGCCATCCAGGTCATGGGCGCGGGCCGCATCACCCGCAAGCGGGCGGAGATGCTGTGCGAACATGGAGTGGTCATCGAGGGCTGGTGGGACATCGATCCGGACAAGGTGGGAAGGGCCGTCGGAGGCCGGCCGGTGCACCACCGCGACGACCTGCCGCCGGCCGGGTCGTGCTTTCTGGTGTCCTACGTGGGCAGCCGGGGCGCGGCCGAGGACATCGCGGCCTTCGTGGCGGGCCGGGGCTATGTCCTTGGCCGGGATTTCCTCCCGGCGGCCTGATTCCCTTCAGGGATCGTTTCGCCTGCGGACGGGTCAGCTCAATACGTGATTTCTTGCCAGGTGCCGGGCATACAGGCAGACGACGAAAAACAGGGCTATCCCGCCGGCCTGGAGCAGGTAGCCCGAGGCCTCGATGACCATGGACGGATCGTTTTTCAAATAGAACATGCCGGAAGAGAACACATCGAGGCCAAAAGCCAGGAACAAAACCGTCACTGCCGCCCTCCTGAGACGGAAAAGCAGGAATACACCGATAAAGGTGGTGGCGGCCACAAGGTAGCCGATGATCATATCGAAGCTCGTGAATCGGTTTATGTAGGCCTGTTGCTCGGGGCTGAGCGGAAAGACGCCGCTGGTGATCAGGAACACGGACAGAATGCTGTAGAGCGAAGTCAGGGAATACAAGATGAAGATGACCCACACCGGCAGGGGGCGATTTTTGATCTTGCGCATATTGTGGCTCCTTTGACGGACATGGGCGCGTTTTGCGCTGGGAAAGTGGGCCCATCATGCCCCATCGCCCGTGAAAGCACAAAGGAAAGGCCTGCCCCAAGACCGCATCCAGGCCGCGTGTCCGTTCCCATCTCGACATTCCGGGACAATCAAAGTAGGAGTTGGCTTGCCGCGTTGGAGGATCCATGGCGAAAATACTCATCATCGACGACGACGAACAAATCCGCCAGGTGTGCCGGCTGGTTTTCGAGGCCATGGAACACGAAGTCTCGGCCGAGCCCACTTTGGCGCGGGGACTTGCGGCCATTGAAAACGGAAATTTCGACGTGGTCTATCTGGATGTGGACCTGCCAGACGGCATCGGCCTAAACGCCATCGCGCAGATCACCGAACGCGAACGCGCGCCGGAGGTGATCATCTTCACCGGCGCGAGCTATCCCAACGGCGCGGAGTTGGCCATCCAGAACGGGGCCTGGGACTACATCGAAAAGCCCGCGGCCGAAGACGTCATGACCCTGCCCCTGATCAGGGCCCTGCAATACCGCAGGGAGAAATTCTCCCACCACGCGCCCACCGTGGCCCTGAAACGCGACCACATCATCGGCGTCAGCCCCAAGATCGCCAAATGTCTGGATCTGATCGCCCAGGCGGCCAACAGCGAGGCCAACACCCTTATCACCGGCGAAACCGGCACCGGCAAGGAACTCTTCGCCCGGGCCATCCACGAAAACAGCACCCGGGCCGATGGCCCCTTCGTGGTGGTGGACTGCTCCATCCTCACCGAGACGCTTATCGAAAGCGTGCTGTTCGGTCACGCCAAGGGCGCCTTCACCGGCGCGGAGAAAAAAAGCGAGGGCCTCATCCGGCAGGCGCACGGCGGGACCCTTTTTCTGGACGAAGTCGGGGAACTGCCGTTTTCCATGCAGAAGGCCTTCCTGCGGGTGCTCCAAGAACGCCGCTTCCGGCCTGTGGGAGCCAAGGAAGAGGAATCGAGCGACTTCCGGCTGGTTGCGGCCACCAACAAGGACCTCCAATCCATGGCCGCCTCGGGCCGCTTCCGCAGCGACCTTTTGTTTCGGCTGCACACCATGCACATCGCCATTCCGCCGCTTCGCGACCGGGGCGAGGACATCCGTGAACTGACCCTGTACTACACCCATTTTTTCTGCCGCAAATACAACGTGCCGCTCAAGGGCTTCTCGCCGGAGTTCTTCGACTTCATGCTGGAATACGACTGGCCGGGCAACGTCCGGGAACTGGTCAACACCGTGGAAAACATCGTGGTCCGGGCCGGGCTGGACCCCACCCTCTATCCCAAGCACCTGCCGCCGGAGATCCGCATCCGGGCCATGGGAGGCATGGGCGGGAAAAAGGCGGCCATGGGGAACGGGCTCCCCCTCGCCGAGGATGCCGCACAAAATGTCGGAGAGCCCCGGATGACGACCATGTCCGCGCCCCGGGATTCCGCCTCCCCGGACGACACGCTGATTCCCTTTGACGACTACAAGCGGCAGACCGAAAAGACTTTTTTCCAGAACCTGATGGCCGTGTGCCATGCCGACATCCGGCAAGCCTGCGAGATTTCGGGACTGGGCAAGCAAAGCCTGTACCGCTACCTGCGCATCCACGGCATTTCCACACGCTGATCGTACCGGATAGCCAAAGTCTGAACGTGACCCATGCGGGGATCGCCCTCCCAAACGACCATGCCGCATCACGCGGACCAGTAAAATTCACGATTAAGGAAAAGGTCCGCTTTTTTGGCGGTCAGCGACGAGGACGGATCAATTGACCCTGGTCAAAGACTGGGCGCGTTCCTCCAGACTGCGGGATGAAAGCTCCGACGCGGCCATCTTGCCGTAAAGGGTGTTCGGCATGGAATCGCGCATCTGCTCCAGGGTCTGACGCCATTTGGCCGTATCCCCCATCTCACGATAAATGGAGGCCATCCGGAAACGGTTTGCGGCGTAATCCGGTCCGTTTTCAGGCAGGGCCCCCCCATATTCCTCGGCCCACTTGAGGGCCGCCGGATAAAGCCCCAGATTTTTGGCCGCATCGACCAGCATATTGAGGGCGTCGGCGACCTTTTCCGGGTCGGTCTTGGTCTCCCGTAAAAGATTCACCGCCTCCTGGGCAAAGACCAGAATTTTCTCCGTGTCGTTTTTGGCCTTGGCCTCTTTGGCCTGGTAGTACATGGCCACGGCCCGGCGTGCCGGAGCCAGACTGAAATCCGCGGCCAGTCTGGCCCACAGGGGACGGCTCTTGGCCGTATCCCCGAGATTCTCCAGAGCCAGGGCCGCGGCGAATTCCACCCTCTGGCGCTGATCCAGAGTGAACCGCCAATCGCGCACCTTTTCCGCCAGTTCCAGCACTTCCCGCCAGGCATCGCCCTCGGTGTAAATGTGCAAGGCCAAAAGCAAGGCTTTGACCCCGGCCTCGTTCTGGGCCGGGCCGATAAACGGCAGGGCCAGGCTCAGGCTTTCCCGGGGATGTCCGGTACGCAGGAGGCTCAAGGCGGCGGCCAGTTGTCCCTTTTCCGAAATGATCGAACGGTATTTCGCCAGAAGGGGATGTTCACGCCACAATTCCGCGATGCGGGCATACTGCTGGTTCTTGAGCAAGGATTCGGCCATCTTGTCGAAGGCCGTCGCGGCCACCTCCCCGGCCCTGGGCGAAAGCGGATTGTCCGGAAACATCTTTTCGAAGGTCGTCCCCGCCTCGAGGCTTTGCAGATAATTGTCCTTGAAAAGATACCACATGGCCAGCTTGAGTTGGGCCAAGGGGGCCAGGACGCTTTGGGGATGATCCCTGACGATCTGCGAATAGATGGCCTCAGGGCCTCCCTGGAGCGGTTTTTCGAATGCCGAAAACATCTCGCTGATGCTCGGGTCGTCATAGACGCCCTGCTCGGCCAGTCGCATCTTGGAAATAAGCCCGCCTTCCTCTTCGGGAAACCTGGCCACGGCCAGTTCGTAAAACTCCCGGGACTCCTTGGCATTCTTCAGTTTTGAGGCGATATCCCCGAGTCGGGCCAGAACCAGATCCGACCCCTCCGCGTTGGGATCGATGTTGTACGCCGTCAGATAGTAATCCTTGGCCTTTTTGTAATCCCCGAGCCGATAGGCGATCTCGCCGTTGATACGCAGAATGGGCGGATATTCCGTATAATACCTGGGCCATCGTTTTTCGATGTAATCGGCGATCTGCCAGGCCTCCTGGTACTGGCCGAGCTTGACCAGGGACTTGGCCATGCCCATGGAGGCTTCGCGGACAAATCGGCTCTCCGGATAGCGCTGGATGAGCTCCTGATATTCCTGGGCGGCCTTCTGGTAATCGCCTTTCTCGAAATGATGTTCGCCCCAATAGAAATGGATCAGGGGGATGTTTTCATCGTTGGGATAGCGCTTGCGCAGAATGCTGAAATACGCGTTGGCCTCGGGAATGTTTCCGGCCTTGAGATTGATCATGCCAAGGATGAGCAGGGCGCCGGGAATCCGCCGTGACTTGGCGTTGAAATTCAGGGCTTCCTGATAGGCGCCCTGGATGGTGTCGAAGTGGGCCAGGGGCTCTCCCTTGTGAATGTCGTACAGGGATTCGGCCAGGGTATAGAGGATCTCCTCGCGCTGTTCCGCGGTCAGGTCCTGACGGGCCTTGAGCCCTTCCAACATTTCCAGAGCCGTTTCGTTGTCTCCCGCCAGCCGGCTCGCCTGGGCGGCCAGGAGCATGGCCTCGACATCGAATTCGGTCCCGCCCTCATCGGGGGTCTGCCCATCCGCAGCCTGCTCCCCCTCGGGCTGTTTCCCGGCGTCGGCCTGGGCCTTCTCCTGGTCCACAGGAGGTACGGGAGCGGATTCGGGCGCAACCGGGGCCCGCGCCGGAGCGGCCTCGGGAGATGCCGACGCCTGCGCCGGGGCGGCCTCGGGAGATGCCGGGGCCTGCGCCTGTTCCGTTTTCCGGGAGACGCCGGAGCGCACGGCCTGTGGTCCGGAAAAGACCGGAGCCACAGGCGCGGGTGCAATGGGCGGCGCGGGGGGGGTCACCGCCCCCTTGACCTCCCCTTCCCGGCCCACGAGTCCCGGGGGCAGGGGCGGCAGTCCACCCGAAGGACCGGACGCGTCCGCGACGGGCGACGGCGGAGAGGATGCCTTCCCGGCGGCATCGGAAGGAACGCTTGGGACGGGCGACGGCGGGGCCACAATACCGCCCGGCCGCAGCACCTTGGCGGCATCCGGCCCGGCATGCTCCACTGCCGAGCGCAGGGAATGGGGCACGGCGAAAAACGGTTCCCGGGCCCGCGAATCCGTATTCTCCGGGGAGGACGTTTCCGGAGGCCGGCCCGGATC
>JBMONM010000177.1:0-6348 GCA_049324675.1 Thermodesulfobacteriota bacterium
CGGCCGCAAGGCCCGTCAGTTCCCGGCAAAAGGACCGCAGCCTGGCCCACGAGACGCGCCCCTGCAATGGCCGCATGACGATCCGCCAGGACCGCGTCCCCTCCCCGGCCTCCAGGATGCGGTCCCGCTCGCCGCGAGACCGGTCTCCCGGCGGCAGCAGCGCATACGCCGCGTCATCCCGGCCGATCAGGAACGGATACCTGTGCCCGGCCAGGACCTTCCCGTACCGCAGGCCGTCCGTGCGCCGGATGATGTCCCTGGCGTGGTCGCAGGCGAACGCGCCGATGGCCACGGACGAGAGCAGCTCCTGTTCCCGGGCCGTGTCCGAGGCGAAGCTGACGAAGGCGACCATGCTCATGGCAGTCTGACTCCGAAGTCGAAAAGCCGGTTCTCCAGGATCGTTTCGGCCAGGGCCCAGTCCCGCTCCGTGTCGATGTCGATGAGTTCGATCGGATCGACGACGGCCTCGTAGTGCCGCCAGTACCGCCTTTCGGCGTCGAGGTTCTGGCCGAGGAACGTGCCGACCGGCTTGTAGAAAAAGAGGCTCTCGTCGTAGTCCAGACGGATCGGCGCGTCGCCCTTCCCCGGCAGGTACGCCCGCCGGGCCGGAGCGGGCATCATGCCGACGCTGACGCAGGTCCCGGCCTTGCGCAAAATCTCCATGAACCGCCCCAGGGTCCGCAGGGACCGAAACGGCGACGTCGGGTACATGTCGATCCATACCCCGACCGGATACCCGGATTCGAGCAGCCTGCGCATGGCGTAGTACGAGGCCAGTCCCGGGGAAACGTCGTCGCCGCCAAGCGGCGCGGGCCGCAAAAAGGGGCTCTGCGCCCCGAACCGCTCCCCGATGCGGCGGTACTCCTCGCTGTCCGTATTGAGAAGGACCATGTCCGCGCCCATTTCCCGGGCCATGATGATGGAATAGGCCATCAGCGGCAGGCCGTGAAGCTCCCGGATGTTTTTGTCCCTGATCCGGTTGGAGCCGGCCCGGGCCATCACATGGGCCACCACCTTGTCGCGCCGCGTTCCCGGACCGAACAGATGCCGCAGGCCCAGGGGCGTTCCCGGAAAATACAGGTCCCGCACATCCTCGATCGTGGCCAACGTCCCGGTCGTTTCGGTCATGAACATGATCCTTTGCGCCCTATGGCCGCGCCTCGCCGTTCCCGTGCGGCCGCATCAGTTCCCGACAGAGGTTCAGGCCCATCCCGGCCGCCAGCCTGTGGCACGCCGCGGCCCGCCTGTGGTCCCCCAGCCGCGCGTGGTGGTCGCCCTGGGCCATGAGAAAAAGCGCCTGCACCTTCCGCCGGGCCTGATCCTGGGCGCGTTTCCACTCCGGACGCACCGCATCGGGCAGCGGCTTGCGCACGATCCTGCAGACGTTCCACACATACCGCCGCCGGTCGGCACGGTGCAGGTTGGTGATCTGCCCGGCCCCGGCGGTGTCGGCCGACGGCCGCAGGAAATGCTCGGCCGTGGCGTAGGAGACGTGGTAGGGCTCGGTGCGCACGGCCAGCCTGCGCCAGAGGTCGAAATCGAAAAGCGCCTCCAGGGTGGCGTCCATGCCGCCGGCCTCCGCAAAGAGGTCCCGGTGGTGCACCACGCTTATGCCGGGGATGCAGTTGCACTCCACAAGGTCCGCGAAGGTGATCTGCGGCCGCTTGACAGGCAGGCTCGCGGCGATCTCCCAGCCCGCGTCGCCCCTTTGCGCGGTGGTCTCCACGGTATCGGAGTAGGTCATCCGTACGCCGGGCACGTTCTCGATGAAAAAAAGCGCCCGTTGCAGATGGTCCGGATGCCAGAGATCGTCGTCGTCGAGGTAGGCCACGTATTCGCCGGTGCACAAGGAAAAGGCCGTGTTCACGGCGGCCCCCTTGGAAACATGTCCGGCCTCCCGGTAGACGATCCGGTCGTCGCCGAAGGCCGCGACGATATCCGCCGCGGATTCGCCCCCGTCGTTGACGATCACCAGTTCCCACTCCCTGTGGGTCTGGGCGCGCACGGATTCGATGGCCCCCGGCAACAGGTCCCGCCGGTTGTATGTGGCCATGAGCACGGAAACCGTCCTGCGGCTGTCGCGGCGCACCGGCGCAAGGGCCGTGGCATCGAGGAGACGGACGATCCGCGCGGTCACGGCCCGCAGGGAGTCCGGTTCGATCCCCTCCCCGTTCAGTCGGATCTCCGCGATCCTGTCGCCGAGGCCCGCCGCGACCAGCGTCGGCGCCGCCTCCGGAACGCAGCACACCATCTGGTATGCGGCGGCCCGGTCGAAGGGGAAATGCTCCACGTCGCGCATTCCGGTCACAAGCAGGATATTGAGCATATACGGCTTCGGCCGGTACGGGACCCGCCCCGGGACCACGATAGCCACGTCCCGGTCCAGGTCGTCCCGGCCCCAGTCGTCATTGTGGTGGATTTCGCACGCGTGCCCCATCCGGCACAGGTCGCGGGCGAGGGCCTCCATGCTGGAGACGACGGAGCCCGGCGCGGCGTCGCGGTCGCACGTCGGAAGCTTGATGGCCGCGCGCAATGCCTTCGACGGGACCTGACGCTCGGATTCGGGAAAAAGAAAGTTGAAATCGTCCTGCACAAGCACGCCCGACCAGCGGCGCAACGTGCGCTGGGTATTGTACCGGCAATGTGCGAAACGGCCCTCGGTCTGGCTCTCATGGTGGGTGGCCACGCAGTCCGGCCTGTACACGATGTCCCTCCCGCCGTGGAAATACCTCAGGCACAGGTCGACATCCTCGTGGCCGTTGATGAATCCCTCGTCAAACCCTCCAAGCGACAGGAATTCGTGGCGCCTGACGGCCATACATGCGCCGGTAACCATGGAGAACCGCCTGCGCTCGACGACCAGCGGGTCATCGGCACGAAGCCTGTGGAACAGATGGTACGGGATGCCCTTGCGGTTGACGCCGACGCCGGCGTGCTGGATTGTCCCGTCCGGATACACAAGCCTGGCCCCCACGACGCCGGTCCCCGGGTTCTCCCCAAGCTCCCGGACGAGCGGCTCCAGCCAGCCGGCATGCACGACGACATCGTTGTTGAGAAAGACCAGAACCTCGCCCGCGCCCCCTCGCGCGCCCTGGTTGCAGGCCGCGGCGAATCCCCTGTTCCCGGGATTGCGGATGATCCGGACGCGTTCGGGCGCGGTCCGGGCGATCCCGTCCAGGAATGCGCCGGTCCCGTCGGTCGAACCGTTGTCCACGAACACGGCCTCGAAGGCCGGGGCCGGGGTGTGCGAACAAAGCGCGGCCCAGCATTGCCGCGTGAGCTCCACGCGGTTGAACAGGGGAACGATGACGCTGGCCATGGGCCGGAGAGGGGCCGTGTTTCTCGGCATAGCGCAACAGCTTCGGATTGTTGCAGGGTTTTTCCCGCGAGGCCGGGTCACTCCCCGGCGGCGACGCCGCCTTATCGGGAGGCGTTCCCGGCCAGCCATCTCCGCGCCTTCAGGGTGAGGCGCTTCGATTCCTCCAGGAGCATAGTGAATCTGCCGGCCTCGTGCAGCCCGACCTGCCGTCGGTCATGGCTGCGCACGCTGTACAACGTCTTGGGGACATGAAGGAACCGGGCCCCGTTCATGGCGAACCGCAGGTAGCACTCATGGTCGTCCGCCGCCGATGTCTCGTCGTAGTAGCCGAACCGCTCGTGAAGCGAGCGCCTGTACAGCGTGGCGACCCCGCACAGGTACCAGTCGCAAAAGGATCTTTCGAAACTGTAGTCCGGCAATCTGAATTCCCTGAGAATCCTGTGGTTGTCGTCGATGATGAACATGTCGGCATAGACGAAATCTGCCTCGTCGTTGATGAGCGGCCCGGACAATGTGGACAGCATGTGCGGATGGATGATGTCATCCGAGGCGATAAACGAGCACAATTCTCCTGTGGCCAGACGAAATCCCCGGTTATAGGTTTTTGTCGACCCCAGGTTGGCCGTGTTGGTTTCAAAGACTATTTTTCGTCCAGGCTTTTCGTAACGTCTGTGCACGGTCCTTTCAATGGCGTCGCTTTTTTCGTTATAATATGCCGCGAACGAGACTTCCTCCGCTCCCACATTCCCGATCCATCCGGAGATGATGTCCGTCGAACCATCGGTCGAGCAGTCGTCCACGATGATCATCTCAATATCTGGGTAATCCTGAAAATAGATGGAATCGAGGCAGGCTTCGACATACCCGGCATGATTATAACTCGGAACGACTATCGATATCGTAGGCATCTGCTTCCACTTCGCCGGTTTTCGTCAGCGCGATACGGACATAACACTGTCATCATGGCCACAGGAAGGTGTCGATCGGAAGCGACGCATCATTGCCCGCCATCCGCATCGTGTTTCCAGTCAGATATCCCACAACACGCCCCATGAAAAGCCTTCGGCGCGCCGGGGCCGCTGGTGTCAGGCCCTTTCGCTCCCCCCGGGGCCTTGCCGTGATCTTGACGTCGCGATACCCATTGCGTATCTCCCACCTCACGTAACCGCTCTTCCAGGGAGGATTTTTTGAAAACCACCACACGGGATCTTGTGGCGCTGGTTGTCGGCGAGAGCCGCGGCCGGTAAGCGCCCCAAAGGCTCACACCTCCCAACTTAAGGGAGGCGCCTTCCCCCTCGGGGCGTTTCGTTCCGCCCATCCACGGTCCTGCCCGGCATTCCCGGGTCGGTCTTTTCGCGTTTTCGTCCGGCAACCGTCTCCTTGACATTCCCCATGGCCATCACCGGCGCATGCGCCGCAGTGGGCCGGGTCCCGCGCCCGTTTCCCATGCCCGGCCGTGCGCCATCACCCATGCACAAGGAGTGCCGCAATGCGGATCAGAGACGAACGACCCGACGACGTATCGCGCATCTCGCGCATACACTACGCCGCCTTCACCGGGCACCCGGTCCACTCGCCCGGCGCGGAGCCCTTCGAACACCATATCGTCGAACGCCTGCGCGCGTCCGGCGCCCTGGTCCTTTCCCTGCTGGCGGAAGTCGGCGGCGAGGCCGTGGGGCATATCGCGCTCTCGCCCGCTGCCGTGGGAGACGATCACGCCGGCTGGTTCCTGCTTGGGCCCGTCGGCGTCCTGCCGCCCTTCCAGGGCCGGGGCATAGGCTCCGCCCTGGTCCGCGAGTCGTTGCGGCGGATGCGCGACACGGGGGCCTCAGGCATCGTGCTGGTTGGCGATCCCCGCTTCTACGCCCGCTTCGGATTCGGGAACGCCCGGGGTCTGGTCTACCAGGGCGTGCCGGCCCCCTACGTCCTGGCGGCGGACCTCGCCGGGTCTTCCCCAACAGGCCGGATCATCGCCCACACGGCCTTCGACGTGTCGGACATATAGTGTTGCGTCCTCGGGCTTCGAGGATGCGCATCAGAATAACCGAAAAGAAGGGGGCCCCCGCATCGCCGGGACGCCCCCAATGAGAACCGCCATGAACATCAAGGAATTGGGTTTCGACGACTGGTTTGAGGCGCACCGCCCGGCGTGCGGCCTGGAGGGATGCGGGGTTGCCCGCATCGTTGCGGTTGACCGGGATTCCTTCCTCGTCCGCGATGCCGTGAAGGAAATCCCGGCGGAGCTGTCGGGAAGGCTCGCCCACCACACTGCGCATTGCGCCAGCCCACCATGCGTCGGAGACTGGGTGACCGTGCAGTATCATAACGACGACACCGCCGCCATCGTCCACAGGGTGTTTCCGCGAAGGACATTTTTACGGCGCAAGGCCCCCGGCGACGCCATCGGCTTCCAGATGATCGCGGCCAACATAGATACCGCCTTTCTCGTCCAATCCTGCCATTTCGACTTCAATCCAAGCCGGCTGGAGCGATACCTGGTCATGGTCAGGGACGGACACGTCGAACCGGTCGTTCTCCTCACCAAGGCGGACCTGGTCACCCGGGACGAGTTGGAGCGGAAGACGGCGATCATACGACGCGTCGCCACGACCAGGGTGATCGCCCTCAGCGCCCTGGCCGGAACCGGACTGGAGGCCCTGGGACAGACGCTTTCCCCCGGAAAGACGTACTGCCTTCTCGGTTCCTCCGGTGTCGGGAAAACGACCCTCGTGAACCGCCTCCTGGGTCGGGACGCCTTTGCGACGAAAAACGTCAGCGGTACCGGGGAGGGCGTTCATACGACCACACGCCGGCAACTCGTGGTTCTTGACCAGGGCGCGATGGTGATCGACACGCCCGGGATGCGGGAACTCGGCATCCTGGACGCCGCAGAGGGAGTGGCCATGGGTTTCGAGGAAATCCGCACGCTTTCCGCGCAGTGCCGCTATGCGGATTGCAGCCACGTCAACGAGCCCGGCTGCGCCGTCAGGGCCGCGATCGAAAAGGGCGAACTGGATGGAGACCGTTAT
>JBMONM010000178.1:0-6323 GCA_049324675.1 Thermodesulfobacteriota bacterium
CCCAGGACCACCACCGAGGCCATTTCGCAGGCGCTTTGGGGATCAAGGGCTCCGTTGCCTTGGTATTTGGGATTCGCATCGCAGGCATCGTTCCAGGTGAACTTGGCCGGCGGGGCAAAGGGCTTGAGACAGCGGGTCTGATCCGAGCAGAAAAGCGAGGCCCTGGCCGTGGCCGAGAGGTCCTGGGTGTTCCACCCGAGAACGCCTCCCAGAAACATGTCCACGGGGTTGCCCCGGGCCTGTGAGCGCCCGGCCGTGACCTCCACGGCATCGGCCGATCCGGCCTGGACAAGCGTATCGCCCTTGTAGAAGGTTACGTCCTCATCCCGGACGGCCAACGGCGTGATGTCCTGGTCCCCGAGGTTTTCCTGGCCGAAGCGCACGGCCGTCTGGGTTGCGGTGGCCATGTTTCCCCCGGTGCGCACCAGTTCGGCGGCCCCGGCCAGGGCGGCCGCGTCGGCGGCGTTTTGCAGCTGGCTTCGTTTGTGCTGCAGGAATCCGTAATCCACGGCCATGGTCCCCATCCCGGCCAACACGACCAGGATCAGGGCCCCGAGGACCACGACGGATCCTCTTTCCCGGAAATCGGCGGACTGGGCGCACTGGGTCATGCCGTTCCTCCTTCTAGTACAACTGCTGGGTCGTGGCCGAGGAGACGACGTGGGTCATATCCGGGGTGATTTCGCCCCAGGGGATGATGACCATGGCCGTGGTGTCGTAGGTAATGGTCACGGTGACCGGGTCCGACGACGCACGGGACCCCTGGGTGTCGATCTGGGTCCGCGCCGTGTCGTATCCGGCGTTTTCGACGTATTGGAGAACGGCCCTGTCGACATCCTGATGGCGCGAGGCCGCCATGGCCCCCTCCCGGGCCGCCCGGGTCATGATGTTCTGGGCATGCAGCAGTTGCCCGAAATCCACGACGCCGATGAGCAGGGGAAGGAAGATGAAGGTCAAAAGAAGGGCCAGTTCGACGCTTATTGATCCACGGTTCCCGAAGCGGGGTGTGTTGAGAGCGCGCATGGTCATGGCTCCATGGTCATGGTTGCCGACGCCGAGATGTTGTTCGGAAAAAGCTGGACTCCCAGATAGCTGGGCAGGATCAGGGGCGTGAAGGGCATGGTGGCGGAAACCGTTACCTCATCCCCGGGATTCCGCGTTTCAGGGACCACGGATACCGCGACCTGGGCTCCTGTTCCGGTGCTTATGGGGTCGCTGACGGCGTTTTCCACGATCCGGGTGACCTCTTCGTTCGTCGCCGCGGGCAGGACCGCGGTCCTGGCGCCGTCGGCCACGGCGGCGGTGACGGACGCGCGCACGAAGAAGAAGCGGCCGTAATCGATGATCCCGAACACCACTGTCAGAAAGATGGGCAGCAGAAGGGCCATCTCCACCACGGAGGCGCCGCGTTGCGGGTGCAGCGACAAAATGGTGTTCATGTCTCTCCGCCTGCTCCTGGGTTGGGAATCCATGCCATTATGGATAACGACTGCGGTATGCGGGGTCCATGGGGTCGATTCCTCATGTCATGGGTGGAAACCCGCAACCATGTGAAGGGGTTGCAGAAGAAGGGGACAAGGCCGCCGGATTTACGGAGTCATAAATGGCGTGGAGCGACAGATGCGCCGCAACAGACGGCCGTCTCGCCGGCGACCGTCGGAAGCGGCCGCCGGGAGACGCGGTGGCATGGAAACGGAGCGAGTAGGCAGAGCCCTGGGGCGGAAAGGGACGGCCCCCTCAGGGCAGCCGGCCGATCATTCGTTGGCCGGGGCGACCAGGATTCTGTCGGAGTCTTTTTCCTGAAAATAGAGACGCAGCCCGTCGTTTGTGACGCAGACCACCGGATGGTGCCGGCCGAGTCGCATGACCTGCCCGGCCTGGACGCTGACAAGCGACAGATGGGTGCCGGGCCGGATGTTCAGGGCCTCGAAGGTCTCCCTGGCGCTTTCGCCGGTCAGGATACGGGTGACGACGAAGTCTTCCCCAACCCCGACGCCGCAGAACTGGACCTGACCGGTCGGGGTCTGTCCCAGAAGCTTGGAAGCCTGCCCTTCGCCCAATCGCACCCGGGTTTTGCCGTCCACCAGGGCGTTGTACGCCATGGGCGGCAGTCGGCGCAGAAAGGTGATGCGGTCGTTTTCCACAAGGCCCAGGGCCTCCATGGACCGGACGATGCGGTCCTGGCCGGTGATGCCCTCCACATGGCCGGATTCGCCTGATTTGCATTCCAAAAGGGGAAGCCGGCGCCCGTCGTCCAGGTGAACCACCATCTTGGCCGCCCAGGCACCGCTCAAAACGGCCTCGCCCCGGGGGCCGCGGACCTTGACCGGCTCCACGGCCACGGATTCGCCCAGGCGCGTGAGCGTCGTGCCCACGAACACCCCCAGGCGACCCATGCGCTCCGTGAAACCCTCGCCCACGATGTTTTCCACCACCAGAGAAATCCCCAGCGGGGCCTTGGTCAGAGGGGTCACGCCGCCACCTCCTGCTTAAAACGCGCCGTCGGCGCTGCGTTTGTGGCCCCATCAACGGGCCGGGCCGCGGCCAGGGCCGCGTAACCGAGAATGCCGATGGTGCTGACGTTGTGCATGAGCGCCGACGCCAAGGGGGAAAGCCCGGACCCGGCCAGGAACAGGATCGCCGAATTCAGGCCGATGGTGGAAGAGAAGCAGCGCTTGATGATCGCGTTGGTGCGCATGGCGGCCTGTTTGGCCACGGGCAGGGCGTGCAGGTCGTCGCTTAAAAGCAGCACCTGGGCCGCCTCCCGGGCCAGGTCCGCGCCCTTGGGCATGCAGATGCCCACGTCCGCCGTCATGAGGGCCGGGGCGTCGTTGACCCCGTCGCCCACATAGGCCAGCTTGCGCCCGGAGCTCTTGAGTTCGGCCACGATGGCCGCCTTGTCCTCGGGTTTGAGTTCGTGGTGGATCTCGTCGATCTGCGGCAGTTGCCGGGCCAGGGCGTTAGCCGTCTCCCGGTGGTCCCCGGTCAGGACCACCACCCGGGTGATGCCGGCCGCCTTGAGGGCGTCCAGAACCGCACCGGCCTCGGGGCGCGGGTCGTCGCGCAGGGCGATGATCCCAAGGAGCGTCTTTTCCCGGGCCACATAGAGCAGGGATTTGCCCTGGCGGCGCAGTTCATGGGCGGCCTGATCGCACGATTCGCACGGCACGCCCTCGTCTTCGGCGATGAAATGGTGGCTGCCGACCAGGACGTTTCGGCCGTCGATGGCGGCGGAGACGCCATGGGCCACGATGAAGTCCACCCGGCTGATGGGGGGCAGGATCAGCTTGCGGGCCCTGGCCTCGCGCACCACGGCCCGGGCCACGGGGTGGTCGTAGTGTTCCTCGGCCCCGGCGGCCAGGCTTAAAAGCTCTTCGGGGTCGAGGCCGTCGGCGGGCAGCACGTCCGTGACCGCGATCTCGCCCGTGGTCAGGGTGCCGGTCTTGTCGAAGACGATGGTGTCCACGTCGTACAGGGCGTCCAGGGCCGAGGCGCCCTTGAGCAGGACCCCGGCCTTGCCCGCGGCGTACATGCCCGAGCGCACGGCCACCGGGCTTGCCAGTTTGACCGCGCAGGAGAAGTCCACAGTGAGCACCGAGGCCGCCCGGTTCATGTCCCGGGAGGTGGCCAGCTTGATGGCGGCCAGAGCCAGGGTCAGGGGCACGAGCTTGTCGGCCAGTTCCGAGCTTTTGGTCTGGGTCTTGGATTTGCCGCGCAGGGACTGCTCGATGAAACGGCTGATGCGGGCCAGGGAGGTCTCCGAACCCACCCGGTCCACGGTGATGAGAAGCCGGCCTTCCTCCACCACGGAGCCGGAGATGACCGAGTCTCCCGGCCGGATATGCACCGGCACGGACTCGCCGGAAATCGAGCTCTGGTTGACCGAGGCCTCGCCTTCGGCCACGGTTCCGTCGATGGGCACGAGTTCGCCGGCCCCGCAGACCACCACGTCCCCTTCCCGGACCTCCGAGGTCGGAATCTCGTTTTCCACGCCGTCCCGGACCACCCACATGGTCTCGGCCTGGGGCCGCAGAAGACCTTTAAGCAGGGCCGTGGAGCGTTTCTCCGTGCTGTCTTCGAGATACCGGCCAAGGGCCAGAAGGGTGGCGATGGCCCCGGCCGTGAAATAATCGCCGCGCAGAAGCGACAGGGTCACGGCCGCGCCGTCCAGGACCTCGACCTTGATTCCCCGGGAGAGCAGGGTCTGGGCCCCCTCGGCGATGGTCGGCAGGCCGATGCCCCAAGCCACAACGGCCTTGGCCGGATACGGCAGGGCCGTTGCGGCGAGGGTCAGAAGGCCTTTCGCGGCCACATCCCCCAGGCTTATCCGGCTGTCGGCGACCCGGCCGCAGTGATAGACCTCGTCCGGGATGTCCCGCAGACGTGCGGCCAGCCTGCGCCAGGTCCCGGTCCGGCCATCATGCGTCACGACCAGGGCCTTGCCCCGGGCGTTGACCCGGGCCTCATCCACCCCCGGCACAGCCTCGACCATGGCCTGGAAATAGTTGGCGTCGAAGGCGGGGTCGCCGAAAAGGGGCGATGTGAGGCGCACCCGGCAGGGAAGGACGTGGGCCACGGTGAAGCGGCCCACGTCCTTCCCGACCTCGACCTGTTCGGGTGTTTCCTTCATGCGCGATGTCCCCGGGAGTCCGCAGGCCGCCGGTACAGGCTCCAATGCCAGTAGGAGAAGCCCACCAGGGCCAGCCCGGAAAACAGGTGCACGTTGCGCACCGTCTGTCCGGACCGGCCGCCCATGCGTTCCATGAATCCCGTGGCCAGAAGCGTGCCCAGGGACACGGCCATGCCGACCTTGGCCAGTTCACGCTTGCCGCGCAGATTGTCAGGTTTTGTCCGCATCGCCTTTCATGCTCATTTCGGCCTTGATGTCCTGGATCTGTTCCTTGACCTCTTCGATGCCGCCCTGGACCGAGCTCCACACCGAGACCACGCCCTTGACCAGGGCCTTTTGCACCTTTTCGTTGGTCAAAAGGTAGGTCAGGCCGGCACCGAGCAGGGCGCCCTTGATGTACCCGGGGTCGGAGAAGGCCAGCCATCCCTGGGTCCAGGAGGCCGTCGAAGGATAACCGGCGGCGGTCTGGGCGTATCCGCCGTCGGTTGGAGTATATTGTGGATGGTGGGACATCCGGGACGCTCCTTTACCCCTTGGCCGGGGTTTTGGCGGTTTCCGCCTTGGCGGCGGTCTTTGGAGCCGGCTTGGCGGCGGGCTTGGACTCAGCCTTGGTCGCGGCCCTGGCCTTGACCCTGGTGACCGCCAGTCCGGTCACGCCGTCATAGAGGTACTTGGTCCCGATACCCACGGCGGCCATGGTGACCAGCCCGAGGAAACTGGAGCGGAAAAGGGTCCCGGCCACGGCCCCGACGGCGGTGGCCAGGCCGGTGCCCACGGCCTCCTTGAGAACGTGCCCGGCGGCGGCCTCGCGGGTCATGTCGCCCTCCTTGACCTGGCGCAGGTCCTTGGCGGCGGCCACTGTGCCGCCGATGACGGCCCCGGCCAGGCCCATGGCGGTGACGGCGCCCACGGGCAGGGTCTGACGGATCGGATAGGTCTGGGTTTTCTGCTGGATGGACATGGAGCGGTTCCTTCCTTGTCGTTGACGGTTAGGTCGTGATGATCGGCCCTGGCGCGGCGTTATTCGCTGCCGGCCTTGGCCCCGCCGAAAATGGCCGAGAAGGTGTCGCCCAGGGCGGACTTCACGGCGCTGTTGGTCAGAACGAAGGTCACGGCCGCGCCCACGATGGCCCCTTTCCAGAAATGGGTGCCCGTGGAGGTCAGAAACGCGGCGATTTTCGAGGGATCGGCCTTGCCCTGCATCAGGTCGTTGCACAGCTCGATCATCTGGCCGTACCGGTATTCCAGGTGCTTGGGGTCCTCGCTGGGCGAGCCCGCCCCGAATCCCGGGAACCCGAAAAAGCCGGGCTGGGCCTGGGAGGCCGCCTGTTCCTCGTGGTCGCCGTGGCCGCCCCGGCAATGGCAATGGCCTTTCTTGCCCCCGCCCTCCTCATGGTCGTGGGGAGCGCCGGGGGCCGCCTCCGGGCCGGGCGCCGGGCCGTATTGCGGGGCGTATTGGGGGCCCTGGGGGGAACCGAACTGGGGCGCGAACTGCGGTCCCTGCGGGGCGGCCTGCGGCCCCTGGGGCGCGGCGTATTGGGGGGCGAACTGCGGCCCTTGGACCGTGCCGTACCGCGGGGCGGCCTGCGGCCCCTGATAGGCGTACTGCTGGCCTTGGGGAGCCCCATACTGCGGGGCCTGGGGCGCGCCGTACTGCGGGGCGTACAGGGGTCCCTGATAGGCGTACTGCGGG
>JBMONM010000179.1:0-50149 GCA_049324675.1 Thermodesulfobacteriota bacterium
CCTTGGCCGCATCCACCCGGGCCAAAACCTCGGAAACGGCCGCGTCGGTCATGGGCATGACCGCCGGAGGCGGGGGAGCTGCCGGCTGTCTGGCCGCAAAAAAGGAACACCCTAAAAAAAGTCCGGCCACCACCAGCCCGGCCAGGGTCAGAAGCCGCATGGCCCTTCCGCCAAGCCGGGACCCACCCGGAACCACGGTTCGCGCCGTCCCGCCCCGGCGTCTTGCAATGCGCGCGTTGCCCCGGGTCGCTCCCCGAGGCCCCTTCTCCCATCTCAACCGTCCCTGGTACATACCCCCGCATCCCTTGCGCAGCCGTTGAAAACCGAGCGGCCGACCGTGCGTCCGCATCCGTCCAAGACGGAAAATCAAAGCATTTTCCCGGGAATTTGTCCATAAACGGCCTCGAAACGGGCCGACCCATGCCCGGGCTCTAGGAAATACAAACAATATGCGTTACATTTTTTCGCCGCATTCTCGCCCGGCCCGCCCGGCGGGCATCGATCAGGGCCACGCGCGGCAAGCAGCCGACAAAGGATTTTCACATGGCTGATTTTACGGATTTCCGGAAAAAGGATTTTCTCGAACAGATCACCCTGCTGCGCCAGGCCGAGGCCGAAAAGGACGTCTCGGCCATCCCGGTGTTGTTCGAACTGCATGCCTCTCCTCTCGGGGATCAGTCCGTGGACCTGGCGGTCATCAACGTGTTGCAGTCCCTCCTGGTCCATGGAGAGGCCCAGACCGTGGCCGGGCTTGCCGCGACGTCCCCGGCCCTGCGCCGCCTGTGCTTGCGGACCGTCGGCAGATACGGGTTCGCCTCGGCCCTGCCGGTTTTGATGGACATGGCCGCCAGGGCCGCGCACGACCCGGATGATCTACAGGAGGTTTTAAGCGCCCTTTCACGGCTTCGCGCTCCCGAGTCCCTGCCCCTTTTCCGGGCCCACCTGGATCACCCCGACCCCTTCATCAGCGCCCTGTGCGCGGAAATGCTGGGCCTTCTGGGGGACGCCCGATCCCTTCCCCGTCTGGCGGCCCTGGTGGACGCGGCCGAGGTCATCTCCGGAGACGACTGTCCGATCACCGTGTTCAAGGCCGTGGAGGCCCTGGCGGCCATAGGCGGCAAGACGGCCCTGACCTATCTGGCCAAGAAGATGCATCATCACAATCCCACGGCCCGCCGGGCCATCCACGAGGCCCTGGTCCACGCGGGCAAGGCGGCCATCCCCTTCGTGGCCGAACGTTTTCATGGCGGGGATCTGGACGAGAGGCTCCTCTCGGCCAACATCCTGGGGTTCATCGGGCACAAATCCGGCGCGGACACGCTCGTGGCCGCCCAGGACCGGCACCCCATCGACCACCCCAACCTGCGCTTCGCGGTGTACGAGGCCCTGGGGCGGGCGCCGTCCCTCAAGGGGCTGGTTTTTTTGCTCGACGGCCTTTCCGAAACCGATCCCGTGCTCCTTCTGGCCGTGATCACGGCCCTGGAGGCCAACGCCAACCCCGGGGTCGTCAGAACCATCGCGGAGATGCTCGAGGCCGGCGGCCCCCAGGCCGGACGCATCGCCCGGGCCATGGCCGAGGCCACGGCCACCGATCTTTTCGTGGCCGTCGGGCAGACCCCGGACCTGGTCGGGCTGATCATCGACGAAGTCGCCAGGTGCGGCGATCCGGACATCCTGGAGGCCTTCGCCCGGGTCCTTTCGGCCCAGGGCACGGAAGAGGCGGCGGCCCACGCGGCCCGGCTCCGCGCCCGCCGCGCCGGCGCGGCCCCGGATGCGGCCAGGCGGCGGGTCCTGGCCGTGGACGACTCCAAGGCCATGCTGGCCTTCTACAAGAGCGTCCTGCCCGGCCTGGGCTTCTCCACGGTCACGGCCGAAAACGGCCAGGACGCCTGGGACATCCTGGACGGTTCGGATTGCTTCGACCTCATCGTGGCGGACATGAACATGCCGGTCATGGACGGCATCGAACTGACCCGGCTTGTGCGCGGGGACATGGCCCACGCGGACACCCCCATCCTCATGGCCACCACGGAATCCGCCGGGGAACAGGTGGAACTGGCCCAGCGGGCCGGCGTCACGGGCTTTTTGAAAAAACCGTTCACCGTCGAGGCCCTGCGCTCCGAACTTTCGAGGATACTTCCATGACCGACCCCATCGACGCCGCCCCGGACACGTCCCCGGCCCGCGCCCGGAGCGGCCGCCGCGATCCTGTGGAAATCCTGGCCCACCACGTGGCCGGACACGCGGTCATGTCCTTTGCCGTGGACTCTCCGGCGGTCTCGGCGGCCATCGACGGCCCGGACGACAGCCCGGGCTATGCGCTGCCGGCCGGCGGGCGCAAGCTGACCATCCGGCGCCGGCTCCTGGTGGCCCTGGCCGGACACCGCGCCGAGGCCCGGTTTCTCGGCGGGGACTACGGGTTGTTCGTGGACGAGGCCAACGAACGGCTGGCCTTCGACATGCTGCATGTGATGCGGGAGTTCGAGGAGATGGGGCTGTACGGCGCCGGGGCCTCGGCCGCGCTTCGGGGCCAGCTCGGACGCCTGCTGGCGGAGCTTTTCGCCCGGCCGGACGTGTGGGAGGCGGTATCGGCCCTGGCCCGGGAGCTTCCGGCCCGGGGCCGGCTCGACGCGGCGGAACTGCGGGCCCTCGTGCCCCGGGAAATCACGGACATCGGCCTGCGGCTTCTGGACGAGACCCGGCCCGCCGCGCCATCGTGACGGCCCCGGAGGCTTGTTGCCGGGCGACGTTTCCGTGGCGGGTCTATCCGGAGATTGCGCCGCCCGTCTCTTGGGCTCCGAAGTGTTGGGGAATTCTTTCCAGCCCCTGCCCCAAATGCTCCGCCGCCACACGCAATTCGTACTTTTTTTGCAGGTTCATCCAGATGTCCGGCCCGGTGCCGAACCACCTGCCGAGACGAAGGGCCGTGTCCCCGGAGATGCCGCGTCTGCCGGCGATGATCTGGGTGATCCGGTTCGTCGGAACGCCAAGTTCCCTGGCCAACTCGTTGGCACTCATGCCCATGGCCCGCAATTCGTCGGCCAGGTGCTCCCCGGGGTGAATGAGCAGACGTGTCATGCCTCACCTCCTCAATGGTAATCCACGATCTCGACGTTGACCGGACCCGGCGAACCGGCCGGCCATTCAAAACAAATCCGCCACTGATCATTGATGCGAATGCTGTATTGCCCTTTGCGCTCGCCCTTGAGGCGCTCCAGCCGGTTCCCCGGCGTATTCAGGGCCATCAGCCGATCGGCGGCGTCCAGCCGGTCCAGCCGGAGCATGGCCTGCCGCTCGAATCCTTGGAATTCCTTGACCCGTTCGCCTTCGAAAAAGAGGCGTGTTCGTTTGTCGCGAAATCCAAGGATCATGATTTCCAGATACGCCCCTGTACCGTATACGTCAAGCGTATAACCCGGAGATGCCCTGCCCCTATCACCTCCCCTACCGCATCCCCGAGCGCGCCCCGTAGCGCCGCATGACCCTGGCCACATAGTCCCGCGTCCCGGCGATATCGGGAATCCCCGTCTCCCTGGACACCCGGCCCGGACCGGCGTTGTAGGCGGCCAGGGCCAGACTCTTGTCCCCGTAGCGGTCCAGCATGGCGCGCATGTAGCGCACCCCGGCCTCGATGTTCGGCCCGGCCTCGAAGGGCTCGGCAAGCCCCAACTCCCGGCCCGTTTCGGGCATGATCTGCATCAGCCCCTGGGCCCCCTTGGGCGAGACGGCCTCGATGGCGAATCCGGACTCCACCTCCACCATGGCCCGGACCAGTTCCGGGTCCACCTTGTGGCGGCGGCCGTAGTAGCGGATCACGGCCATGAGCTTGTCCGGGTCCACGCTTCCGGGCACGCGCATGTAGAAAAAGGGGCGGTAGTCCTTGTGCAGCCGGCGGTTGGAGAGGTGCGTCACCCCGTCCGGGGCGTCGTATTTGTAGATGACCCCGCCCGAAAAGGCGGGCGACGCCCACAAAGGCGCGAAAGCCAGGGCGACGAGGGCGATGGCGGCACGGCGCATGCGCCGAGCATGGCCCAAACCCGGGGCCTTGTCCAGACGCGCTATTCCAGAAACACCAGCTCGAAGTCCGACACCGTGATCCGCTGCACGGCGTTCCCGGTGGCCTCGGTCCAGCCGAAGAGCACACGCTCCAATTTCGCATGCAGGGCCGCCGAGAGCGCGAACTCCCGCGACAGGGTCGGGTCGGCCCCGGTATAGGCCGTGAGCACGTCGTCGCAGTCGCCACAGTCGATCCACACCCGGATCGCGTAGGCGTGGTTGCCCGAGGCGTCCGGGGCCACGGCCCGGTCCACCTCCAGGCGCAGGGTGTGGGTGCCGGTGCGCAGCCACGCCTTCTCGCCGGGCCGCGTGAAATAGTCCGCGCCCTGGGAGACGTTCCGGCTGTTGGCGGGCATATCCCCGGGCGCTTCCTGGCCCACGGTCTCGACCCCGGCCCGGGAATGGCGGTTGTCGTCCTGGATGCACTGATAGGTCGTCCCGCCGCCGGCGCATTGGCCGGTCTCGGATTGCCGGCCCCAGAAGACAACCGCCGCGTGGTCGCCCGCTCCATCCGACCGGGACTCCACCCGGTCCGGGTCGTTGGCGCCGGTATTGGCGCGGGTGTCGCATTCCACCGCGAACTTCGGGGGGCGCAGCCCCTGGCCGTCGGCCGTATGTCCCGGTCCGGCATAGCCCAGAAGCTCGCCCAGGTCCGAGCGCCCCCCCGAACGCGAGGTGTCGTTGTCCGCGGCATTGACCACCGCGAAGGTGAATCCGTCCCCCCCGCCCGTGCCGGAGCCGGCGAAGGTGAAGCGGAAAAAGGCCCGCAGGCCCGTGCCGAACAGGCATTTCCCGCCTTCGCACCACAGCCGGTCCCCCCGGTACCACAGGGCGCCATACGCCTTTTGCACGCCGTTGCCGAGAATGGCCCAGCGATTCTCCAGGTCCGTAGTGATGACCCCCGGCTCCGACTCGACCGGCGGATCGAAGCCCTCCAGGTCGTTTGCAAATGAAATGGTCCCTGATCCCCCGCCGACAACCCCGGTCAACCGGCAGGCGGACCGATGCGGACCATCCGGATCGGCCGTGCCGACCGCCGCCACCAGGATGCCGCCGTCCTCGTCCTCCCCGAGGACCTCCAGGGCCACCGTCCCCTGCCCCAGGCCCAGGGTCGCCCCGCCGGCGGCCTCGATGTCCCGCAGCACCCCGGCACCGGCGGCCACGGCATAGTTGAGCCCGGACAGGGCCAGGTAATACGCCGCGGCGCAGGAGGCATGTTGGAGTTGGGAGCGGCTTCCGGAACCGCTGAAGGAGGCCACGGCGGCGGCGAGAGCGGCCAGGACGGCCACAGAGGCGATGATGAAAAGAAGGGATGCGCCGCATTGGTTGGTATGAGCCAATGCATAACGGCCGATTTCTCCCGGAGGCCGCCAAGGTTGAGGATGCGGCATAGGCGAGACGCTTTCGGCGAAGCGTCATGCGGCATACAACAGGCAATGCTTCGCCATGTCCGAACGTATGTCCGGAAAGCGTTACATAAAATCACAAAAACAATCCAGGGGAAAGAGTACAGGCAGTCAAAATAGGCTGTTGCTTAATCACTAATAAATTTTTGCAGCGCGTAAACCTAATCATGTAAACAAAGGCCACTATCCAAGATGATTACGAAAATTGAATCAGATTTGGAATCGCAGGTGAAAACTATCCCAGCGTACAACGCGACAACACCACCTCAACTATAAAATTTGAAATTATTATTCATTGGCTATGTATGTGCAAAGCTATTCGCCACGGGCCGCTGACTTCGTAATGAATACTTTAGGCAGTTACTGCATCCGAGAATCTAGGTACAATGAATGTACATGCTTAAAGTAATACCAACTGTTATTTGGATTAACATCGCCATCAGATGAATATAATCCTCCTATAATAGAAGAGCCACCACCTGGGTAAATATTCCCTTTAGCATAGATGGTTCCAAACCAATTTGTCCCCCCACCCAATGTTGCGCTTCCTCTCACATCTACATATACACGTTCAGCATATTCAGATTTTAAAAACAACAGTCCCGACATATAGTTTAATAAAGTAAAACAACTTCCAGGTTTCGTTTTTACATATATAGAACCGTTAAAAACCATATCTTCACTTACAAATATATTAATATAACTGCCATCAACTGATAGATCAAAACAAATCTCAGCCCACCCATCAGATTTTAATGATTTATACGCATATGTTTTATCATTGATATCTGTTTTCCCAGTAAATGTGTACTGGTTTGTTATGTACAATTCGGTTGAAGAAGAAATTTCTTCATGTGCAGGAAGAGCAAACCCGGCACAATCTTCGGGAGCAGTTGGATTCGAGTATTGGTCACCACTAAAAATACACCACCCGCATTTTGAAAAAACACCTTTTACGTAAACATCACCCCATATAGACCCATTATTGAGCATAACAGAACCTTGGGAATGTATATCTCCAAAAACTATACCGCCGCCGTCGATGGTAACATTTCCTTTTGCATAAATGTCGCCATTTACAACAGAACTTGTAATGACGACGTTCCCATGTGCTTGAATGTCGCCGTTTATAATTGAGCCACCAGAAATTTCGACGCCATCATTTGAACATAACTGGTCACCACTCCAAATCACACCACCTGCAAGACCTAATGCTTTTGTTAATGATATGGAGGTAATATTTCCTATTACAATTGATCCACTATTGATTGTAACTGAGTCTCCAATTGTATCACCTTCTTCATAACCAGCTATATACACCGTTTTTCCACCCTTAGCATACTTAGCCGTTTCTGTAGCCACAACATATTCCTGGTTGGCTAGCGTGATGCTGGCGTTTTCAGTGGCATCTCCCTGTGCGTCCAGGAATTCTCCGACGATTTTCACGGAATAATGTGTGGCATCGTCTTTCACGGCGGACAGAGTAAAGGTGCGCGTGGTGTCCAGGGTGTAAAGGCGGGAATCAGTCCCGAGATCGGCAATAAAGTCGTCGAGAGACGATTTCGCGTCCTCGAACTCGGTCTGGCGTGCTTTGCTATACTTTTGCCCAGACAAAGCCGCATAATACGCCTGGGTGGCGCGGGTTGTGGAAACCTGCGACATGCTCGACGACGACGAGAAATACGCCACACCCCCACCCAGCGCCCCGAGCAGGGCGATGGACGCGATGACATACAGGAGGGCCGATCCGCGCGGCGAAAAGGCATGGGCAAGTGCTTTCGCGCCACAATTCATGGCCCATGGCTTTTCGGCTGCGATGGGACGCGGCATACGGTCGCCTCCTGCGGAAAGATTACGGCTATGACACCTTACCAGGATACATCCGGGTCGTGAAGGTCACGGGGGTCCCGTCGCTGTCCCGCATGGTCAGGGTGACGCCGATGATGGTCGTCGTACCGGAAGAATAACCGCCCGTATCGGAGCCGTTGTACGAGTCGAAATAGTGAAAAACAAGCCCGCCCGCCGTGGCCACGTCGTCGATCAGGGTGACGCCGTCGAGGGTGATGGTCCCGGCGCCCGCGTCGTAGGCGATGGTGTTGGTTTCCTGGCCGTCTGGAAACTCCGCCGTATAGGTGATGGATGTCGATGTCCCGGTAACCGGCTGGGTGGTATCGATGTACGTGAACTCCGCGCGCATCCGGTTGAGCGCGATCTGGGCCTTCTGGGTGATCTCCAGGGCGTCCCGGGAGATGAAAAACCCGCGCACGGCCTGTCCCGCGAAGTTGAACACCGTCGCGGCCAGGATGCCCAGGAGCACCAGGGAAACGACGATTTCGATGAGGGTGAAGCCGCTCTTGGCGGTCCTGCCGGTGCTGGTCATTGCGTTGTGAAGAGATAGGAAATCTTTGAGCCGGACTGGCTGGGATGCGATATGGTGACGCAGAGATAGATTCCGTTCGTCGCGTCGTCGGTAAAGGTCGTCGAACCCGTCGGGAGGTAGCACAGGGAATTGCGGTCGACGTGGTATTGGCCGTAATCGTTGTCCTGGTCGGCGCCCACAGTACCGACCTTGGTCGAGAAATTCCCGAGAGCCGTTTTATCCGCCGAATAGTTGCTGCCTTGGTCCTGAATCATATTCTCCATCACCGCCTGCAACTCGGCGTCGTTTTGCAGGGCGAAGATGGGGTCGGAACTCCGGGTCACGCCGGGTCCGAAAAACACCGCCACCATGGCCGCCGTGATACCCAGCACCACCAGGGTGATGATGATCTCGATCAGGGTGAAGCCGCGTGCGCGGCGAAGGGGTCTATTGCGCAAAGCCGGTCTCCGCTTGGACGGTGACGACAATATCCGGATCGCCGCCGAACGTGATGCCGGTCCCGCCGCCCGTGGTGGCCCGGCCGCGCCAGTCGAACGTAAACGTGCCGCCCGAGACGGACACGCCGTCGCGCACCGTGTGCGTGGCCCCGGACTCGCCGGGCAGGACGGGCGTGCCGATGGAGGGATTTGTGGTGGACAGGACGTAGCTGCCGCCGCCCACGGTGATGGTCCACGTGTGAATATCGCCCATGGCCCGAATCTGGGCATAGCGCAGATGGGACTTGAAGGTCTCGGCCTCGGCCACGGCGTCGGCGTTGCCGTCGTCGTACATGGCCACGGCCACGGCGGCCAGGATGCCGAGGAGGATGAGCGCGGCAACCGCTTCGAGGAGGGTGAATCCGGGGGCGGCGTTACGGCCCCCCCCGGACATGCGTTCCTCTCGACCGGCCATTATTGCGGCTGCGTCCAGGTGCCTGTCGGGTTGGTGTCGAAGGCGACCGACGAAGTGACGGTGATGGTGGAAACCCCAGCGGCCAAAGCGGTGCAGGTCAGGGTCCATGTCTCGCCGGACGGTTCGTCGATGGTCACGTTGCCGCAGGACGTCGCCGGAGCAAAGGTATAGGTGGTGTCAAGCAGGCTCCTGGCGTAATCCATGGAAAGCTGGGATTGCGCGGCGGCGATTACGGCCTGACCGGCGCGGTTTTTGGCCTCATCTTGGAGAGCCGTATACTGCGGAATGGCCACGACGGCCAAAATACCCAAAATGACCAGCACGGCGATGATTTCAATGAGGGTGAAGCCCCTCTGGGCCAGGGTGGCCCGCGTCTCCACTTCGTGTCTCGTTTCCATGCGCCATCTCCTTCTCGCAAATATGTTCGCTTCCACATCCAGACAACACAGGCCGTCATATCTTCAGTTTTACGGGAAACGAGATATTTCTCTCCGAAACTCCGTAAAACATCACCTTCCTCCCTGATCCTGCCGGGCTTCCAGGCCGGGACCAACGGAGAATGCATCATTTATGCACGATCCGTTCCGCCGCCGCAAGGAGAAATGCCCGGGAACCAGGCCTTATTTCACCATCTTGCTCATCTCCCACATGGGCATGAATATCGACAGGGCGAAAAACCCGACCACCGCCGCCAGCCCCACGATGAGGATCGGGCCGATGGCGTCGGCCAGCCGGCTTACGGCATAGCTGACCTCGTCGTCGTAATGCTCGGACACGGCCTTGAGCATGGCGTCCAGTTCGCCCGTCTCCTCGCCGATGGCCACCATGGACACCACCATGGGCGTGAAATACCTGGCCCGCTGCAAGGGACCGGAGATGCCCCGGCCCTCGCGTATCTGCTCCTGGATGCGGTCGAATTCCCTGGAAATGGCCGCGTTGCCGATGGTGCCGGACAGGATCTCCAGGGCCTGGAGCACCTGCACCCCGCTGGCCTGGAGGATGGCGAAGATGGAGGCGAAGCGGGACATGGCCGCCTTGACGAAAAGCTTCCCCAGCACCGGAATCCGCAGCCAGAACGCGTCCCGGGCCACCTTGCCCTGTTCGGTGCGGAAATACAGCCACAGCCCGCCCACGATGACGGCCACGCCACCAAGCATCACGTACCAGTAGGTGGTCAGGGCCACGTTCATGGCCATGGCCACCTTGGTGGGCCAGGGCAGATCGATCTTGGACTTGGCGAACATCTTGGCGAAAACCGGCACGACATAGGCCAAGAGAAAAATGAACGCACCGCCCAGGGCGATCAGCACCGTCAGGGGGTACTGCAGGGCCTTCTTGATGTCGGTCTTGACCTTGTTTTCGTGGCTGACGATGTAGATGAGCCGGTCCAGCACCTCCGGAAGCATGCCCGACAGTTCGCCGGCCTTGACCATGCTCACGTACAGCGGGGAAAATACGGAGCGGTGTTTGCCCAGGGCGTCGGAAATGGACACGCCCTTGCGCATGTCGTCGGCCATCTGGGCGCAGATTTTTTTGAGCCGGGGGTTCTCGGTCTGCTGTTCGAGCACCCGCAGAAGCTCCAGGATGGACAGCCCGGCCGCCAGCATGGTCCGGAACTGCTTGGTGAAAAGGATCAGGTCCTGGGCCCTGACCCGGGACAGGCGCAGGGACAGGTCCGCGAAAAGGCCCTCGCCCGTGGTCGTCTGCGCCCCGCGCCGCACCTGGACCGGGATGTACCCCATGCCCGCCAGGCGCGCCGTGGCCGCGTCGCCGGATTCGGCCTCGAGTTCGCCGTGCACCAGGGTGCCGGTGTCGTTGTATGCCTCGTAGGAAAATGTCGCCATACGCCTCGCCGGATGTCGCCTTCCGTGTCGCCGCGATGTTTACCCCGCCCCGGGGGCGGCGTCATGATGGCGGCGTGTCGGTATCGTTTCCGGACGGTTTTCCGCCCGCGCTACACCACCACCGCGCCCAGGGCCTCCTCGAAGGTGGTCTTGCCCTCCAGGATCTTCATGCGCGCGTCGTCCCTGAGAAGCCGCAGCCGCCCGTTGTCCACGGCGAACCGGGTGATTTCCTGGGCCGATTTGCGGTGGATGATCATCTCCGCGATGTCCGAGTCCACCATCAGGATTTCGAAGATGCCCACCCGGCCCCGGTACCCGGTCTCCCCGCACATGATGCACCCCCGGCCGCGCACGAACTCGGTCTGCCCCGCGTCCTCCAGGCCCCAGAACCGAAGCGTGTCCCGGGACGGGACATAGGTTTCCCGGCAGTGCGGGCACACCCGGCGCACCAGACGCTGGGCGAAGGACACCACCAGGGTCGAGGCCACCAAAAACGGCTCCACGCCCATGTCCATCATCCGGGCCACGGCCCCGGCCGCGTCGTTGGTGTGCACCGTGGACAGCACCCGGTGGCCGGTCAGGGCCGCCTGCACGGCGATGCCGGCGGTCTCGGCGTCGCGTATCTCGCCGACCATGACCACGTCCGGGTCCTGACGCAGGATCGAACGCAGGCCGCCGGCGAAGGTCATGCCCGCCCGGCGGTTGAGCTGCACCTGGCGGATGCCGTCCATGCGGTATTCCACCGGGTCTTCCAGGGTCACGATGTTGATGTCGGGGCGGCTTATCTCCCGCAGGATGGCGAAAAGCGACGTGGACTTGCCCGATCCCGTGGGCCCCGTGGACAGAAAAAGCCCGTGCGGCTTGTCGATGACCGACCGGATCTTGGCCATGTCGTCGGCGGCCATGCCCAGATCGGAAAGCTTGAGCCCCCCGGAACTCATGTCCAGAAGGCGCATGACCACGTTCTCGCCGTAGATGGTCGGCAGGGTGGACACGCGCACGTTGATTTCCTTGCGGTCCATCATGATCGTGAACCGGCCGTCCTGGGGCACCCGGGTCACGGCGATGTCCAGCCGGGCCAGGATCTTTATGCGCGAGACGATGGGCAGGATCATGGGCTTGGGCGGCGAGGGCACGGGTTTGAGCTTGCCGTCCAGCCGGAAACGGATGGTCACCGATTCGCGCTCGGGGCTGATGTGCACGTCGCTGGCCCCCTCGCGCACGGCCTGGGACAGAAGCGAGTTCACGAGCCTGACCACCGGGGCCTCGCCGGCCATGTTCTCCAGGGAACTGACCTGCATGTCCTCGATGTCCGCCTCGGGCGCGGCCTCGGTGTCGATGCTCATGGACTCGATGCTCTCCAGGACCCCCTCGATGCCCGCGCTCATGCCGTAGACGACCCCGGTCAGCTGGGCCAGTTCCCGCTCGGTGCAGATGACCGGCTCCACCTCGCAGTTCTTGTAGATCTCGATGTCCTCGATGGCCCCGATGTCCAGGGGATCGATCATGGCCACTCTCAGCAGATGCCCGCGATGCTCCAGCGGGACCACGCGGTTTTTCACGGCCAGTTCGGAGGGGATAAGCGACGACAGGCTGGAATCCACCGGATACTTGTCCGGGGAAAATTTCTCGATGGACACCTGGCGGCTGATGACCTCCACGATGTCCGACTCCTTGACCATGCCCTGGCGCACGAGCTGCTGTCCGAGCTTCAGCCCGCTTTTCTTCCCGGCCGCCAGGGCCTGCCGCAACTGCTCATCGGTCACCAGCCCGGCGGCCACCAGCATTTCGCCAAGGCGTAGCCGTTTTTTCGTCTGCATCGAAACCTCTTCGGGCATCCCACCGCCCGTTCCGGACCGTTTCCGCCTCGCGCCGAGGGGACGCGCCCTCCACGCGGCATGCCGCAACCGTCCGCCATCCGGCTATGACGCCGGCCTCGGCGATCGCCGCGTTCCTGGACCACGGCCCTCGCCGTCCGGCCCCCGGACAGGCCGGGCCTGGTCTTTCCTGATCCCACGGTTTCGAGAAGGGCGGCATGGCTCCGTGATGGCCCATGTCGCGCTCTCCCCGGTTCCCGTCTAAAATCCCGGCCGCGATTCCAGGTCCACCCCGTCCGAGGGCAGAACCGGCGCGGATCGGGCCTCGATCTCCGCCGCGCCCGGTCGCGGGGCCATGGCCACAGGCCGGGTCTTGAGCACCGAGGGGGTGATGAAGATCAGCACCTCCTGCTTGCTCACGCTGTCGCCCTTGGACTTGAACAGGTAGCCCAGGCCGGGGATGTCCTTGAGATAGGGAATGCCCGAGACGTTGTCCGTGACCGTGTCCTTGGTCAGGCCGGAGATGACGATGGTGTCCCCGTCCTCCACGATGAGCGTGGTCCGGGTCTCCTTGGTGATCAAGGGCGGGTTGCCCTGGACCCAGTTGTCCTGGTTGTTGTCCACCTCGTCGTTGGTCACCAGGATGTCCATGCGCAGCCGCGTGCCGTCGATGATGTGCGGGACCATGCCCAGAAGCAGCACGGCGTTGCGGAACTGGACGTTGGTGCCGTACTGGGAGCTGGACACGTAGGGGATCTGCCGTCCGTTCCAGGTGTAGGCCACCCGGTTCTCCAGGGTGGTGATGGACGGGTTGGACAGGATGTTCACCTTGCCGTTCTGGGCCAGGGCCGTGAGCTGGGCCTCGAGGTTGTTGCCGCCGATGTTGCCGAACAGGAAGTTCAGGCCCATGCCCTCGCCGCCCAGGCCCGAGGCGGCCGAGGTGGCCGCAGAATCGAGAGCCCCGGAGGTCGGGAAGTTGATGCCGAAGCCCTGGCCGCTGGGGCTTGTGCCGTAGTAGGGGGTCAGGGTGCCGTCCGCGAGGTAGCCGGCCGGGGTCATGACGAAGGGGGTGTTGCCCGAGCCGGACTGCAGCCTGCCGCCCCACTGGATGCCCAGTTCCCGGGCGACATCCTTGGTGGTCTCGATGATGAAGGCCTTGACCAGGACCTGGGGCCTGGGTTCGTCCACCTGCTCCACGAGCTTGAGCAGGCGTTCCATGTCCTCGCGGCTGGCCTGGATGATCAGGGAATTTGTATGGTAGTCGGGGGTCACGGAGCCGCGCACCTTGCCCGGCCGGCCGACCTTTTTCTCGTCCTCGTCCTTGTCGTCCTCGTCGTCGTCGGCCTTGGAATCTTTCTGCGTGTTCAAGACCACCGTCCCGCCGGAACTCGATCCGCCGCCGCCCGACGCGGAGCGCTGGATGTCCTCCAGCTTCGGGCGCGTCTTGATCTTGCGGGTGGGGTCCAGAAAGGCCCGGACCGTTTCCAGGACATCGCTCAAATCCGCATAGTTGATCTCCACCTTGCAGGTGACCAGGGGATCGCCGAGTTTGAGCCTTTCCTTCTGGACCAGGATCTTTTCCTGGACCTCCTTCATCTTCTGGTCGTTCTCCAGGTCCTCCAGGGTCACCACCCGGATGATGTCCCCTTCCCAGGTGTAGGTCAGGCCGTTGGCGTGCAGGATGCTCTCGAAGGCCTCGTTCCAGGGCGCGTCGGTGATGTTGATGTTCACCAGGATCGCGCGGGCCTTGTCGTCGCCGGGTTTGGCCTCCGGTCCGGCCGGGCCGCCGGGCCCGGCCCCGGGGGCGGCAGCGGCCGCCATGGCCGCGCCCTTGCCCGCCGTCTGGGATTCCGCGGGTTTTATGCTCGAGGAGACCACGATGTTCTGGTCCGCGGCCCGGGCCAGGGCCCGCAACACGGCCACCAGGTCGGTGTTGTACATCTTGAGGCTGACCCTGGTTACGGGCAGTTTCTTTTCCTTGCCGACATCCATGACCACGGACTTGGCATTGAGCATGGTCTCGGACACCCGGGTCTTGTGGGTGGACTCGATGGGCTTGGCCTGGGCGGCCAGGTTCTTCGGCCCGGCCGATGGCGAAAATCCCTGGGAATCCTCGGCCTTCCGGCTCCAGTGCTCAAAGAACGGATCCTTCTCCGGCGGCTTGGAGCAGCCCGTGGCGCACAGTGCGCCCGCCATCAGGCAGGCGGCGACGCCCGCCGCGAACCGGTGGAAACCGCTCCAGTCCGCCTTGAAAACTCCCATCGCCATCCCCCGATCGGCAACCGGCGAACCGGCCGCGTTCTGCGTTCATTGGGTAAAAAAACTCGGGTCCTGATACGGCAGGCGCACCGCCTTGGAGTCCTTGTCCAACCCCCTGAGGGTCACCTGATCCGGACGGATGCCCTCGACCAGGTAGCCTCCGGTTTCGAGTTCATCCCCTTCGCGGTATTCGTAGCCGTCGATGATCGCCAGACGCAGGGCCCCCATCTCGACAAACCCGGTGTAGGCCGGCAGCGTTCCCCCCTGCGAGGCCTCGACCCGAAACTCCAGGGCCTGGTCATAAAACAGCCCCGGCTCCCAGGGCTTCAGGGCCATGGCCGCCACATGGGAGGAGGTGTCGCTCACGCCCGCGTCCCGCACCGTCTTGGCCAGGGCCTGGGCGTCCGCCAGGGCCGCCTGCACGGCCTTGGCCGAGTGCGACGGGCCGGCGGCCTTGTCCTTTCCGCCCAGCGCGAACATCCCGGCGCCCACGACCACGGCCGCGCCCATGACCCACACCAGCACCCTCTCCCGTTTCGTCATCGGCCCATCCTCGTCCGCCCGCTCATTCCAGGGCCAGCCAGGCCACCACCAGATAGTCGTATCCCTCGGAGACACGCTTGGCCCGGATGGTCTCGATGGTTTCCAGAGAGGGCAGACGCCCCGCCGCGGCCAGAAACTTCCGGAAATCCTCGGGCTCCCCGCGCAGCACCACGCGCACGGACAGGCTTTTGGCCCCCCTGGCCAGGGAATCCGGATCCGGGGTCACGGTGTAGGTCTGCGCCCCGGAACTGATGGCGCATTCCTCGAACAAGGCCGCCACGTCCTGCACCTTTCCCAGGGGCAGGGGCGCGGTTTCGGCCGGCGGGATACCCAGGCCGGCCCCCTTGTCCACGATCTTTTTCATCTCCAGGTACAGCGGCAAAAGCGCCTTCTGTTCCTCAAGCCGCTGGCTCTCCCTGGCGATGTCCGCCGACAGGCGCAGGGAATCGCGCACCACGGGGTACAAAAGCGCCACCCCGGCGAAAACGAGGACCACGAAGCCGACAATCGCGGCCAGGGCCGTCCTGGCGGGCAGTCTGGTCGTGGCGAGACTGAAACCGGGCATGCGCGTTCCCCCGGGGTTACCGGTCGGTCAGGATCAGGGAGACCACGAAGTGCAGCACCTGCGCGCCGCCCAAGGCCTCCACGTCCCGCTTGCTGACCGTCGAATCCCCGAACAGCGGGGAATTTTGCAGGTTCACCAGATACCCGGCCAGCACGGACTCGAAAACCTGGCTGTCGCCCTCGACCACTCCGTCCAGAATGATCTTCTTGACGTATTTCGCGCCCGCCTTGGCCTCCTTCGCCTGGGCCTTGCCCGGCTTCGCCGGCGTCTTCGGCCCTGTCGCCTCCAGTGCCGGCGGCCCCATGTCCAAGGTCAGGTTCAGCAGCCGGACCTCCCGGGGCGTGAGCGCCGAAAGCTCGCCGATGGCGGCAAGCCCGAAATTCCTGGCCGCAAAGGCCTCCAGGGATTCCTGCGTGTGTCTGGCCTCCTCCGCCGTCTTGCGCAAAAGAGGCATGTCCACCATCACGCCCTGGGCCGCGATCTGCTCCCGCAGGCGGCCAAGCTCCCGGGCCTTGTCCTGGTTGCGGCCGGACACGAAGGCGTACGTCCCCGCCAGCACGAGCAACACCAGGCAAAAGGCCCCGATCATGGCCCGGTTCACCAGGCTGACGCGCCTGGCCTCGCGACGCTCCTTGTAGGTGACGAAAAGATCGGGCGTCATCCGGCGTTGGGACAGGGCCACCCCAAGGGCCTGCTGGTACCGGCACCTCTCGGCAAGGCCCATCCCGCCCGGATCGACTCCAGGCCCGGGCCGCACGGTCCCGGAGGAGCCCAAGGGATCGAAGGGTTCGCAGGGAATGCCCAGGCGGCTCTCCAGATATTCCAGAAAGGCCGGAGCCGCGGCCAGTCTCCCGGACACGTACAGCGCGCCCACGGGGTCGTTGCCCAGGGCCTCGCGGTAATGCTTGAGCGTCATCTCCACCTGCCGGGCCAGCCGCGACAGGGCCGGATCGGCCAGGTGGACGATCTCGTCGGCCGAAAGCCCATGCCCCGGGTGTCCGGGCTCCGGGCCGGCCTCGCCGTCGACCAGGGACAGCAGCAGGGCGACGGCGTCCGCATCCGTGATCTCCCGGGTTTCCGGTTCCCGCCGGGCCATGTCCTCCGCCGCGTCAGGCCCCACGGAAGGCCGGACCCCGGCCAGCGGTTCCGGCGTGGGCGGATGGCCGGGAAGCTCCAGGCTCAGAAGCCTGGGTTCCTCGTCGGTTCCCACGTTCTGCCCGTCGTCGAGATCGAGCACCACCTCCGCCGGAAGCTCCCCGAAATCGGGAATTCCGATTGCCGCCGCGGCAGCCGTTTCGGCTTCCGGACGGGCGCGGACCGCCCTCTCGGCCAGCCCTTCCCTGACGGAAGCGGTCAGGGCGGCCATGGCCGCCTTGATGCCCCTGGTGAACACCAGATTGCCGTCCCGGAAAATCTCCAGCCGCGACCAGTTGGACCCCACATAGAGGTTGGCCGCGCCCCCGGGCGGAGGAGGCAGGCAGCCGGACCTGAAGACGTTCTGGTCGGCGAACGGCGGCAGGGTCATTCCCGTCAGGGGATGGCCCGCCCGGACAAACGAGGTCCTGCGGCGCGCCACCTCGTCGCGGGGGATGGTGTGCGCGAATACGGCCGATTTGACCGCGCCCTTGTCCACCATCTCGCCCCTGTCCTCGAAATCGAAAATCACGGCCTTCTCGTCGAAGGACATCTCCTTGCGCGCGGTCCAGAACACCGCGTTGTCCCTCTGGGACGCAGGCACCTTGGGCGCCCCGACCAGACGCATGTCGGCCAGGGCCGAGGCCAGGGAGCACCAGATTTCCGGGTGGGAGACATTGAGGGTCGCCCGGGACAGAACCGATCCCAGGATGCGCGCGAATTCCTCGGAATCGATCCCCACGGCGGGGTCGAACTCGATCCGCCGCAGGGCCAGCACCTCGAACTCGCCGTCCCGGCGGCGTATGGCCGCCACGTGAATGTCCCGGCGGCCGACATCCACTCCGACAACCGCCCTGGCCCCGAAGACCGGCGCGAATCCCCGGGTTTCCCGCCTGGGGCGGTCCGGTTCCGGACCTCCGGCCCCGGTTTTGTCGCGGCCGGCCGCCAAAGCGACATGCGGGCTGCGGATCATCCGCAACAGCCTTTCGCTGGGTGTGGGAGTCTGCGCCTTGCTCACTGCCGCTCCGTCTCTCCGAAACGCCCGGACGCCCGGGCCAAGTCCGCCTCGCAAGCCCTTTTACGGGTGCCGATGGACTGCGCGCCATTTGCGCCTGTGGAATGGGTGTCTGCTACACTTGCCGGATCACTTCACAGCGGTTCCCCTGCCTTCCCGGTGACTGGAAAAACAAAACGAGTGCCGGGATGGGACAAGATGCACGTCAACTTAAGTCAATAATTTCGTTGTGTTACGCTTGCACGCCGAATCGGAGACGGATTGTGGCAAGACCGATGCATATCGGCCGTACGAATTTCATAGCACTTGTTTACAAAAACATAAAGACCAAAAGTTTGCAAAAACATAAAGTCCGAGGGAGACGGCGCCGGCCCGGCCCGCCAGGCGCCTTTCCCAAGGACTCCGGTTTCTGCTAGGATCGCTCGCCAGGAACACCGGCGCTCCGACCTTTCCCGAAAACCTCCACGCCCGGAGTCGCGGCATGGCCCAGATCGACGCCTTCTTTCGCATGATGCATGAAACAGGGGCCTCGGACCTGCACCTTTCGAGCGGCGCCCAGCCCGTCATCCGCCTGCACGGCGTGCTCGAACGGGTGAAATATCCCGCCCTGGGCCCCGAAGACCTGCGAAAGATCCTCTACGAGATCACCCCCGAGCGGAAAATCAGGCAGTTCGAGGAGACCGGGGACGTCGATTTCGCCCACGAGGTTCCGGGGCTGGCCCGCTACCGGGTCAATTACTTCATGCAGCAACGCGGACCGGCCGCCGCCTTCCGGGAGATTCCGAGCCGCGTTTCGAGCCTGGACGAACTCGGCCTGCCCGCGCTGCTCAAGGACCTGGCCATGCTCCCCAAGGGACTGGTCCTGGTCACCGGTCCCACGGGCTCGGGCAAGTCCACCACGCTTGCGGCCATGATCGGACACGCCAACGTGAGCCGCCGCGACCACATCCTGACCATCGAGGACCCCGTCGAATTCGTGCACGAACCCGCCGGCTGCCTGATCAACCAGCGCGAGATCGGCCGCGACAGCGTGTCGTTCCAGAAGGCCCTGCGCGGGGCGCTGCGCGAGGACCCGGACATCATCCTGGTCGGCGAGATGCGCGACCTGGAGACCATCGAACTGGCCCTGGAGGCGGCCGAGACCGGACATCTGGTGCTGTCCACCCTGCACACCATGTCCGCGCCCAAGACCGTGGACCGGATCATCGACGCCTTTCCGGGAGAGCGGCAGGCCCAGATCCGCGCCGCCCTGTCCGAATCGCTGCGGGCGGTCATCTCCCAGACGCTGCTGCGCCGCGCCGACCGGCCCGGAAGGGTGGCCGCCCTGGAGATCCTCGTGGCCACCACGGCGGTGCGCAACCTCATCCGGGAAAGCAAGATCCACCAGATTCCCGGGGTGATGGAGACCGGCAGGAAATTCGGCATGCGCACCCTGGAGGACTCCCTGGCCGAACTCGTGCAAAACGGCGTGGCGGCCGCCAGCGAGGCCGCCGCCAAGGCCCTCAGCCCGGAACGCCTGCGCCCGCTTCTGCCGCCAGGAACCCTCCCCGACGCCGAAGGCGGGAAATGATCGCGGACCTCGCCCGCCCAAGGACCCGCGCGGCATCGCCTCGCCGCGACCCGAAAAAGGACCATGGCATGATGGACGCACGGCATTTGGAAGGGCTTCTGGACACGGCCCTGAACAAGGCCCCCAGGGCCTCGGACATCCTGCTCTCGCCCGGGAGCCCGGTGCTGGCCTCGATTCTGGGGGAACTCCACCCCATAACCGACGGGCTGCCGACCGTTTTGACCGAGGCCGACACCGCGGCCATGGCCCGGGCGCTTCTGGAGGCGCGCCCCCACGCCAGGGCCGACCACGCCGCCACGGGCTCGGCCGACCTGGCCCTGGCCCTGCCGTCCGGGACGCGCCTGCGGGCCAACGTGTTTTTGCGCCTGGGGGCCACGGCCATGGTCTTCCGCCGCCTCCCCGGCCAGGTGCCCACGGCCGCGTCCCTCGGACTGCCCCGGCTTCTGATCGACGCCGCCTCGGCCCGGGACGGGCTGGCGGTCGTGGCCGGGGCCACGGGATCGGGCAAGTCCACCACCCTGGCCGCCCTGGTCGACGCCGTCAACCAGACCCGGGCCGTGCACGTGATCACCCTGGAAGACCCGGTGGAATACCTGCACCCGCCACAGCGCGCCCTGGTCACCCAGCGTGAGCTGGGGCCGGATTTCCAGGACTTCGCCGGCGGCCTGCGCGCGGCCATGCGCCAGGCCCCCCAGGTCATCCTGGTGGGCGAGATACGCGACCGGGACACGGCCGAGGCCGCGTTGCGGGCCGCCGAGACCGGGCATCTGGTGCTGTGCACGGTGCACGCCACGGACTGCGGGGGCATCGTGTCCCGGCTGGTCGGGCTGTTCGAACCCGGCGAGGAGCGCGCGGCCCGGTCCGCCCTGGCCGGATGCCTGCGGGTGGCCGTGGCCCAGCGCCTGGTGCCGACGTCGGACGGGTCCCGGACAGCGGTCTTCGAGGCCCTGGCCCCCACGCTCCGGGTCCGGGAGATGATCGCCCACGGCGAGACAGAAGACGCCACCTTTTCCGAGGTCGTCGCCCAGGGCAGGGCCCACGGCATGACAGGCTTCGCCGACTCCCTGGCCCGGCTGCTCCTGGCCGACCGGATCACCGAGGAGACGGTGACGCGGCATTCCACGGACCGCGCCGAGGCGGTGCGGATCATCGACGCCGTGCGCGCGGCAGCCGGAAAAACGGATGCGGCGGGGACGGTGAGGCTGGAGCTTGAGACGGAGGAGACGGGAGATATGGAGTGATCGAGGCCGCCGCCAGAGTCCCTTTGCAACGTCCCCCCGGACATGCTAGTTACCCCACACGGCAAGGCCTCCGTTTCCCGGCGCCCTGCCCCTGACGCCCCTCACCCTCACCCGGACCGACATGGAAAAGATCGCCGCCCTGCTCCTGCACCCCGACCCCCAGGCCAGGGCCACGCTCAGGGACTACCTCGCCGGCGTGGATTTCATCCGGGTGGTGGGCGAAACCGTCACCGCCTTCGAGGCCGGGGAACTTCTTCGGGCCATTCCCTACGGCATCGTGTTCCTGGGCGTGGACCTGCCCGGGGGCATAAGCGGCCTGGACCTGGCCAAGACCCTCGCCGGACGCAAGAACCGGCCGGGGCTGGTGTTTCTGGCCGCCGACGAGTCCCACGCCTTTGCCGCCTTCGAACTCGGGGCCTCGGACTATCTGCTGTGGCCGGCCACCAGGGAACGCTTCGAGCGCACCGTGGAACGCTTGAGCCGCTTCAAACCGGCCTTCCAGGAAATCTCCCCGCCCTCGGCCTGGCAAAAGGCCGGGGACTCCTCCGGAAGCGCCGACGAAGACGGCGAGGAGACCGTGCGCCTGCCCCTGGAGGAGGACGAGGAGGACCGCTTCATCTCCGCCCTCAAACAGGCCTGGGATCTGACCCAGTTCAAACGCCCCAGGGACATCGAGAAGCTGGCCGTGACCCTCGACGGCCGGACCATCCTCATCCCCTATACCCAGATCATCTTTGTCGAGGCCTACGAGGACTATTCCTTCGTGCATACCGCCACCCAGAAATTTCTGACCTCGTACCGCCTCAAACTCCTGGAGGATCGCCTGAAACCCCACCGGTTCTTCCGGGTGCATCGCAAGTATCTGGTGAACCTGGACCTGGTCACGGAGATCGCCTCGCTGCCGGGCGGCAACTTCATGCTGCGCACCGCGGGCAAGACCCGCATCGAACTGCCCATCGGCCGCCGCCGCATCGGCGAACTCAAACAGGTGCTCGGGTTGTAGGAGCTTTTGCCGTGCCCAACCGAAACGACATGGACCCGACCGGCGCCATCGACGCCCTGACCGAGGAAAAACGGGTCTTCCGGCCCGACCCGCAGACCGTCATCGAGGCCAACGTCACGCCCAAGGATCTGGAATCGGCCCTGGCCCTGGCCGCCGCCGATCCCATGGCCTACTGGGAACGGGCCGCGGAGGAGCTGGAGTGGCACCGCCGCTGGGACCGCGTCCTCGACGACGACCACCCGCCCCGCTACCGCTGGTTCGCGGGCGGGCGCTGCAACATCGTCCACAACGCCCTGGACCGCCACGTGCGCTCGGCCAACAAGAACAAGCTGGCGCTCATCTGGGAGGGCGAGGCCGGGGATTGCCGCAAATTCACGTATTACGAGCTGTACCGGGAGGTGAACCGGCTGGCCAACGCCTTCAAGTCCCTGGGACTGGCCCGCGGCGACCGGGTGACCCTGTACATGCCGCCCCTGCCCGAAACCCTGGTGGCCATGCTGGCCGTTGCCAAGGTCGGGGCCTCCCACAGCCTGGTCTTCGCCGGGTTCTCGGCCCGGTTCCTGCGCCAGCGCATCAACGACGCCCGCTCGAAGATCGTGGTCACGGCCGACGGCTTCTCCCGGAACGGCCGGGTGATCGCGCTCAAGCCCGTGGTGGACGAGGCCCTGCACGGGGTGCACAGCGCCTGTGCCGAAACCGTGGTGGTGGTGCGCCGGGTGGGCATGGACGTGGAGATGAGCGAGCCGCGCGACCTGTATTACCACGATCTGGTGCGCCAGGAGCCGGCCGAGGCCGCCTGCGAGCCCATGGCGGCGGAGGATGAGCTGTTTTTGCTGTTCACCTCCGGCACCACGGGCCGGCCCAAGGCCGTGGCCCACGTCCACGGCGGCTACATGGTGGGCGTCAACCACACCTTCCGCGAGGTCTTCGACATAAGACCCACGGACATCTATTTCTGCACCGCCGACCCGGGCTGGATCACCGGACACGGCTACGGCGTCTACGGGCCGCTTCTGGCCGGCACGACCTCGGTCATGTACGAGGGGCACCCCCTGTATCCCCAGGCCGACCGGCTGTGGAGCCTGGTGGCCAGGCACGGGGTGACGGTGCTCTACACCACGCCGACGCTTGTGCGCATGCTCATGCGCTACGGCCCCCAGTATCCCAAAAAGCACGACCTCTCGACCCTGCGCCTCCTGGGCACCGTGGGCGAGCCCATCAGTCCCGAGACCTGGCTTTGGTTCCACAAGCATATCGGCCGGTCCCGCTGCCCGGTGCTGGACACCTGGTGGCAGACCGAGACGGGCATGGTGATGATCAGCCCGCTGGCCATCTCCGCGCTCAAGCCCGGGTCCGTGGGCAAGCCGCTGCCCGGGGTGGAGGCGGACGTGGTGGATGCGGCGGGCAATCCCGTGCCGCCGGGCAAGGGCGGTTTCCTGACGATCAAAAAGCCCTGGCCGGCCATGTTCCGGGAAGTGGCCGGTGGGTTCGGAGGACTGGGCGCGAGCCTCGGGGATTACTGGAACCGTTTTCCGGGGATGTATTTCGCCGGGGACGTGGTCCGGAAGGACGAGGACGGATTTTTCTTCATCCAGGGCCGGGCGGACGACGTGTTGAGCATCGCCGGCAGGCGCATGGGCACGGCGGAACTGGAGGCGGCGCTTCTGTCGCACCGGGCCGTGACCGAGGCGGCGGTGATCGGGCTGCCGGACCGGGTCAAGGGCCAGGTGGCCAAGGCCTTTGTGGTGCCGGCCGCGGGATATGAATCGCAATTCGACGGGGAGGAGGGACTGCGCGGGGATCTGGCCCGGCACGTGCGCCGCGAGCTCGGCCCCATCGTGACCTTCAAGAGCATCGAGTTCCGGGAGAGCCTGCCGCACACCCGAAGCGGCAAGATCCTGCGCCGGGCCCTGCGCGACGAGGAACTGGGATTACCGGCCGAGGCCGAGGAGGAGGACTGAGCCCGCCGAACCTGTTGCATGAGAGACCCCTCACCCAACCGCCCACCCTGGACCTGCCACTTCGGTTGCTTGTTTTACCACATGCGCACGCCGTTCTCTTGAATTCCCCGGACAGGTGGGGTAGTTTGTTCCACCCTGAAATAGTTTCGCACCTCTCCAGGTAGCCAAGAAACAGGTCCGTTATGAAAAATTACCATGACCTGGTCGCCCTGCTCCAGAAAAATGAATCCCGATTGATGACCAGGATTTTACATTATGCCATTGCGTATGGCTATTCTCAGTACACATCAACGCTGACAGAGGCCTGGAGATTGTCCATTTCAGGCTTGACGGGCGCCATAGCGCGATACGTCGCCTCAAACCCGGTGGACGCGCCAGTGATCGATGTCCATTCGAACTACAAAGATGACGCCATTGCCGGCTTCGGCGTCATCGAGGCGCAACGACATCGAAGTCGCGGCATCGACCTTGGCATGTTTCTCGGCCTGTTCAAGTATTACCGTGATGCGTATCTTGACCTGATCAGGGACGAGATCACGTCCGGGGAACTCGCGGAATGCTATTCGAAATATTTGTTGCGCTGTTTTGATCGATTCGAATTGGCGTTCTGCATCGAGTGGGCGACGAAATCCGAAGACGCCAAACTGACCGAGTTGCAAACAACAAACATATGTCTGGCCAACGAGAAAAACAAATACCTGACTTTATTTGAAAGCTTTTGGAATCCGATCGTCGTGCTGAACAGCGCCAATGAGATCGACAATATAAACATGGCCGGCATTCAACTTCTCGAACAAACTTCGACAACAGGCTATTTCCACTATAACGACGAATCCGCGTCGGGATTGCTGGATGAAAAATCAATAAACACTCGGAACTGCAAAAACAAACATGTCCTGGACGTCTTTCCCTGCCTGGAAAAAAGCCTTCCCGCCTTCGACACATACAATGCAACTTACAATACTTTCGTGACAAAAATTTTCAACAGTTCAAATGAAAAAGAGGATGATTACAGCGTAACAATCTTTCCCATGCGCGATCTTTCCAAAAAATTCACCGGGAAAATCATCTTCTTCGAGAATATCACCGACAAGATCCTCGTGGAAAAGCAGCTTCGCGAAAGCGAGGAAAAATACAGAACCCTTGTGGAGACGATGAATGAGGGTATTCTGGTCATAAACAAGGACCATTTCGTCACATACATCAACCAGAAAATATGCGCCCTCCTCGGCAGATCAAGAGACGAAATCATCGGCCGAAACTTCGAGAACTTTCTTCACCCGGATTCCAAACATGACTTCGTGCGGCAGCAACTTCTGCGTAAAGAGGGATATTCCGATTCCTACGAGTTCATCCTTGTCAATAAGGACGGTGAAAAAGTATTCGTCCTGTCCTCCCCGACGCCGCTCATCGATGAACGTCTGAACTACAACGGCTCCTATGAAGTCATCACGAACATTTCAAACCTCAAACTGATCGAGCACCAACTCATCCATTCACAAAAAATGGAAACCATCGGCGTCATGGCCGCCGGGCTGGCCCATGAAATCAACACCCCCCTTCAGTACGCGATAGGAAACAGCACGTTCGTCAAGGAAACCATCGACAAGCTGGTCCAATTCATCACCTCGATCCGCGATCTCATGCACGACATGGCCCCGGCGAAGTTGGCCGCGAATCCACGCGCCATCGACGACATCATCGATGCGTTCGACGTGGATTTCATCACCAAGGAAATCCCCCCGGCGATCAACGAATGTCTCGAAGGCCTGAACCGTATCGCCGCCATCGTCCTGTCCGTCAAGAAATTCGCCCATCCCGACTCCGATGAGTTCAGGCCCATCAACGTGAACGAGGAGATCACGACCACCATCAACATCTCCAGGAACGAATGGAAATACGTGGCCGACATGGAGTGCCGGTTTGACGAAAACCTGCCGCCGCTTTCGTGCATCGCCAGCGATTTCAACCAGGTCATCTTGAATCTCATCATCAACGCCTCCCACGCCGTCCAGGAAAAATACAACGAGACCGCACAAAAAGGAACGATTCGCATTACGACATCTATGGACAAGCATGACCTGGTCGTTTCCGTTTCCGACAACGGCACCGGGATTCCCGTGAGGGTTCAGAACAAGATATTCAACCCCTTCTTCACCACGAAGGATGTGGGCAAGGGAACCGGAATGGGCTTGGCCATCGTTTTGAAAATCATTGAAAAACACAAGGGAAAGATCTGGTTCGAATCTGAGGAGGGGAAAGGAACGACGTTTCACGTACGCTTTCCCCTCGGCAACGACTGATCGCTTCGGATTTACCACGCCTCAGGAGTTCACGTCCCGTCAGTTCCTCCCCGCGCATGACCGCAAACGGAAGCCGGTCCCGCCGGCCACCGTGCCGGGTCCGGGACAAGGCCCGGACCGTCGACGTGTCACACCGCGACTCTCCTTGTTTCCTTCGCTTTCCCGCCACGTCCGTTTCACCTGTGTGGTCCACCTTTGATCTCCCCGAAAGGTCCGATGCATTTTCTGGATAGTGGGATTTCAAGAATTGGTCTTGAACGTCCGCAAGCGGCATGAGATTCTACGTGCAACGATGAACGGCCTGCATATCGGCTATGCATGGTCCCGATGCGTGATGTGACGACGCAGGAAAAACGATCATGCCGTTTTCCATTCCTGTATTGTATGATTGGAAAATGCGACGATGAAGAGGAAAAACCGCATCATGATGCTCATGTTCCTGGCCACGTGGCCCTGTATGGCCCTCGCCGTTTTCGCCATGGCCCTGTCGCATGCGGACGTTGCGTCCCGCCATGACGCCATGCAGGGCGTGTCGCTTTCGGCGCCCGGTCCGCGGTTTTTCGGGCGGCGCCCCCTCTTTCCCGCCGCGCGGGCCACGGCCACGGTCCCGGGCCGCGTCGGATCGCCGCGCCGGGACATCACCCACAGCACACCACGGAGTTCCCAATGAACGACGCCAAGCGCCTGGTCGTGGGCATAAGCGGCGCAAGTTGCGCCAACCTGGCCGTCATGCTGCTTTCGGCCATGCAACGGATGCCGGGATGGGAGACCCACCTGGTGCTTTCCGACGGGGCCAGGCGGACCATCGAGCATGAAACCCCCCTGGCCGCCTCCCAGGTCGAGGCCCTGGCCACGGCGGCCTATGCGATCAAGGACGTGGGCGCGACCATCGCCAGCGGCACCTTCGTCACCGCCGGCATGGTGGTGGTGCCGTGCAGCATGAAGACCCTGGCCGGCATCGCCCACGGCTATTCGGACAACCTGCTGTTGCGGGCGGCGGACGTGGTGCTCAAGGAGCGGCGCAAACTCGTGTTGGCCGTGCGGGAAACCCCCCTGAACCTCATCCATCTCCACAACATGGTCGCCCTGGCCGGCATGGGCGTGGTCATCATGCCGCCGGTCCTGACCTTCTACAACCATCCCCGGACGCTTGAGGACGCCCAGCGCCACATCGTGGGCAAGCTGTTGCACGAGTTCGGCATCGAACTCCCCGGATTCAAGCGCTGGAACGGACAGTGTTGACGGCCCGGCGAGGGACGGGCCGCGGCCGGCGGACTGCCGCCGACGCAGGAGAAACGCGGACCATGACCGGGAACTGTCCGGACATGGCCGCGCGCAAACGGTCCGGAACGGACTTTTCCAACGGGCAGGCAAGGAGACGGCCATGATCGAGATCACGGACTTTCGGGACAGGCTGGTTCTGACCATGTCGGCCATGGCCATGGGGGAGGACCTGTGCGTGGCCCTGTACGGAGGCGACCGGCCGCACATCGGGGCCGTGGCCATCAGCCAGCCCCGGCCGAGTCTGGCCGATCCGGCGGTCGGAAGCGCCACCACCTCGGTCGTGGCCGTGCTCGGGCACAAGGAGGACATGCTGGCCCGCCAGGTGTCGGCCAGGCTCGCCGCGGCCCTGGGTGCGGTGGTTTCCGTGACCTGCGGCATCCATGTGGACGGGGCCACGGCCGCGGACATCGCCGCAGTCGGGGAATTGGCCGGGAAGATGACCGAGGACCTGATCGACGAGGTCCTGTCCGGCCGCAACGGCGGGGAACCGTCCGGCGCACGGGGGGCGTACGGCCGGTGAAGACGTCCGTCTCCGACGTTTTCGATCTCCCCTGTTGCCGCGCAAATCCGAGGTGCTCCGAAGTGCGCCGCGGCGAGGGCCGTGGCGGCCCTCAGAGGCTTTTTTCCCACAGGCCGCCGGGAACTTGCCCGGACGGTCCGCCGCCGGGGCCGTTCATGGAGGGAGGGGCCGTGGGGGCGGGCCGTCCGGGTCTCAGTCGAGTTCGCAATACGTCAGGGCGAGATTGAAGGTCTCGGTGGCGCTGAAGGGAACGGCCTTGAGCGCCATGCCCCCCTGCTCGGCCGACAGGCCCTTGTGGTTGGGGTGGTTCAGAAGCCTCGGGAACAGGACGTCCCGCAGCCATTTGTGGGCGCTGTCCTTGTGGTGGCTCTCGTGCCACCACAGGGACATCTTGACCGTGTCCACCTCGAAGGGCAGCGTGAATTCCTTCAGGTTCTGGGCGTTGAGGCTGTTGCGGACCACATGCTTGGGCACGACCACCAGGAAGTCCGTGGACTGGGCCACGCTGAAGGCCAACCGATAGGACGGCACCCGGATCTTGACGTTGCGCTTGAGTCCCAGGGCGTGCAACGGGCGGTCGATGATCCTGTCCCATCCTCCCCCGGTCATCACGCTGATGTGCGGATAGGCGATGAAATCGTCCAGGGTCAGACGCTCCTTGGCGGCCAGGGGATGCTCCATGTTGACCGTGCAGACCACGTAATCCTCGTCCACAACCCGGCGGAACATGTTCGAGGGGAAGTTGTCGTCGATGCTGATGGCCAGATGGATCTCCCCGGCGATCAACATCTTCTTCGAAAAACGGTCCCACCCGATGACCGTGAAGTCCAGCTTGTCGAACTGCACGCTCAGAAACATCAAGGCGTCCTTCAGGACATATTCGGAGACGTAGTCCGGGGCGGCGATGATGAACTCCTTGTAGTTCTTCGACGGGCTGAACTTCGAGGACAGCATGCACTGGATGGATTCGATGAACTCGTTCACCTTCGGGAGAAGCTTGTTCGCCTTGACGGAAAGAATGGTCTGCTTCCCGGACCGGACAAGGAGCGGGTCGTCGAAGTATTCCCGGAGCTGGGCCAGGTTCCGGCTCATGGTCGACTGGGTGATGTTCAGACGCGACGCGGCATGGCTGACGTTGCATTCGTCAAGCAGCGCCTTGAGGGAGAGCAGCAGGTTCAAATTGATTTGCGCGAGGGCGGCCAAGTCAATCATGCAACACCTTCCTTGACAAAAAGTGATCAGGAAGTCCGCCGGCAGCCTGTCCGCATGGCGTACCCTGGACGGTAGTCAATGTCTCCCGTTTTGTGAAGACATCTTCTGTCGACGTCCAGTATTCACAAAATACATACTTCCCCACGTTATTGTTTGAACGCCGGAGGCGGCGCAATGCGCCGGTTTTCCCGGATCAACCGCCTGACGGCCCCGGGCCCTGGCCCGGATCCCCCGCGACAACGACGACGCCCTCCCGGCTCCGAGGGGTGGAAGCCGGGAGGGCGACGGGGCGTGGCGCGTACGGCGCGACGATCAGCCGTTCAGGAAGCGGGCGAAATCGACCTCCTTGAACTGGGCGCGCTTGAACCGGGCCTTCTGGTCCAGGGGCACGGTGCAGTCGAAGATGGCCTTGCAGGCGATGCCTCCGGCCCGGATGGACGGGCTCATCTCCGGCGACTGCGAGGGATCCAGGGGATGGCAGCGCACGCCCGGGATGCAGATCACGTCCACGTCGGCCTGGAACCGGGTGGTCATGGCCCACATCACGTCGTTGGAGTCGAAGGGATCGACGTCCTCGTCCACCAGGATCACGTGTTTGAGCTCGGAAAAGGCCGAAAAGGCCAGCAGGGCGGCCTGGCGCTGGCGACCCTCGTCGGGCGGCGCGGACTTTTTGACCTGGAGCACGGCCACGTATTTGCCGCCGCCGCACGAGTGGGCGTACACGTTCTGCAAAAGCCCGGGCAGGGCCCGGTTGACCATGGTGATGATGCTGGCCTCGGTGGGGATGCCGGCCAGGTTCACGTGCTCTTCGCTGGGGCCGATGCAGGTCTGCATGATGGGGCGCACCCGGTGGGTCACGGCCTTGACCTTGATGACCGGCAGCTCGGGCTTGGCCGGGCCGCTATAGCCTGGGAACTCGGGCATGGCCTTGCCGGTCTTGGAGAACTGGTCCTCGGCCACCCGGACGTTGGGCAACAGCTCGCCCTCGATGACGATCTCGGCGTTGGCCACGGCCTTGGCGCCGACGCTGACGCAACGCACCATCTCCACGGCCTTGCCGCGCAGGGACCCGGCGATGGACAGCTCGTTGAACCCAAGGGGCGTGGACGGGGCCTCGAAGCACGAGGCGATGTACACGGCCGGGTCCAGGCCGATGCTGATGGAGATGGGCTGCGGCTTGCCGGCCTTCTCGGCCTTCATGCGGAAGGCGTCGAGATGGCGGCCGGGGACGAAGTACATGGAGATCTCGTCCGCGCCCTGGACGCACAGGCGGTGGATGGTCACGTCCTCCTCGCCGGTCTCCGGGTCCGCGCCGTAGCACAGGCCCATGGTGATGTAGGGGCCGGCGTCCTCGGGGGTGTTGGTGGGCGCGGGGATGAGCCTGCGCAGGTCGAAGCCGGGATCCGTGGCCAGATGCACCACCTCCTGGCAGGGGGCGTCCTCCTTGGCGACCATGACCGGCGCGACCGGGGTTTCAAGCGCCCGGCACATGTACTTCCCCAGGTTTTCCGGGGTGGTGCCCAGGAGCATGGCCACCCGCCTGCGGCAGGCCAGCATGCCGATGACCACCCGGGCGTCGGCGTAGCCCTGGATGTTGGTGAACATCATGGCCGGACCGGTCTTGGTCGGCCGCATGACCGTGCCGCCGGCCCCGACGTAGCGGTAGACGCCGGACAGTTCGGCCATGGGATCCACGGCCACGTTGGTCGTGAGCAGTTGTCCGGGATGTTTTTCGAGCAGCTCCAGGGCGCCGCGCAGGTCGGTAATGGGAGAGTCGGCCATTGAGGTATCCTCCTCGATGTTGAGTGTTCCATATTGTATGTAAAACCAATCCCTGCATTCAAATCAGGACTCTAGAGAAGCCCGATGATCTTCCACCAGGGGATGGTGATCGCCAACGGAAGGATGAACACGATCGCCGTGAGCGGCACTCCGAACCGGATGACGTCCTTGTCGCCGTATCCGCCCTGCTTCTCGCCGAGCCCAACCAGGATGTTCATATGGTGGAACGGCAGGATGTAATGGATGAAGATGGCGCCGTAGACCAGAAGCGACGGAACAAGGGGATTCATGCCGGCGGAATTGCCGAACTGGATCAGGGTCGGGATGGCGATGCCCATGACCGCCATGACGCTGCCCAGGCACATGTGGATGACCACGGCGATGGCCGTGACGAACAGGCCGAACATGAAGGGGTTGGCCGGGGCGTTGGCCGGCAACAGGACGTCGGCGATCCACTTGTTCATGCCGGTGTGCCCGCCCACGGTGCCGATGGCCAGGGCCGCGGTCAGAAAGAAGGCCGTCTCGATGGGCACCTCGCGCCAGGAAGGCGGCTTGAGCACGCCGCCCACCTTGGGCAGGGCCAGGCCCATGGCCACCGCGATGGCCACCCAGCCGCAATGGATCTTGTGGATGCTGTCCGTGGCCCACAACAGGATGGCCAGGCCGATCCAGATGATCGAGCGGATCTCCATGCCGGTGAGCGGCCCGAGGTTCTTCAAAAGCTGCCGGATCTCGCCCTTGTCGATGTTCACCTCGGCCGTGGGCTTGTACATCAGAAGCTGCAGGGCCAGGGTGAGCAGGGTGGCGGCCACGCCGGGAACGCCCATGTACCACAGCCAGCCCAGCCAGCTCACGGCCTTGCCCGACATCTCGACGGCCACCGGGTTGACCGTGGCGTCGCCGGTCAGGAGGATCATGGAGGTGGGCACCGATCCGGCGAACACCGCCAGGCCGATGTTCACGGCGTCCTTCACCGGAATCTTGGCGCTTTTGACGATAATGGCCACCACGGACATGATCAGGAAGCTTCTGGGCCAGGGGTGCGGGATCAAAAAGCTCAGCAGGAAGCCGAGCACGTACATCCCGACGATGATGCTGCGGTAGGAATTGACGTACCTTAGGATGTACAGATAGGCGATCCGCTTGCCCAGGCCGGACTCGTGCACCGCGGCGGCGATGAGATAGGCCCCGATGATCATGTAGATGATCGGCGTGGTCCACAGCCTGAAGACGATGTTCGGAGGCGCCACGCCGAGAAGGACGTAGCCGACGAGAAGCGTCATCGAGGTATAGCCCGGATGGACGACCTTGGTGGCCCACCACACCACGGCCAGCAGGCTGAGCGCCAGACATTTTTGACCTTCGGGGGGTATTCCTGTCAGTGGGAGCGTCCCCACCAATACAGCGATCAATATGCCGCCAATGAATCCGATCAGACTGATGTTCTTGCTCATCCCGCTTGGCCTCCCGTTTGTGTTGTACATTGCAGCGCTGAGTATTCATCTTGGATACCGTGATCGTTGTCCAGCACACATTGTCGATGACGAGTGTGCGCATTTTGCATGTGCATTCCGTCGATAGCCAGTGTGCGCGTTGTGCATGCGCACATCGTCGATTTGTGACGTGCGTGTTGTGCATGTGCATGGAATCGATGCCCGGCGTGCATGTTTTGCATAAAAGGCCGGACGATGCGCACCGGGAGGCCGTCATGGGCGGAAGGCGGGGCGCTCCCCCCTTGCTTTTTTGCCGGGAAAAGGTCTTTGTGGCGCGGGCCGCGCCCGACAACACAAAAGGAGAAAGGACACCCCTATGGCCGACGTCATCGACTACCGCATCCTCGGCGACGACATGCAGATCGTGGAGATCACCCTGGACCCGGGCGAGGGCGTGCGTGCCGAGACCGGCGCCATGCTCTACCTCGAGGGCGGCATCGAGATGGGCACCTCGTCCGGCGGCGGGCTGTTAAGCGGCCTCAAGCGCATGGTCTCGGGCGAGAGCTTTTTCATAACCACCTTCGAGAACACCGGGCGGGGAAAGGCCCTGGCCGCCTTCGGCGCGCCCTATCCGGGCAAGATCGTGCCCGTGGACCTGGCCGCCCACGGCGGAACGTTCCTGTGCCAGAAGGACGCCTACCTGTGCTCGGCCGTGGGCGTGGACATCGCCGTGGCCTTCACCAAACGCCTGGGCGCGGGACTTTTCGGCGGCGAGGGATTCATCCTGCAAAAGCTGTCCGGAGACGGCCTGGCCTTCATCCATGCCGGCGGCACGGTCATTGAAAAGGCCCTGGGGGAGGGGGAGACGCTTCGCGTGGACACCGGCTGTCTGGCCGGATTCGAGGCGTCCGTGGACTACGACATCCAGTTCGTGGGGGGATTCACCAACGCCCTTTTCGGCGGCGAAGGCATGTTTCTGGCTTCCATGACCGGCCCCGGGCGGGTCTACCTGCAAAGCCTGCCCTTTTCCCGTCTGGCCGACCGCATCCACTCGGCGAAATATGCCAAGCGGGAAGAAAAAACCGGCGTGGCCGGGATCGGCGGCTCGCTTCTGGGCGGCATCCTGAGCGGCGACAAGTAGCCGGACCCAAAAGCCCGGACCGACCGCGGGCGCCTCCCATGGCCGTGGCCGGAGCGCCTCAGGAAGGCGGTCTCCGGGCTTCCTGGCACGAGGCCAAAAGGATCTGGCGGCCGAGTTCGATGTCTCCGGCCAGATAGGCGGGGTCTCCGGCCACCGCCACCACCCGGCCGAGCAGCCCCCCCTTGCCGATCAGACAGGCCCGGGCCGGCGGCTCCAGGATGATCATGCCGTGGCCGGCCCCGCGCGACAGGACATGCCGGAAAAGCGCCCGGACGTCCTTCGGACCTTCGGGGCCGTCCTCGGCAACCACATCCCGGGGGGCCCGCACGTTGCGGGTCTTCCAGAAAAGCCCCTCCATGGCCCTGGTCAGTTCCACGGCGTTGTCGGGCAGACGGTTCTCGAAGACGGCGCTCAACTCCAGGTCGGCCAGGCTGGGCGCCCCGGCGGGCAGGGCGCTCTCCAGGGTGCAGCACATCTCCAGGGCCGCGCCGTGCTTGCGGGCGTTGACCTCCATGAAATGCACCGCGCCGCCCGGGTCCACGATGAAATCGCAGCCGAACACCCCGCGGTATCCGCTTCCGCCGAGAACCTTCCCGACCATGCGGGCGTGCTCGCGCACCTCGGTCAGCACGTGTTCCGGAAGCACCGAGGGATAGGAGGCCCCGCAAAAGACGCCCCGCTCCATCTGGCGGTCGGCCACGGCCGCGATGAACACGTCGTCCTCACCGGCCGTCACGCCAAGGACCGTGGGCGCATGCTCGTGGGGAACGTGGCGGTAGAGAAACGCCGGGGATTTCACCCCCGAGCACTTCAAGGCCATATCCGAGGGATTCTGGGCAACGAAGTAGCCGGCCTCGTCCTCGGCGGACTCCTTCATGACGCACACGCCCTGCGGCCACCGCGGCAAAAGCTCTCCCAAGGCCTCGGAGGCCTCCTCGATCGACCGGCAATAGCGGTGTTCGATCTGGGGCACCAGATCCCTGAGCATGCGCAACTGATACAGACGGTTGTTCCACATGGACGCCACCTCGCCATCCGGACCGATGAGGCGCACGCCGGGGATGCGGCGAAGGGTCAGTTCGGGGACGGACTCGGCCACATGGACGAAGACCTGGCCCTGATCGCGGACCAGGGCGTGGACCAGATCGCGGACAGTCGCCGAAGCCGAAACCGCCGCGGCGAACTCCCTGGCAGTCAAGGGGCTTTTGATCATAAACCCCGTGCGGGAGAACAGGTTCCCGGCCTTGGGGTTGACCACCAGGGTGTTGCGCGGCACCCGGCAGCCCGAGACGTCGGGAATGACCGCCACATAGTCCATGGCCTGCCCGGTCCGGCGCTCCAAGGCCTCGCGCATGAACGGATTGAGCGGATCGTGCCGGGCCTCGCCGATGAAAAGGAAATACCGCTTCGCCGGATCGAGGACCAGATCGTAGGGGAAAAGGCCTTCTTCGTCGGGAATCATGCGCCGTCCCTCCGGCGCTTCGGATCATGCGTCGCCTGATCCATGCCCATCTCCTTCATTGCGACAGTCCGCCATGGCGTGGCGCCGACGACCTGTTCCGGACTCCATGTGGAGCACTCCCGCATCCATTGGCCTGAAAACGGCGGCGCCCTGCATCACGCACACTCCCGGGGCGCCATGGCCACCTCGTCCACCGGTACGGGAGGCCGCGCCTCCCCAGGACCGGGTTTCAGCGCATACTGTTTGCAACATTTCTTGTTTTCGGAAAAAAGACAAGCAGGCATCTCCATCTTCCACAAAAATACGGGGAAACGCGTCCTTGCCAGAACGGATACCGCCCTCGTGAAAACCGTGCCGCACAACTACAATTCTTTTCTAACCATCGACCACTGAATTCCTGTAATGATCTTGTATCCGCCATCTCTCTCCACAATTCCATGCAATGCCGCATGCGACGCACGCCGATCTCATCGGAACAATACTCTCTTTCAGAAGAAAATGCCTCGTGTCCTTGTTTGAAGGCCAACGCCACGGACCGCATGGCCGTGAAATCGGGAATCTGATCCATGTCTCGACTCCCCCTGTCCGCTTCCGGTTCAAAACCGTGGCCTCGTCGTTTTCGCTTCGTAGAATATGGGGATGTAAAAAATGTCGCTTCTTCGGAAAGAAATCACCACAAATCCCTTGCCCCTCCACGGTGTTTGCGTTACGGGATCAGTGTTCGCCCAAAGTCGCGTCGAATTCCCGGCGGTCGTGGAACTTCTACCGGCCTTGCGTGCGTTCCGATCCTTCAGAAGTCCACGGCAACGAGGCCGGCCCGCCGCGTGTACCTTCCGCCGCACAAAACGGAGACCCGACGTCCGAAAAGCCGCCAGGCCGCGGAACGTCCGTTTCGACGCGGAAACGCGGCCGTCCGTCTTTTCCTGGACGTCTGACAATGCCTTGAGAAAAGGGAGTCTCTCGCTCATGTCCAAGAATATTTATGTCGGCAATCTGCCCTTCCGGGCCTCCGAAGACAACGTCCGAGACCTGTTCGCCCAGTACGGCGCCGTGTCCTCAGTCAAGCTCATCTCCGATCGGGAAACCGGCAAACCGCGTGGCTTCGGCTTTGTGGAGATGGACGACGACGCCGAGGCCGACGCGGCCATCGAGGCCCTGAACGGGAAGGACTATGAAGGCCGCAGCCTGAAGGTCAACGAGGCCAAGCCCCGCGCTCCGAAGCCCAGACGCCCCGCCTGGTAAATCCTTTCCCGTCACGAGGGCCGCGCTGTCCGCCGTGACGCCAGTTCCCCCCGCAGCGGCCCGGTTTTCGGGCGGCTTCGGGCCGCCCGGGGTGAGAGGGGTGGATTTCGCTCCACGCCCCCGCCCTCCTTCCCTCCGCTTCTGTTGAAAGGCACGCTTCTTGTATGTTCCGCAGAAATCTCCGGCGGAGGATGCCGTGCGCGTCAAATACCTGATCATCGGGGCCGGCCCCACGGGCCTGGGCGCGGCCGACAGGCTGCGTGAACTGGGCCAGGACGACTTCCTCGTCCTGGAGCGCGGCCCCCACGTGGGCGGCCTCTCGGCCAGCTTCACCGACTCGGCGGGATTCACCTGGGACCTGGGCGGGCATGTGGTCTTTTCCCATTTCGAACACGTCGACCGGATGCTCGCGGACCTTTTGGGCGACGATGTGCTGCACCATCAGCGCGAGGCCTGGATCCGCATGGCCCAGACCTGGGTGCCCTATCCCTTCCAGAACAACATCCGCCGCCTGCCCCCCGAGCTCGTCTGGGAATGCGTGCAGGGCCTTCTCGCCGTGGCCGGCAACGGCTCCAACGGAAAACGGCCGCCCGCCCACTTCCGGGAATGGATCGACGCCTCGTTCGGGGCGGGCATCGCCCGCCTGTTCATGCTGCCGTACAACTTCAAGGTCTGGGCCCATCCCGCCGAGACCATGTCCCATCGCTGGATCGGCGAGCGGGTCAGCGTGGTGGACGTGTCCCGGGTGCTCAAAAACATCATCCTGGGCCGGGACGACGTGTCCTGGGGCCCAAACCGGACCTTCGCCTTCCCCCTTGCCGGCGGCACCGGCGAGATATACCGCCGACTGGCCGCGCGTTTCGCCGACCGGGTGCATCTCGGCCGGCCGGTGGTGGCTGTCGACCCCCTGCGAAAAACCGCCAGCACGGACGACGGGCAGCGCATCGGCTACGACCGGCTTTTGACCACCATGCCCCTGGACCGCTTCGTCCTGGACGTGGCCGGGGGGCTGCCCGACGCCGTCCGCGACGCGGCCGCCAGACTCAAGCACAACGGGGCGCTCATCGCCGGCATCGGCGTGGCCGGGCATCGTCCGGACTCCAAGTGCTGGATGTATTTTCCCGAGGCCGACTGCCCCTTCTACCGGGTCACCAACTTCCACAACTATTCCCCGAAAAACACCCCCGACCCGGACGGCATGGTCCCCCGGCATCGGGCGCTGATGACCGAGGTCTCCTTTTCCGGGCACAAACCCGAGGACCAGGCCGGCCATCTGGATCGGGCCGTCGCCGGCCTGACCGCGTCGGGCCTGCTCGAACCAGGCGAAACGTCCCGGGTCGTTTCCACCTGGGAGGCCCGTCTGGACTACGCCTATCCCATCCCCTGCCTGGAGCGCGACGCGGCCCTGGCCGTGATCCAGCCGGAGCTCGAGGCCCGGGACGTCTTTTCCCGGGGACGTTTCGGGGGATTCAGGTACGAGGTGGGCAACATGGACCACTCGGTCATGCAGGGCGTGCAGTGGGCCGAGCGCATGGTCCTGGGACGTCCCGAAACGGTCTACGGCCCGCTTTGATCCGGTTGCGGCCCAAAAGGCCCCTTCCGCCAAAAATAGCATGGCGCGACACGGCGTTGGAGCGTTGACTCCCGGGGCGAGATGAGCCTAAACCCCGGCATGGAAAACCCCGTAATCGACACCGACGTCCATGCCGGCCGCAGGGAGATCCTGCGCGCCCGCCTGGCCGCCGCCGGGCACAAGGCCATCCTGATCTCCCACGCCGCCAACAGGTACTACCTCAGCGGCTTCGAACTGCACGACGCCCAGTGCAACGAATCCTCCGGGATGCTGTGCGTCACCCGCAACGGGCCGGACATCCTCCTGACCGACCCCCGCTTCCTGGACGCGGCCAGGCGGCTTTGGCCCGAAGAGGACATCTTCATCTACACCGCCGACCGCTACCGGGCCATGGGCGAGTTCTTCAAGGGCATGGGCCTGTCCCGGATACTGTTCGAGGCCCGCTCCCTGTCCTATGACAGCCATGCCCGGCTGGCGGAACACATCGAACTCGAACCGTCCACGGGGTTCGTCGAGGACCAGCGCCTCTTCAAGGACCCTTCCGAGATTCTCCTGCTGAAGCGCTCGGCGGCCGTCAATCATGCCGTCCTCGAAGCCGTGCCCGGGGTTCTCCGCCCGGGAATGACCGAATACCAGGCGGCCTGGGAAATCGAACGGCTGTTCCGGGAAAAGGGCGCCAGCGAGCTGGCCTTTCCCTCCATCGTGGCCGTGGACGAGAACGCGGCCCTGCCCCACGCCGTGCCCGGCTCCCGGGCCGTCACGGACGGGTGCCTGGTGCTCGTGGACGTGGGCGGCCGCGTGGACGGGTATTGTTCGGATCAGACCAGGACCTTCTGGGTGGGGAATGCGCCCTCGGAACGCTTCCGGCGCACCGTGGACATGGTCCGCGAGGCCCAGGACGCGGCCCTGGCCGCCATGCGCCCGGGCCTGACCTACCGGGAGGCCTACCTTTTGGCCCGAAACGCCTTCGCCGGCCATGGCGTGGCCGAGGCCTTCACCCATTCCCTGGGGCACGGAGTCGGCCTCGAAACCCATGAGCCGCCGAGCCTGAGCCCCTATGCCGAGGGGACCCTCGCCCCCGGCATGGTGGTCACCGTGGAGCCGGGGCTGTATTATCCGGATTGGGGCGGCGTGCGCTGGGAATTCATGGTTCTGATAAAAGAGGACGGGGCCGAGATCCTGTGAGAAAGCGGTCCCGGTCGCACCGGCCCTACGTGGCCCCCCGGCATTCCGAACGCCTGTATGCGCGCCTGCCCGGGTGCGACGTGGGCCTTTTGCGCTTCCTGCTCGAAGGGCGCGGGCACCTGGCCTGCATGAGCGTGGTGGACCGCTATGCGGCCGTGGTCCGGTTCTCCTTCGCCCCGGGAAGGCGCGGGGATGTGGCGGCCTTCCTCGATGCCGCGGCAATCGAAATTCCCGATCTGCGCATCCGGTTCGACCCGGGAGAGAGAGGCGAAGTCGTCGCGGATAGCGGCGTCAGTCCGTCGTAAGCCGGCGCACGCTTTCCAGCAGTTCGCTTTCGCTGAAGGGCTTGACCAGGATGGCGTTGGCCCCGAAGGTCTTGGCGTGGCGCAGGAAGTCCATGCCCATGGTGGGCGAGCCCCCTGAAATGGCCAGGACCTTGCAGTTGCCGGCCTCGCGGATCTCCTGGATGGTCTCGATGCCGTCTTTTTCCGGCATGAAGATGTCCAGGATGACCAGATCCACGGGGGAGCCGGAAAAAATCCGCATCCCGGCCTTGCCGTCCGTGGCCTCGAGCACCGTATAGCCTGCGTCTTCCAGAAAGAGCCTGATGACGCCGCGGATGGTCGCGTCATCGTCGATGACCAGAATGGTTTTCATGAAAACCAATCCTTGCGATCTATTCCGGGATAATCGGAAAGACAACCGCCGCACCAGGCGAGAAAAGGTACGCGCGCCCCGTTCCCTTCTCCATACCCCGGTTGGGCTTTTTTTCAAGCGAAAAAGGAATTGACGTCAAACGCCGCGAAAAAGGAAAGGGACAAAAAACGCCGGCGGGTCCTGGACCTATTCCCCGGCCACACGGCCGCCCGGGCCTTTCCCGGCCTCGGGCGCGGCGTCGAAGTCGCCGCCCCGCGGCAACACGAGTTCCACCCGGCGCAGGTCCGCCATCCGGGCCGCGACCTCCCCGGCCCGGGCCGCCAGGACATGGCCTCCCACGCGTTTTCCGGACGCGTCTTTTTCCGAAATGAAATGGAAATGCCAGCCGGGCACGTTCAGTCCGCCCACATTTTTCGGGCAGCGAAAGCCCACCACGGTCCCCCGCACCCCGCCGAACTCGAACACGTTCTGCTCGGCCACGGCCTTGGCCAGGGGGGGATAGGGGCGGGTCTGGGCCGGGACGCTGCGGGCCTCGAGATGCTCGAAGGTCCCGGTCAGACGCACGGCGAAAAACAGGTTCTTGGTGGGCAGGGCCGTTTCCAGGGCCTCGACCATGGCGGACAGGTCGGCCCCGGGCGGGATGGCCACCTCGCGGTCGGGCGTGAAAAAGACCACCATGGCGAAGGGCGTGCGGGTATCCGGGGCGATGACCGTAACCGAGCCGTCGTGGGCCACCCGGTAAAACACCCCGTCCGCCACGACCATCTCCCCGTCAAGGCCGTCCACGGTGCCCAGCCCCGTGTCCCCGTGCCGGGCCAGTTCACGGATGGTCACGCCGCCGTCCATGGCCCCCGAGGCCAGGGAGTCGATGGTGGCCGCCTGGTAGAGGACGTTTTTCGGGGCCGCGCACCCGGCCGGGACACAGAAGGCCAGGGCCAGGAGGGCAGCCGCGACGGAGCCGTTCAGGCTTTTCCGGATGCTCACGGGACCTCCGCCATGTCCGCGGGCGTCTCTTCCTCTCCGGCCAAAAACCGGCTCACGACCGGCATGTCCGTGGCCAGGGTTTCCTCGGGGGTGCCGGTGAACACGATGCGCCCGGCCTCGAGCATGGCCACCTTGGCCGCGATGCGGAACACGTCCGGGATGTCGTGGCTGACCATCAGCGCCGTGAACCCGAAGGTCTTCCTGGACTGGGCGATAAGCGTCAGCACGGCGTTTTTGCGGATGGGATCGAGGCCGGTGGTCGGTTCGTCGAAAAGCACGACCCTGGGTTCGTTGATCAGGGCCCGGGCCAGGGCCACGCGTTTCTGCATGCCGCCTGATATCTGGGAGGGATATTTGTCCCGGACCGACACAAGCTCCAGATGCTCGACCACGCCCATGACCCTGGCCGCGATGTCCTTTTCCCGAAGCCTGGTCTTTTCCCGCAACGGCAGGGCGATGTTCTCGAAGACCGTCAGGGAGTCGAACAGGGCCATGTTCTGGAACATGAAGCTCATGGACCGGGCCAGCTGCCCCCGCTCGGTCCGGCGCATGCGGGTGAGCTGCCGGCCCTGGAACAGGACCTCGCCGGAATCGGGGCGCAAAAGGCCCACGATGTGCTTGAGCAGGACGCTTTTCCCCTCGCCGCTCTTGCCGATGATCAGGGTGATGCCGCCCTCGGGCACGGCCAGATCCACGCCGCGAAGCACCTCATGGCCCTGAAAGGACTTGCGAAGTCCCTTTATTTCGATAAGCGCGTGATTCATGCCTGCCTTCCGGTCCGTCGGCGCGGTACGGGAGATACGCCCCGCCGGCGCGGGTCGGGGAGATGTCCCGTTCGTAAACAGGGATGCGCCGAATCCCGACGCAAAACCGGCGCAGTGTGACCGCTTTTGGAAGCGAAGGCAAGCCGGGACCGACGTCGAGGGTCCCGCCGCGCCGTGCGACGCGGCGGGGGAGAAATGAGGTCAGCGGGGCCTGGACGGGACTGCTAGACCGCAACCACGGAATTGTCGCAGTCGCCGAAAGGGCTGAAGGCGGACTTGTCGGCCGCGGGATCGCTGATCCACTGGCCGTCGCCCAGAAGATAGCGATACTGGTATTCCCGGCCCGTCTCCAGATCCAGGGTGACGGAAAACTTGCCGTTCTTCTGCTTTTTCATGGGGGTGGCCCCGGTCTCCCATCCGTTGAATTCGCCGGCCAGAAAGACCTTGGCGGCATCCTTGACCAGATCCTTGTCCACGGTGAAGGTTACCTTGCACACCGGCTTGCTTTTCAGATATTTTTTCTGAAGCGACATGATGCCCTCCCTTCTCCCGAAAAAAACGGGATTTGCGTTGCGCGACGTTGTCCCGCGCGCCGCCGCAGGCGCGTTCATGACGCCGGTGCGAAACGGCGCGATAGAGCCATGTATCGCACGAAACTATATTCACGGATAGCCAAGTACTTCGCGGTTGTAAATCGTTTTGGCGACGATCCGGCGCAAAAGCGCCACAGAGCGTGACCGGTTTTCCTTACGGTGCGGCCTGGCCGGATATCCGCTTCGCCGTCCCGGGACATCCGGCCTCTTTTTTTCTCATAAACGCCCGACCGCGGGCTTCCCGCCGCACCCCGAACCCCGCCCGGCCAGGACCTTTTCCAGGCAGACGGCCAGCCGGCGCATGCCCATGTCGATGCGCTCCTCGTCGGAATTGGAAAAGTTCAGCCGCATGGTGTTCTCCCCGCCGCCCGTGGCGAAAAACGGCCCGCCCGGAACGAAGGCCACCTTTTCCCTGATGGCGGCGTCGAAGACGTCGTAGGCCGAAACCCCCTCGGGCAGGGTGACCCACAGAAACATGCCGCCCTCGGGTTCCGTGCAGCGCACCCCGGGGGGAAAAAGTTCCTGGATGCGGGCCACCATGAGGTCGCGCTGGCGCCTATAGGCCGCCCGAATGACGGCGATGTGGGCGTCGAGGTCGTTGTCGGCCAGGAAGCGGACCAGGATGCGCTGGGTCAGGGTGGAGGTGTGCAGGTCCGAGGCCTGTTTGGCCGTGACCAGCCTGGGCCGGAACTCGGGGCCGGCCACCATCCAGCCTACCCGCATCCCCGGGGACGCGATCTTGGAAAACGATCCCAGAAGCAGGGTCCTCCCGGATCGCAGGGCGTACACCGGCGGCTGGTGTCCGCCCATGAAGCGCAGCTCGCCGTAGGGATCATCCTCGATGAACACCGTGGAGGAGTCGGCCAGAAGGTCCGCGGCCAGACGCCGCCGGTCCCCGGACCAGGTGACGCCGGAGGGGTTCTGGAAGTTGGGCACGGCATAGAAAAGCCTGGGTCCCCCGCCGGCCAGGGCCGCCCGCAGGCCGTCCGGATCGGGGCCGGCGTCGTCGAGGGCCACGTCGGAAAACGCGGCCTGGAACAGGGAAAAGGCCTGGATGGCCCCGATGTACCCGGGCCGCTCCACCAAAACCCGGTCCCCGGGGTCGAGAAACACCTTGGCCGCCAGGTCCAGGGCCTGCTGGGACCCGGTGGTGACGATGATCCATTCCGGGTCCACCGTGAGCCCGAAACGGACGGCGTAGCGGTCGGCGATCCAGGCCCGCAGGGCCGGATCACCCTCCGTGGTGGAATATTGCAGGCTGACGCGTCCGGAATCGGCGATGACCGCCCGGGCGGCCTCGGCCAGGGCCTGGCTTGGGAAAAGTCCGGGATGCGGCAGGCCCCCGGCGAAGGAGATGATCGACGGATCGCCCGTGACCTTGAGGATTTCCCGGATAAACGAGCGGCGCACCCCGGCCATGCGCCTGGCGAACGGCCCCGCGGCCGGCCTGTCTTCCATCATTCCCCCCCTTTGGCGGCTGGATTTTTTCCGCAAGCGGGTCTACAAGGACCATTCAAGGCGCGGTGGACCATCCATGCGCCACCAACCGCAGAAAGGGGTTTTTTAGTGGAAAACCTGTCCGACCCTCAAGAACTATTACTGGACAACGCCCTCAAGCTCGCGGCCAGGGCCGGAGACCTCCTGGACAATCCCTCGCGCTTAAGCGCCGCCGACCTCAATCATCTGTCGAGCGCGCTGCTCAATGTCATGGAGCTTCTGGCCGCCCTGGAACCCCAGGAGGACATGGGGGAGATGCAAGGCGACTACTATTGATGCGGAACCTGATTTTTCGCGTATGCCTTTTCCCCCTGACCCTGGTTTTCAGCACCCTGTGCTGGCTGTGCGTGGGACTCGGGAAAAACAACATCCTCTCCCACCGTCTGGAATGCCTGTGGGGGCGGCTTCTGCTGGCATGCGGCGGCATACGGATCGAGGCCGACCTGTCCGCCCTCACACCGGGCGCGACCTACGTGTTTTTCGCCAACCACCAGAGCCATCTGGACATCCCGGCCCTTTTCGCGGTCCTGTCCGGCTATAACTTCCGGTTTCTGGCCAAGGACAGCCTGTTTCGCATCCCGGTCTTCGGCCCGGCCATGGCCCGGGTCGGACACGTGGCCATCGAACGGGAAAACCGCCGCAAGGCCATGGAAAGCATCGCCCGGGCCGTGGACCTGGTGGCATCCGGGGTGGGGCTGCTCATCTTTCCCGAGGGAACGCGCAGCACGGATTTTTCCACCCTGGCCGAATTCAAGACCGGCGGCGTGATCGTGGCCCTCAAGTGCGGCTGCCCCGTGGCCCCGCTCATCGTCACCGGCAGCGGACACATCCTGCCCAAGGGGGCCAGGCGGCTTAGGCCCGGGACCATCCGGGTCACGGCCCTGCCGCCCGTGGCCGTTTCGGGATACACCGTCAAGGACCGCGACGCCTTCAAGACCCACATGGAAACACTGATGCGAAACGCCTATCTGGAGCGTGTCCGATGAACCAGACTCCATCCTCCGTGACCCTGTATCCCCTGGGAGGACTGGGGGAGATCGGGCTCAACTGCATGGCCCTGGTCAGCGGCGAGGACATGGTCCTCATCGACTGCGGGCTCATGTTCCCGGACGACTCCCTGTTCGGCATCGACGTGGTCATCCCCCGCTTCGACTTCATCCTGGCCAACAAGCACAAGCTTCGGGGCATCGTGGTCACCCACGGCCACGAGGACCACATCGGGGCCCTGCCCTGGCTCCTGCCTTACGTGGACGCGCCGATCTACGGGTCTCCCCTGACCCTGGCCCTGCTGGCGAAAAAACTCGAAGAGCACAACCTCAAGGACTTCGTGACCCTGACCCCGGTCGAAAAAAACCAGCGCATCGAACTCGGCGCCTTCGCCTTCACCTTCATCGAGGTCTGCCACTCCATCGTGCACGGGTACGGCCTGGGCATCGAGACCCCGGCCGGAAAATTCGTGCACACCGGGGATTTCAAGATCGACCGCAATCCCATGGACGGCCACGCCACGGACCTTTCGGCCTTTTCCCGGTTCAGCGAAAGCGGGGTCACGCTCCTGCTCTCGGATTCGACCAACGTGGAACGCGAGGGGTTCTCCCTGACCGAACGGGAGATCAAGGGCGCGCTCTCGGACATCTTCCACAAGGCCACGGGCCGCATCCTGGTCACGCTTTTTTCCAGCCACATCCAGCGCATGCAGGAAATCTTCGAGCTGGCCCACGACACCGGGCGCAAGGTGGCCATCAGCGGCCGGAGCCTTTTCTCCAACATCGAAATATCCAAGGACCTCGGTTACCTGCGCATCCCGCCGGGCACCGAGTGCACCCTGGACGATCTGCCCGGCATGGACGACGACAAGGTGGTGCTCCTGGTCACCGGCTCCCAGGGCGAGCCCCTGTCGGCCTTAAGCCGCCTGGCCATGGGCGAACACCGCCAGCTCCGGGTGCATGCCGGGGATACGGTGATCCTGTCCTCGCGCTTCATTCCCGGCAACGTGCGGGCCATAACCAAGCTCATCAACCGGCTCTACAAACTCGGGGCCGAGGTGCTCTACGAGAAGGTCCAGGCCATCCACGCCTCGGGCCACGCCTACCGCGAGGAACTGGGCATCATGCTGGATACGGTGCGCCCCAAGTTCTTCATCCCGGTGCACGGCGAATACCGGCATCTGGTCAAGCACTGCCGGCTGGCCGTGTCCCGGGGGGTGGCCAGGGAGCGGGCCATCGTGCTCGAGGACGGCAACCCGGTGACCTTTTTCGCCGGGGGCGGCATCCGCCTGGAGGAGGCCATCCCGGTGGAGCACATCTACGTGGACGGCAAGGGCGTGGGCGACGTGGGCCAGAGCGTGCTCAAGGAACGGGCCCTTCTGGCCGGCGAGGGACTGGTCATCGTGGTCATGGTGGTGGACGAGAAGACCGGCGAGGTCACGCTCGGACCGAACATCATGTCCAAGGGCTTCGTGTTCGAGCAGCAGTACAGCCACGTGCTCGAAGACGCCAAGTGTATCGTGTGGGACATCTTCGAGAACATCCCGCCGGGCAATCCGGAACTGCTCAAGGAACGCATCCGCTCCTCCCTGCGACGCTTTTTCCGCAAGATTCTGGAGCGCGACCCGGTGGTCGTGCCCCTGGTCATCACCCTTTGACCCACGCCAGGGGCCGCCGCGGCCCTTGCCGGAGAACCCCATGCGCGTGATTCGCGTCCGGTACAAGGACAAGAGTTTCTACGCCTCGCTTTTCGACGACCATGTGGTCTGCCTGGACCGCAGCCTGGGCCTGGATGCGCCCATCCCCCTGACCGAACTGGGCCTCCTGCCGCCCGTGGCCCCGAGCAAGGTGGTCTGCGCGGCGGTGAACTACCGTTCCCACGCCGCCGAGGTGGATCTGCCGATACCGGACGAACCGGTGCTCTTTTTCAAGCCGCCCTCGGCGGTGACCCCGGCCGGACAGCCCATCGTGCTGCCCCGGTCGGCGGGACGGGTGGATTACGAGGCCGAACTGGCCGTGGTCATCGGCCGGGCCTGCCGCAATGTGACCGAAGACAACGTGGCGGCGCACATCTTCGGCTACACCTGCGCCAACGACGTGACCGCGCGGGAGCTTCAGAAAAAGGACGGCCTGTACGGCCGGGCCAAGGGCTTCGACACCTTCGCGCCCATCGGGCCGTGGATCGAGACCGAGGTCGCGGACACGGGGGACCTGGCCATCCGGACCCTGGTCAACGGCGAGACGCGCCAGGAGGGCCATACCTCGGACATGATCTTTCCGGTGCCGGTCCTGGTCAGCTTCATCTCCCGAGTCATGACCCTTCTGCCCGGAGACGTGATCCTGACCGGCACGCCGCCGGGCATCGGCCCCATCGCGCCCGGCGACGAGGTGCGCATCGAGATCGCCGGGGTGGGGGTCCTGATCAACCCGGTCGTGGCCGAGGGGGAGACCTCCGAGGGCGCGCCGATCCAATAGAATATTGGTTGCAACTCGACATGAAAATTAATAAATTATCAGGTGAAGTTTAGGAAAACATGCTGAAAGATCGGCATAGATTAAATAGGCTGGGCCATTTATGTCTAAAGAATTGAAAAATAAACCACTGGTTGAAGCAATTTTTGAGATGAGGTGGAAATTGCAAGGCGTGCCGCCCGGCCCGCAAGTCGATCCCCACTACAAGCTTTTGCTGGGACGCTTGTATGATAGGATGCTTACAGACTACCCGGAGCATGAACAACTTCCGACTGCAAATATTCCAGATGAGATCGTTGGGCACATAGTACAACATCGTTTCCGTGCTGGCGCAGGGGGATGGCCTTTAGTTCAGGTTGGTCCTGGAATTTTTACTGTTAATTCGACAAGTGATTATAGTTGGTTAAATTTTCGTGCGCGAGTGCTGAACGCTATAGATAAATTTTATGAGGCGCATCCAAAAATTCAGGATTTGACTGTCACCAATATGATTCTTAGGTATATCGACGCTGTTAGCTTTGATTTCGGGAAGGATCATGTTTATGATTTTTTGCGTGAATACCTAAAAATGGGGGTATCTTTTCCGGACAACTTGTTTATAGATACAGGTGTCGAATCAAAGCCAGCCAATTTTACTTGGCAAACTTCATTTAATTGTCATAATCCAAAAGGGCTGATTAGCATTCGCTTTGCAACTGCACAAAAAGACAACGCTCCTGCATTGGTTTGGGAAACTACAGTTGAGACAATTGAAAGAGACTTGCCAGAGTTGCCGAAGAATTTTGATCAATGGATCGATGCTGCTCATGAAATAACGGATGATTGGTTTTTTAAAATGATTGATGGAGAGCTTGAAAGGAGATTCTCAGGTGATTGATACGAGCACGGTCGAGAACTCGTATATTTGCAACGGGCATCCCGATTCTGCAGTGAAAATCTGGGATCAATATCCATATAGTAAAGTATCTACGATTGATCTAAAGAAATTTGCCAGAGCAATAGGGTTGACAATTTCACTTGTGGCTTCACCGGTAACAGTGATGGTTGACCCGTGGCAAGAAGAAAAACGGAAACGCGATTTGACTGTTACGATGTCTATCTATAAAGGAATATTTGGAAGAGTTGTAACTCGGGCTGAGGCATTACGAATTGCTAAAGAGATACTTAAACGAGCAGAGGGCGAACGGCTTGCCTTCGCAGAAGAGGAAGCAGCTCGGGGTATTCAGTGGGAGAGCGGTTCATGATTTATGAATTTCCTCCTGCGTCTGCAAACATACGCCAAGGGGATATCTTTATCGGTTTGCCAAGGATTGATTTGTCGCTGAGCGAAGTTGTGCTTGCAAATGAAATTGGGGAGTCTGTTGTAAAATGGGATGATATCGCAACAAAAGGAGAGCCTGTTAATATTATTGTCCCGGCTCGGCCTGTTGCAGCAATAGTAATTACTCAAGATTGCGATGCAATGCGAAGCAGAGATGTTTCTCTTTGTGAGATAAGAAGTTTTAGAGATGTAGAACGCAAGGGAAAAGATACGTCTTCTGCGAAAAGCTGGAAGAATTTGATCACCCAACATGCACGCCTTAATCTCAAATGGTTTTATCTTCCACCAGATGAGAGGGTGGGGTTTTCCGAAAAAATGGCTGCGGATTTTATGGTGACCTTGCGAGTGCCAAGGGTTGATTTAGAAGAACTAAAAAGTCTTCGCACAGGGCGACTTAATGCAATGGCGGATGAACATTTTCGTGAGCGACTAAGCGATTTTTATAGACGATACCCGTATGACGAATGGTATCCGCTTGATAATGCTGAACTAAAGGCATACAGGGATGAATATCCAGGAGCCGAGCCATTTCCATGGCAAGAAGCTGCGGCGACAGTGTTCGAAAGTAAAGGTGACAGTTGATAGCGAATTAAGCTGGCTGGAGTTTGGTTGTAACCTGATCAACCCGGTCGTGGCCGAGGGGGAGACCTCCGAGGGCGCGCCGATCCAATAGCCCGGGGAAGGGCTTCGCCGGGCCGAAGTCTCTGGACATCGATCATCCGGGAGGTATAGACACCTATAAGCTGAAAAAATCTCTTCCCAACGAAAGCGGGAGCCCGATGCGTCTGCAGACCAAGACCCTCGCCCTGTTTTCCGTCTCCGGCGCGCTCATCCTGGCGGTGATCGGCCTGATCCAGTTCATGGTGCTCAAGGCCCAGGCCTTTGCGGACATCGAAAACCAGATCTCAAGGCAGTTGGAACACCTGGATTTCGCCCTGACCCGGTTCGTGCGGGACGTGGAAAACGACCTGCGCGTCCTGGCGGCGGACGCCCGGGTCAGAACACCGCAGGACGAGTCGTTCACCAGCTTCCTGCGGGCCGACGAAAAGACCTTCGTCTATCGGACCGGCCCCCGGGAACAGGAAATCATCGATCTTTTCCGGACGTTCAGGCAATACCACCCCCACGTCAATTCCGTGTACATGGGCCGCGAAAACGGCAGTTTCGTGCGCTCCCACAAACGCGAGCGGCCCACGCGATACGACCCGCGCGACCGCCCCTGGTATTCCCTGGCCAGGGATCACCCCGACGCGGTCATGCGCACGCGCCCCTATCGCTCCGTGACCTCGCCGGACGTCAACATCGGCGTGGTCATGCCCCTTACGGACGAGGAGCGCGGCTTCTTCGGGGTGCTCGGCGCGGACATCACCCTGACCAACCTCACGGATTACCTGACGGACTTCACCCTGGGCTACGACGGCCAGGTCTTGTTGCTGGACGGCGAGGGCGTGGTTCTGGCCTACCCGGACGGCAAGGCGCTTTTCGCCGACGTCGGTTCCTTTTTCCCGGGCGGAGAGCGGCTGCTTTCGGCCGGCGACGGGACCCATGTGGTCCTGGCTGGGCCCCAGGGACCACGCCACGCCTATGTCCACCGTTCTCCGGGAACAGGCTGGATACTGGCGGCATTGCTGGACGAGCGCCGCATCCAGGAGGACATCGGCAAGACGGTGCTCCGCAACCTGGCCTTTCTCGCGGCGGCGGTGGTCCTTTTGAGTCTGGTCACCCTGGCCGGACTGTATTCCTCCATTCTCTCGCCCCTGGCGGTCCTGACCAGGGGGGCCCGGCACATCCGGCAGACCGGGGACCTGGCCTTCCGTTTCCATATCCGCGGCCGCGACGAGATACGGGATCTGGCCGAGGCCTTTCACCAGATGCTGGCCTCCATGCAGGCCGCGGAATCCCAGCTCAGGGATTCCCGCGAGGCCTTGCAGCAGGAACGCAACCTGCTCGAGGTGCGGGTCGGCGAACGGACCCTGGAACTTGAGAAGGCGAACCGGAACCTGACCCGGGAGGTCGCGGTGCGCACGCGGGCCGAAAAGGCCGCCGAGAAGGC
>JBMONM010000180.1:0-6273 GCA_049324675.1 Thermodesulfobacteriota bacterium
GTGCGTCCACTGTACCCCCTGCAACATCCTTTCCGGGGTGGGCGGGGCCGGGCTTTTTTCCGACGGCAAACTCAATTTCGTCCCCATCCTGGGCAAGACCGACCTGACCCAGTTTCTGCCGCCTCCGGAGGCCATGGCGCTTATCGACGAGACCGAGGCCATCTTCACCCGCTTCGGCATGGACGGGCCGGTCTATCCCACGGACATGGCCCAGGCCAGGGAGATTCGACGCAACGCCAGGCGCCAGGGCATCGATCTTCTGCTCATCCGCCAGAAGCACCTGGGCAGCGACCACCTGCCCGGACATATCGCGGCCATGGCCGACTATATCCGCAAACGCGGGGTGACCATCCGCACCGGCGAGGAGGTGCGCGGGGTGATCGTGACGGGCGGCCGGGCCCGCGGGGTGGAGACCTCCAAGGGGACGTACGACGCCCCGGCGGTGGTCCTGGCCCCGGGCCGGGCGGGCGCGGAATGGATGGGCCGGGTGGCCAGGACGCATGGGCTGTCCGTCTCCCAGCGGGGCATCGAGGTGGGGGTTCGGGTCGAGGTCCACAACGACATCATGGACGAGTTGACCAGCGTCATCTACGACCCGACCTTTTTTATCCGCACCAGCCATTACGACGACATGACCCGGACCTTCTGCACCAACCGGGGCGGCTTCGTGGCCCTGGAAAACTACCAGCGCTTCGTGTGCGTCAACGGCCATGCCTATCGCGACAGGAAATCCGACAACACCAACTTCGCCTTCCTGTCCAAGGTGGTGCTCACCGAACCGGTCACCGACAACCAGGCCTACGGCGAATCCATCGGCACCCTGGCCACCATCATCGGCGGCGGCCGGCCCATTCTGCAGCGTTTCGGGGACCTGCGCCGGGGACGCCGTTCCACCTGGGCCAAGGTCAAGGCCGGCTACATCCAGCCGACCATGACCGACGTGGTCTGCGGGGACGTGTCCATGGCCCTGCCGGCCCGGATCATGACCAACCTGCGCGAGGGCCTGGAGAAGCTCAACCAGGTCGTGCCCGGGGTGACCAACGACGAAACCCTGCTGTACGCTCCGGAGATCAAGTTTTTCGCCACCCAGGTGGAGACCAGCCGGGAACTCGAGACGGCGGTGTCCGGCATGTTCGTGGCCGGGGACGGCCCCGGCGTGGCCGGAAACATCGTCTCGGCCGCGGCCACGGGCATCATTCCGGCCAAGGCCATCGCCAAACGCTTCGGCGCGACCGCGAAAGGGGGGAACGCGACGTGAAGTACATCATCTTCGAGGATTTTTCAGGCAAACCCGTGCCCGTGATCTTTCCGGACCGCATCGAGTTCGAGGAGATGCGCGAGCAGGTTCCCTACGGCCCGGCCATCTCCGCCGGCATGGTGCGGCTGTCCGCAGGGGAGTTCGTCTGTTCCGGAGAGGCAAAGGAACTGGGGGTCAAATCCCGCCCCGGCGACGCGGCGGTCATTGCCGCGCATTTCACCGCCGGCCAGGGAGTCGCCCCTTCATGATGCGGCGGGTGCGCCGGACGGCGCTTGCGGTGGCATTGGCCACGGTCGCGGCCCTGGCCGGACCGGCCATGGCCCAGGGACCCCAGACCCGGGGCGGTCACGACGCCCGTTTTCTGCACGGCTATCGCAGTTGCATCGACCGCACCGTGGCCCAGACGGCGGCGTACGGCGGCGAGCCCACAGGTGTCGCCGAGGCGGCCCACGGCGCGTGCCGGCACCTGCTGGCCCTGGCCGGCGTGGATCAGGGCCGGCGCGAGGTCCTTGAACAGGCGGCCTGGAGCTATGCCCTGCATACGGCCCTGCGCCACATGGAGGGCCGGTAGGGGAGAGGGCCGCGCGAAGCGGCCGATGGAACCGGGGCGACCGCGGCCGGGGGCATGTCCCGCAGGGCGGGGCCTTACGGGTTCTGTTCCCCGGGCATGTCGGCCAGCCTCTCCACGCTTTTGAGCATCTTAGCCGCGACCGAAAGGCCGGGGTTGATTTTCAGGGCCTGGCGCAGGCTCTCCCCGGCCGAGGGAAAGTCGCGCAGTTCGAAATGGATGCGGGCCATGTTGAAAAGAAGGTGCTCGTCGTCGGCGTTGAGGGCCGCGGCCTTGCGGTAGTAGTCCAGGGCCTTGTCCAGCATGTCGGCCTTGCGCATCCGGATGCCGAATTCGTTGAACAGGTGGGTGTGCTCCGGGCCGAAGGCCAGCTCCAGGGACATGATCTTGTCGAAGATACCCCCGGCGTCCTCCGTGTTTCCCCCCTTGAGATAGGCGATGCCCAGGCTGAAGATGGCCTTGATGTTCGCGGAGTCGATGTCCAGGACCTTCTTGTAGGCCGCCTCGGCCTTGTCCAGGCGGCCGCGCTCCAGGTTCTGGTCCCCCTTGCGCAGCTCTGAAGCCAGGGTGTCCATGGCCGGCTTGACCTTGTTGTAAAAGATCAGCGGTTCGGGACGATACTTCTGGATGAAGGCTTCCTGGGTGATGGGGGTCTTCTCCCCGGCCGGAACGAAATTGGCGTTCAGGGGCTGGAGAAACATGTCGCCGCCGGCGGTGCGCTCGGCATAGAAGTAGATCGAGCGTTGGGTCTCCTGGGACGTGCCTCCGGTGCCCAGCTTGGACTGCTTTTTGGCGGAAACGGCGACCTGGAAGGCGACCTGCGGCGGCGTGTCGGACATGTCATCCCCGCGTGTTCGATGTCCCGCCGGTAAGGCGCGAGAGAGCGGAGGGGTTCCGATCCCGGCACGACGGCATGGAAATGACCCTCGGGACTTTTAGCCGGTTTTTTGGGAGCAGGCAAGGAGCGATCTTCGTCACCAAGCCCGTCCGGATGTGTTGACGCCATTTTCCAAACCTGACATACTTTCGTTTGAAAGTAACGCGTAAGGTCGCACCCCCGCCTTTGAGCCTTTTTGGCCCCTTTCGCTGTTCAGCCATCTTGATGAATCAGAACACATACGGATAGCCATGAAAAAATATCGGGTGTATTTCGCCACCAAGGTACACGTCTTTACACGATGGTTTCGTCGCAAGGAACGGGTCAGCGCGACAGACTACGTGGTCGTTTCGGGTCACAACGAGGCCCATGCAGTCAAAGAAGCCAAAAAATACATCAATTTTGAAGAGTTGGACATTCCCCTGCGAATCATCCGGATCTGCGAGGCCGATGACGACGAGGCCGACGGGTATTGCCACCAGGACGGCACGCCGCGCGACCAGTAGCGGACCCGGAAAAAAAGCTTGCCGCCCGGTACCCGCAAGCTTAAATCCCCTCCTTGGACCCGCGCTCCCGTTCCCCCCGGGCGGCCTCGCGACGGCCTTCCCGTCGTGGAGGCCTTTTTGCGCGGAGCCGTGCGTCGCCATGGTGGTATCGTCGCGGTCCGGGATCATGACCGGATATCGCGCAGCATGACGACGGGGCGACCACACCAGGCTACCCAATGGAGCGAGCATGTCCGATATCCAGGCAGGACCGGAAGACACGCCCGGGGTCCCGGCGCCCCCCCCGGCCCAGCCGCCCGATACCGAACCGGAATCCGGCCCGCCGCCCAACGGCGGCCTCTCGCGGACGCTGGGGCTGGCCCTCGGCGCCCTGGGCATCGTGTATGGGGATATCGGCACGAGTCCCCTGTACGCCCTGAAAGAGTGTTTCCACGGCATCCATGCCGTGCCCCCGGACCGCCATAATGTCTTGGGCGTATTGTCCCTGGTCTTCTGGTCCCTGACCATCATCATCACCATCAAGTATATCCTGTTCATCCTGCGGGCCGACAACAAGGGTGAGGGCGGCATGTTTGCCCTGCTCGAACTGTTGCCCAAAAAGGAAGCCCTCGGGCGGCTTGCGCCCGTGCTCACCTTTCTGGGCCTGTGCGGAGCGGCCCTGCTCTACGGGGATGGGGTTATCACCCCGGCCATTTCCGTTTTGTCCGCCGTGGAGGGCCTGAACACCGCCACGGACGCCGCAGCCCCCTTTGTCCTGCCCATCACCTGCGCCATCCTGTTCGGCCTGTTCGCTGTGCAGCGGCACGGCACGGCCGGCATTGGCCGGGTCTTCGGCCCGATCATGCTCGTGTGGTTCACGGCCATCGGGGCCTTCGGTCTGGTGCACATCTTCGAGGACCTTTCGGTGATCGAGGCCGTCAACCCGCTGGAGGCCGTGACGTTTTTCCAGGAAAATCGTTTTCACAGCATGATCGTGCTTGGGGCAGTGGTCCTGTGCATTACCGGCGGTGAGGCGTTGTACGCGGACATGGGCCATTTCGGGGCCGGCCCCATCCGCATCTCCTGGCTGGCCCTGGTCTTTCCGGCGCTCGTTTTGAACTATTTCGGCCAGGGGGCAGGGCTCCTGGCCCGGCCGGAGATCGCCGCGAACCCCTTCTACGGCATCGTTCCCCGGGAGGTCCTCTATCCCACGGTCGCCCTGGCCACCATGGCGGCGGTCATCGCCTCCCAGGCCATGATTTCCGGGGTGTACTCCCTGACCCGTCAGGCCATCCAGCTCGGGGTATGGCCGCGCCTGCGCATCATCCACACCTCGCGCGAGTTCGAAGGGCAGATATACATCCCGGAGATCAATTTCGCCCTCATGTGGATATGCATCGGCCTGGTATTCATCTTCAAGGAGTCGAGCCGGCTGGCCGCGGCCTACGGCATCGCGGTCACGGCCAGCATGACCGTCACGTCCACGCTCTATTTTTTCGTGGCCCGGTATTCCTGGAAAAAGCCCCTGTGGAAGGCGCTTCTTCCCGTGATCGTGTTCCTGGGTTTCGATCTCTCGTATCTTTCGTCCAACCTTCTCAAGGTGTTGGACGGCGGTTGGTTCACACTGCTCATCGGGGCCGTGGTCGTGGCCTCCATGGTCACCTGGCGCGACGGCCGCAAGGCGCTGCACAGCCGGTTTCTGGCCGTGTCCCTCCCGCTGTCCGAGTTCTTGGCCGAAGTGGCCGCGAAAAAACCGTATCGCGTACCGGGAACGGCCGTGTTCATGTCCGTTTCCCCCACCGGGACCCCCTTGACCATCCTGCATTCCTTCAAGCATACGAAGGTGTTGCATGAGCATGTGGTCATCCTCACGGTGACCTCGGCGGATACCCCCTATGTCGACCCGCGGGAGCGCCTGACCATAAGCGACCTGGGCCAGGGGTTTTACCGCCTCCTGGCCCGCTACGGGTTCATGGAGACGCCCAACGTGCCCCGGATCATGGCCCGGGCCCGGGATGCGGGACTGCCGGCGGACGGCCCCGCGGACACCACCTTCTTCCTGGGCCGGGAGACGCTTCTGACCACGGGCCGCTCCGGGCTGGCCTCCTGGCGCAAGAAACTGTTCGCGCTCATGTCCCAGAACGCCCGTCCGGCCACCACCTATTTCGGCATCCCGCCGGGCCGCGTCGTGGAGCTCGGGGTGCAGGTGGAGTTGTGACCGGCATGGGGCCGACCTGGCTGCAACGATCATCAACCTTCCGGATTGACGCGCATGACTGAGGAAAAAAGTACGGCCGCCTCCACGGGCGGGGGCGAAGAGGTCCGGCAGGTCACCCTGCTTGAGCATCTGACGGAACTGCGAAAAAGGATCCTGCGCTGTTTCGTGGGCATCGGCGTGGGATTTTTCATCAGCTACGCCTTTGCCGAGCGGTTGCTGGAGGTGCTTTTAGTGCCGCTGACCCGGGTTCTGCCCGAGGGCAGCGGGCTGATCGCCCTGACGTTGCCCGAGAAGTTTTTCACGGTGATGAAGCTGGCCTTCGTGACCGGAATCTTCGTGGCCAGCCCGTACATCTTTTACCAGTTGTGGCGTTTCGTGGGGCCGGGCCTGTACCGCGAGGAGCGGCGCATGGTGTTTCCGGCGGCCCTGGCCTCGGCGCTTTTTTTCGTGTGCGGGGCGCTTTTCGGCTACTATGTGGTCTTTCCCTTCGGGTTCAAGTTTTTCGTGGACTACGCCTCGGACCTGGTGACCATCATGCCCACGGTGGGAGAGTATTTTTCCCTGGCCGTGACCCTGCTCATCGCCTTCGGGCTGATCTTCAACCTGCCGGTGGCCATTTTCTTCCTGGCCCGCATGGGGGTGGTGACCAGCAAGTCCCTGCGAAAATTCCAGCGCTGGTCCGTGCTTCTGGCCTTCATCGCCGCGGCCATCCTGACCCCCACCCCGGACGCCATCAACCAGTTGCTCATGGCCGGCCCGATCATCATCCTGTACGAGGTGGGCATCTGGGTGGCCTTTTTCGTGGGCAAGAAGAAGGAACCCGCGCCGGAAACCGCTCCGGCCGTCCCCGAGGGCGGCGAAGCCCCG